>NZ_JBIEIL010000014.1:0-170746 GCF_043496865.1 Pseudomonas retamae
ACGAAGCATTCTTTATCGGCGCTTTGGTGGAAGGGGTGGGGCGATGTCTCCCACGGTCTGTACTGCGGCTAACAGTCAGAAGCCAGCTTGAGGTCCCACCCACCCCTTCGAGTCCTACCATACAAGCCAGCCTGCTGGCGATAGCGGTGTATCGGTTACAACTGCATTGACTGATATGGCGCTATCGCGAGCAGGCTCGCTCCCACAGGTATGTTTGCAATGCCCGAAAATCAGTAAGCCCGGCCGAAGCCGGGCTGTGTGAGGGACTGCTGATATTCAGCTGATGGCATCGGCCGTACCGGTTTTGTCGAAACCATCGGCGGCGACGGTTTTGCCGATGTGGGTCTTGTCGAAACCGTCAGCGGCATAAGTGCCCGAATGGCTGGTTTCGATGGCAGCAGTGGCGCCGGAAATGAAATCGGCGGATTTGGTGCGGTCCGAACCATCGGCAGCGAAGGTGTTGGCGGCCAGTACGGACAGGGTCAGGGCAAGCATCAGTCGGGTTTTCATGGCGGTTACTCCGGATGGGTTGGCGTGTGTGTCTTGCATGGGTTTGATGCTACGCCAATTAAATTGATTAAAAAGTGCAAAATAATGCTAAAAACTATCGATTAACTTGATATTAAGGGCGGCGCATGTTTTTCGCTTTTTTCGCAAGAGCGAGCGTCGCGCAGGTCATCGATCAGGTAGGGGCAGGATGCGGTGGCGGGATTAATTAGTGATTAATCGATGTGCAAAGGGAGTCATGATCTGAAGACCGCGAAGCCCCATTCGCGGGCAGACTCGCTCCTGCAAGGGATTGGTGTCGACCACCGATCCAGTGTGTAAGCAAGCCTGCCCGCGAAGGGCCATCAACGCCACCGTTGCAGTGGCGCTGTAAAACCCGATCAGTCAGTCACGATGCGCGAATGCTTCTGGGTGTCTTTCATGGTGATGTACACCAGCAACGACACGGCAATGCACGCTGTCACGTACCAGTAGTAACCGGTTTCCATGCCGATGCTCTTGAACCACAGCGCGATGTATTCGGCGGTGCCGCCGAAGATCGACACGGTCAGTGCGTACGGCAGGCCGACGCCCAGGGCGCGGATTTCGGTCGGGAACAGTTCGGCTTTGACCACCGCGTTGATCGAGGTGTAGCCACTGACGATGATCAGCGCCGCCATGATCAGAAAGAACGCGCCCCACCAGGTCTGGATGGTGTGCAGTGTCATCAGGATCGGCACGGTGAAGATCGTCCCCAGCACGCCGAAAGCGATCAGGATCGGCCGACGCCCGATCTTGTCCGACAGGCCACCGATGATCGGTTGCAGGCACATGAACAGGAACAGCGTGGCAGCGGAGATGGTGGTCGAATCGGAAATGCTCATGCCCACCGTGTTCACCAGGTACTTCTGCATGTAAGTGGTGTAGGTGTAGAACGCCAGCGTACCGCCCATGGTTAGGCCGACCACGGTCAACAGCTCTTTGGGGTGGCGCATCAAGGTGCGCATGGCGCTTTCTTTGGACTTTTCTTTCTTGGTGAACGACTCGGTTTCTTCCATGCCACGACGCAGGTAGAGCGCAACCACGGCACACAGCGCGCCGATGGCGAACGGAATGCGCCAGCCCCACGCGTACAGTTGCTCAGTGGTCAGGGTGTTTTGCAGCACGATCAATACGCCCAGCGCGATGAGCTGGCCGGAGATCAAGGTCACGTACTGGAAGCTGGAGAAGAAGCCGCGACGTTCCTTGGTGGCCATTTCCGAGAGGTAAGTGGCCGAGGTGCCGTATTCGCCACCGACCGACAGGCCTTGCAGCAGACGGGCGAACACCAGCAGGATCGGCGCGCCGATGCCGATGGTTTCGTAGTTCGGGCTCAGTGCGATCAGCAGCGAGCCGAAGCACATCAGGTAGACCGAGGCCATCAGGGCTTTCTTGCGGCCGACCTTGTCGGCGTACATGCCCATCAGCCAGCCGCCGATCGGACGCATCAGAAAGCCAACGGCGAAGATCGCTGCGGTGTTCATCAATTGCGCAGTGGTGGAACCGGCGGGAAAGAAGGTTTTCGCGAAGTACAGCGAGAAGGCGGCATACACGTACCAGTCGTACCACTCGACCATGTTGCCGACGGAACCGCTGAAGATCGATTTGATCCGGCTGGCGGTGGTTCTTGCTTTGACCGGCGCAGCCGCCGACCCAAGTGGCAGGGCGTTGGAGTTATCCATTGAAGGATCCTTCGTTTAATTGTTTTTGTGGAGCGCGTCGAAACGCAGCCTGCCAGGGCTATAGCAGGAGCTGTGCCAACGGGGGGAAGGCCGGTTTAGAGGGGCTGACGGGAAGGGGTGAGCGGTATATCGCCGAAGGATTTGGTTTGATGAGCGGATTTCCGCTTATTGAGGCGCAAGCCGAAAGCCCCTCACCCTAGCCCTCTCCCGGAGGGAGAGGGGACTGACCGAGTGGTTTATTTGAAGTGTTTCGACCTGAGATACCGAGTGGAATACATATTCTGAATAGCATGCAGATCGGCTCCCTTTCCCCCTCGCCCCCTTGGGGGAGAGGGCTGGGGTGAGGGGGATGGTTCTCAGCCCCACAGAAAATCACTCCGCCAGAAACATCTCCCGACTCAACCGATGCCGCTGCATTTTTTCATTGAAGGTCCGGCGCGGCAGTTGCAGCTCCTCAAGCACCGCTTTTACGTCACCCTTGTGCCGGGTCAATGCCGCTCGCAGACATTGCGCCTCAAACGCTTCCTGCTGTGCGGCTAGCGATTGCCCGGGATCGATCCCCGGCACCGGTTCATCCAGCCCCAGTACCTGGCGTTCGGCAACGTTCGCCAGTTCGCGCACGTTACCCGGCCAGTCATGGCTGAGCAGGTGACTCAGCTGCGCGCCGCTCAACGGCGCAAAGGTGCGACCGAGGCGCTCGGCGGCCTGGCGGGCGAAGGTGTCGAACAGCAACGGAATGTCTTCGCGCCGCTCGCGCAACGGCGGCAGGCGCAGTTCGGCGACGTTCAGGCGATATGCCAGGTCTTCGCGGAAACGTCCGGCGCGCGCCTCGTCGAGCAGATCCGGTTTGGTCGCCGCGACGATACGCAAATCCACGCGAATGCTCTGGTTCGAGCCCAGCCGTTCCAGCTTCTGCTCCTGCAACACGCGCAGCAGTTTCACTTGCTGAGCCAGCGGCATGCTTTCGATCTCGTCGAGAAACAGCGTGCCGCCATCGGCGTATTCGAGTTTGCCGATGCGCTTGCCGGAGGCACCGGTGAACGCGCCGCTCTCGTGACCGAACAACTCGGCTTCGAACAGTTGCTCGGGAATCGCCGCGCAGTTCAGCGCCACGAACGGCTTGTCTGCGCGCGGGCCGAAATCATGCAGGCAGCGCGCGACCAGTTCCTTGCCGCTGCCGGTTTCGCCGCGGATCAGCACGTTGACCGGCAACGCGGCCAGATCCAGCACTTGCCGGCGCAGGGTCTGCAAACCACGGGAAACGCCGAGCAACGTCGTATCGAGTCTGGCGCGGTGGTCGGCCTGTTCGTGCAGCGCGCGGTTCTCCAGCACCAGACGACGCTTGTCCAGCGCCCGACGCAGGCTGCCAAGCAGGCTCTCCGGGCTGAAGGGTTTTTCCAGAAAGTCGTAGGCGCCGTCGCGCATCGCTTCGACCGCCATCGGCACATCGCCGTGGCCTGTGAGCAGGATCACCGGCAGATCGGCATCGCGTTTCTGCATTTCGGCCAACAACGCCAAGCCACCCATGCCGGGCATGCGCACGTCGCTGAGGATCACCCCGGCAAAGTGCGCCGGCAGGGCGGCGAGGCATTCTTCGGCGCGGCTGAACAGTTGCACCTCGAAGCCGGACAGGCTCAGCCACTGTTCGACGGCGCTGCGAATGCTGCTTTCGTCATCAACGACCATCACCGAATTGAGCATCAGATATGTGCCTCCAGATCGATCGGCAAAGTCAGGCTGAACACCGCGCCGGTGTCGCCATTCTCGGCGCTCAGGCGCCCGCCGGATTCATGCACGATCGCAAACGATACCGCCAGGCCAAGGCCCAGGCCATCACCCACCGGTTTGGTGGTGAAGAACGGGTCGAACACCTGCGCCAGATGTTCTTCGGCAATCCCGCCGCCATTGTCGCTGACGCTCAGGTGCCACAGTTGCTCATCGGCCTGCAGACGGATTTCCAGACGCTTGCAGGCTTTGCCGTGCATCGCATCCAGTGCGTTGCGCAGCAGGTTGATCAATACCTGTTCGAGGCGAATTGCATCACCGCGCACCCACGCCGGGCGGGTCAGGTGCAGCACCAGGCTGACCTGTTCGTCACGCAGCCGCGCATCGAGCAATTGCAAGGCTTGATCGACCACGGTCGCCAGATCGAGACGTTCGCGTAAACCGCTGGGGCTCTTGCGCGCGAAGGTCTTGAGATGACCGGTGAGGGCGGCCATGCGTGTGAGCATGTCGTCCACCGGTTTCAGCGCTTTGTAGGCATCGTCGACGCGGCCATGTTCGAGCAGCAGGCGCAGCGTCGCCAGCTGCATGCGCTGAGCGGTCAGCGGTTGATTGATTTCATGCGCGAGCGCGGCGGACATTTGCCCGAGCGCGGCCAGTTTGGCCGATTGCACCAGACCTTCCTGCGCGGTGCGCAGATCGCGGGTGCGTTCCTCCACCAGCCGTTCCAGCTCTTCGCGGTTGCGCTGGCGGATTTTCGACAGGCGCCAGCGCTGATTGAGAAACAGCAGCAGAAACACCACGGCGAGCCACACCCCGGCGGCGGCCAGCCCGGCATTGCGCAGGTCTTCGAACGCCACCTGCGGACGGCGCAGTAAATGCAGGGTCCAGCCTTCGGCGGCCAGCGGCAGCGATTCCCACAAATAATCGGCGGTGCCGTCCGGGCCTTCGACGCGGCGCAGCTCGCTGTTGTCATCGAAACGGCGCAGCGCCAGGTGGGTCAGCGGCAGCAACGATTGTTTGTCGTATTGCCGCGTGGCCTTGATCTCGGCCAGGTCGCTGGCGTTCAGCGGCCGCAGTGCGCGGTAGCGCCAGCCCGGCTGATTGGCGATGAAAATGATCCCGCGAGCGTCGCTGACCAGCAGCGTGTCGCTGCCCTGGCGCCACTCGCGCTCAAGCTCCGGGAATTCCAGCTTGACCACCATTGCGCCGAGAAACTCGTCGTTGTCGCCGAGCACCGCGCTGGAGAGGAAATAACCGGGAATCCCGCTGATCACGCCCACCGCATAAAAACGCCCGGTGCCTTGGGTGCGGGTCTGGCTGAAATACGGACGGAAACCATAGTTGTGGCCGACGTAACTGCTCGGCAGGCGCCAGTTGCTCGCGGCTACGGCCAGGCCGGTGCGATCGAGCAGTTCAAGGGTCGATGACTGCGCCGCGCCGTTGATCTTTTCCAGTTTCAGGTTCAGCGCCGCTTGTTCTTCGGCATCCACTGGACCTGCCAGCGCCGTACGCAGTTGCGGATCCAGCGCCAGCACGGCGGGCAGAGCGCGGTAGCGGTCGATCAGGGTGTGTAGCGAGTTGGCATACAACGCCAGTTGCTGGTTGGCGCGGGCGGCGTCTTCTTCCAGTGCCTGACGTTCGGCGTGACGGATGGCAAGCGTGGCGGCAAGCGCCGTGCCGGCGATGATCAGCAGGGTATACAACGACAGACGCAGGGTACGGGAAGTCGGCAGCATGCTGGGCGATGGGTCGGCAGGACGGGGGGGCACGATAGCATGGGTTGACGTGGCCCGCCGTGCTGTTGCCGCGGGCCACGGTGGTCATGCGGATGATTGCTCTGCCTGACGTCGACGCTGCAGATCCAGGCGTGGTTTAGGTACCGGTTTGCGGCTTGGTTCTTCTGTGATCGAGCGCTGCAGTTGTTGAATGCGTCCGGTAACTCCGTCGGCTTCGCTAGGCTCTTCAAACATTTGCTCTCCTGCTTTGAGCACTTGCTCGATTGCCTCGAACGGGTCGATGCCGCTTCTCGCCAGTTTCAGGATTTCGCGTTGTTGTTCCCCCACCAGCGGTTTGAACTGGTCATAGAACATATCCTGAAGAGGTTGCGAATAGCTGCTGAGGTTTTCGGTGAAGCGTTTGATCCCGTTGAGCAGTCTGGTGCTGTCATCCACCAGATCAGTCACCCCATCCACCACGCTTTGTGCGAGGTCCGCTCCCGACTGGGCGGCGTCGCTGACCGCTTGGGCACCATTTTTCAGTTCTTCGGTATGCAGAACTTCAGTCAGCTTCAAACCCTTTTTGAGAAAGTGGTAGCGCATGATCGGGATGGCAATGGCACCTATTACTGCGCCTGCAATACCTCCTATCAAGCCGCCGACCGCGGCACCGCTCGCTGCTCCGGCAGGGCCACCAGCCATGCCGACCAACCCCCCGACAAAGCTGCCTACTGTCGCGCCGACCCCTCCGGCAAATCTGGCGCCCTTATAAGCTGATCTCAATGCGTAGCCTGATTTGAGGAATTTTCCGAAGGTCAGGTTTGCACGCGTATCGTTGATCGATGCGTCTTCAGGGATGAGTCCGTCGAACTTGGTCGCCAACTCATGCAATTGACTGATCGAATCGCTGGTTTTCTTCGCTATGCCCACGAGCCCACGCAGACTGTCCGCCAAAGATTTCCACTGACCTGACGTATCGACGTAGAGCAAGGGATTGTTTGACACCATCGCATACAGATTCAACCCGTCCACATCCCCCGCAGGGTCCGCACTGACCCAGCGCTGCAACCACGGCGCGTAATAGCGCGCGCCGTAGTAATACAGCCCGCTGACATCCATCTCCTTGCCCGAATAACGCACGAACCTGTAGCTCACTTCCAGCGCTGATTGCGCGGCCATCCACGCCGTTTCACCAAACGGGTAATAACCCTCCTGACTGATCAGTTGCGCTTGTTGATCCAGTTCCATGACGCAGGAACCGAGGTGATCCTCAAGGCTGTAGCGCAGTTGATCGGCGTCGATGCCTTCGGGTTTGTTTGCCACCCAATGCAGGCAGCGCGCGCTGCCGACGCTGATGACGTGCAGCTCTTCGCCATTGTCTTTGGTGCGGATTTCCAGGTCCGGCAAGTAGCGCACCTGATGGAAGTGCTCGGTATTGGCGGCGAGATATTCGTGGCGTTTGAACACCCGCGCACCTTGGCTGTAAGTGTAGTGCTCGAGGTCATTAATCTGGCTCTCGCGTGCCACGAGGATCACCTGTTGCACTTCATCCCGCGCATTCCAGCTCAGAGGTCTGCCGGAATAGGCGGCCTGCTGATTGCCGTGGCGGTCGAACAGCGTGTCGAAGTCCGGTTCGCCATCGCCGGGTGTCCAGCGCACGCCGCGATTGCTTTGCGGATCGATGCGCATCTGCCGGGTGTAGCTATTGCCGGCGCGCACATGGCGCAGTTCGGTCAGGTTACCGCCGTGGTCGTACTGGTAGGTCTGGGTGTAGTTGAGGCGATTGTTCGGGTCGCCCGGTTGCGGCAGACCGGGAATGTCCGCGGGCGGTGCATCGTCATAACCGGTGGCGCTGATCAGTCGATACAGGGAGTCGTAGCTGAAGTCGCGGTGGCCGTCGATAAGCTGGTTGGCGAAATGGCGGGTCTCAAAATTGTGATCTTCGATGCGTGTGATGTTGCCGACGCGGTCGTAAAAATATTTGAAATCCTGCAGGACATCGCCGTTGCTTATGCGGCTGGACTGGGTGTGCAGACGGCCGTCCGCCGGGTCGTAGGTCCAGCGACTGCGCACATCGTTGCCGGCCAGTTGCTCAATGATCTGGTTGGCGGCGTTGTAGCGCATGTCCAGCAGCACTGCCTGCCAATCACCCACGCCACCGATGTGCAGGTGCGTTTGTTTGAGTTGTCCGGCCAGGCTGTAATGCGATCGTTGTCGGTGGCCGCCCGCGTCGGTCTGCTCCAGCAACATACCGAGCGGGCTGAACCGCCACTGGCTGGCGAACGCTTCGCCATCGTTGAAGGTGCGGGTTTCGCTCAGCGGCTGCGCGGCCAGTGAATAACTGTCCACCTGCAATGTGCCCGAGCAGTCGTGCTGCTCCACCAACTGCCCACGCAGATTATGTCCGCCGTCGGCGGTCGCATCGGCGTAGATGAACGTATCGACCACCTTGTTATTTTCCGCGAGCGCCACCACCCGAAGTTGCTCATCGAAGGTGCTGTGCCAACGGCTACCGCGCTCATCCCAGCGCTGCAACGGCTCACCCGCCAGCCCCGGCAGATTCAGGCGCCAGCCGGCATCGACACTGATGGATTTCAACGGCTTGCCGGCCAGTGAATAC
Source organism: Pseudomonas retamae (assembly GCF_043496865.1). Lineage (NCBI taxonomy): Bacteria > Pseudomonadati > Pseudomonadota > Gammaproteobacteria > Pseudomonadales > Pseudomonadaceae > Pseudomonas > Pseudomonas retamae. The sequence goes on from NZ_JBIEIL010000014.1 coordinate 8,268, forward strand.
AAGGTGGTCACATTGGGACGGCAATCTGGACTGGATAAACGTGCATCGCGTTTTTCGATCACTTCACCGATTGCGTTATAAGACTGTTGGGTTACAAGACGTTCCACCACCGTATCGATGGTGTTGCGCAAGTAAGCGATGTGTCTGACAGTCAGGCCCCTGCCGTCTTTCGCGACCAGGTCTGGGGTACGAGAAGCGAAGCGGATATTTGTCATCCTTTTACCGCGCTTTTCTGCTGAATGTGTGACGCCGCCCTTGGCAGCAGCTCGAGGGTACGATTCATTTTGCCAAGCACGGCGGTTTCAATTTGAGTGAGACGATAACGAGTACCCTGGGCTGTCGCGATGTTTTCGCGCCCGAGGTCCTCCAGTTCTTCCAGCGCCAGATCAGACAACTCCTTCTGCGACTCGAGGAAATCGGCAACCACCTGAACACCTGCTTCTACGAGATCCAGGTCATGTTGCCCAAGTGAGTCGTTCAAAGCCTCGGTCACTTCGATAGTCAGGCGGAAAAAAGCCAGATACTTTTCCAGATTAGTGCCGTCTGTCAGCGCATCCGCGGCTCCGATAACACCAACGAGCGATGCCTCCTTATTGCCCTCAGTGGTGCGAGGGTCATATTTTTGGAACACTTCTTTTATTTTCGACGCCCAGCTTTTGGGCTGCACTTCCTTCTTCAAACGGCCCACATCGTAGTCGGCACCGTCAGGCATGAGTGCGTATCCATAGGCATTGTCTTCGCCAAGCCTGTCAATCTGCGCTCCTGTTACGTCAGCGGCGATCGCTGCTGCACCCATTCCGATACCTATCCCGGCGATGGGATTGAGCGTGACGGCTGTGCCGATGACGGTTCCCACTGTTGCCACCGTGCCTGCGGTGATGGCAGAAGCGAAAACGTTGAGAAAGGTGAGTGCCGCTCGCTTGCCGCTGGAGCGGTAAATATCTCTGGTCCTGTTCAAGTGGCCCAGTTGATAGATTGATTTGTCCAGCCTGCGTTCTACGGCGCCCAGCAGGGTTTCGTAGTCCTTGGTCACTGTTAATAACTCAGAAGGCGTGCGCTGTTGCCCTTGAACGTCGAAGTATCGCAACGGGTTATTTCCAACGAAGCCATACAGATTCAAGCCATCCACATCGCCGGCCGGATCTGCGCTTACCCAACGCTGCACCCACGGCGCGTAATAACGGGCACCGTAGTAATACAGCCCACTGATATCCATTTCCTTGCCCGAATAACGGACGAACCTGTAACTCACTTCAAGCGCTGAGCGTGCGGCCATCCACGCTGTTTCGCCAAACGGGTAATAGCCTTCCTGGCTGATCAGTCGGGCCTGTTGATCGAGTTCAATCACGCAGGAACCGAGGTGATCCTCAAGGCTGTAGCGCAGTTGATCGGCATCGATTTCTTGCGGTTTGTTCGCCACCCAATGCAGGCAACGCGCGCTGCCGACGCTGATGACGTGCAGTTCTTCGCCGTGGTCTTTCGTGCGGATTTCCAGGCCCGGCAAGTAGCGCACCTGATGAAAATGCTCGGCGTTGGCGGCCAGATATTCGTGGCGTTTGAAGACCCGCATCCCCTGGCTGTACTCGTATCGCTCGATATCGCACATCTGATGTTCGCGAGCGATCAGCGACACCTGTTGCACCTCATCGCGAACAGTCCAGAGCAGAGGTTTGCCGGCGTGAACGGCCTGTTGATTGCCGTGGCGGTCGAACAGCGTGTCGAAGTCTGGTTCGACGCCTTCTGCCCAGCGCACGGCGCGATTGCTGCGCGAGTCAACGTGCATTTTGCGCGTGTAGTTGTTGTCGGCGCGCACATGACGCAGTTCGGTCAGGTTGCCACCGTGGTCGTATCGATACGTCTGGGTGTAATTGAGGCGATTGTTCGGGTTGGTCGGTTGCGGCAGGCCGGGGATCTCTGAAAGAGGGGCGTCGTCGTACCCCGTGGCGCGGATCAGCCGGTAGAGCGAGTCGTAACTGAAATCGCGGTGGCCGTCGACGAGTTGGTTGGCGAAGTAATGGGGCTCGAACGCGTGATCTTCGATGCGCAGGATGTTGCCGACGCGGTCGTAAAAATATTCGAAATCCTGCAGCACATCGCCGCCGCTCTTGCGGCTGGACTGGGTGTGCAGGCGACCGTCGGCCGGGTCGTAAGTCCAGCGGCTGCGCACCTGATTGCCGGCCAGCTGTTCGATGATCTGGTTGGCGGCGTTGTACTGCGCATCCTGCAACACCGTTTGCCATTCGGTGTGGCCGTTGATCAGCAGATGCAATTGTCTGGGTTGCCCGGCCAGACCGTAGCGCGAGCGTTGTCGATGGCCGCCCGCGTCGGTCTGCTCCAGCACTGCGTCCAGCGGACTGAATACATATTGACTGCCAAGCGCTGCGCCATCATGGAAAGTGCGGGTTTCGTTCAGCGCCTGGCCGGCAAGCGAGAAGCTGTCCACTGTCAACGTGCCGGAGCGGTCTTCCTGTTTGAGCAATTGGCCGCGCTGATTGCGTCCGGCGTCAGCCAGTGCATCGGCATAGGTGAACGTATCGACCACCTCGTCGTTTTCAGCGAGCGTCAGCACGCGCAATTGCTCGTCGAAGGTCGAGCGCCAGCGTGTGTTGCGCTGGTCCCAGCGCTGCAACGGCTCACCGGCCAGCCCCGGCAAGTGCAGGCGCCACCCGGAGTCGACGCTGGCGGATCGCAACACCGTTCCGTTGAGGTGGTGAACAGAAGTCAGGGCCGGCACCTCGAGTCGCGGATCCCATTGCTCGATCAACCGTCCTGTGGGGTCATGATGCTGACGAGTGACCAGCGCGACGGGCGTATCAGCGGCCACGGCTCGCAGATACGCGACCTGCCGCACCGGCAAGCCACGCGCATCGCTGACCGCCAGCGCCGGCGTACGCCAATGCAGGTTGGCGGTCATCACCTTTGCGCCTTTGCCGACGGTGACGGTTCGGCGGTGTCGTTGAAATCCTCGCTGATGACATACCAGGGCGTTGGACATTCGCGAGCAATGTCGCCCTTGGCATTGAGCAGCCTGATCTTGCGGCCCAACGCGTCATAAAACAGCTGATCACAATGGCCCGATTCGCGCAGCGACTGGTCGTTGACGTAGCGGTGGGTATTGGCAAAGAACGGCCGGAACTGGCGCACCGGCAGGCCCTTGTTGTTGTATTCGACGCGTTCGCTGATGCGCCAGCGCGGGTCGGCATCGACTTCCTTGATCTGGCCATTCTCCACGATCAACGAGCCGTCTGCGCCCACCGCCCAGGCTTTGCCCGGATCAACCAGTTGCTGGGTCTGCAACGCCCGGCCGAAGCCATCGACGCAGGCCTTGATGATCTGGATCTGCGCCGGCTCCGGATCGTCGGGATAGCGGTCGGCACTGAGCATCACGCTGTGTACCGGTTCGCGATGCGCTGTCGTGATCGCTTCGTAAACGGCCTGCTCATCGGCTGTCAGGACGCTCTGGCGCCGCGCGAGTTGCCGTCGCGCGCTGGCTCTGATGTGGCCGCTGGGCAGGAGATAGCCGGCTTCGATCCACTTGCGCAGGTCGCCTTCGGCGAGTTGCCCCATCCAGCTGAACAGGTCCTTGCGCAGTGTGCTTGCCGCTTGCTGCACAGCAGCGACCGGATCGGCGATGGCGGTGTCAGGGAGCAGATCCTCTGGCCGGACATAGTCGCTAAGCGGTTTGAAACCTGCGGGGATACCGTTCTCGGTGCCATGGAAACTGATCGCCAGCGGCTGTCCCGAGGGTTCGTAAAGCGCCTCTTGAATATTGTCATTGGCATCGATGATGTTCCGCGGTTGCAGCGCGTGGTAGTCGAAGGTGACACGCGTGGTGCAGCCATCCGGCAACTCGACCAGCGTGACGGCCAGTCCATGAACGTCATATTCGGCGCGGGTGTAACCGTGGCTGAGCGTTTCGCGGTAGCGGCGGACTTTGTAGAAGCCCTCAAGGCCGGCATATTCGGCGTAGCCGTAACAGGCGGACCAGAGGTTCTGCTCGTCATCGGGTGGCGAGTCATCGAACAGAAACGGCATGGGTTCGTAACCGATTTTCGCCAGCTCAAGCCGTATATCGATGCCCAGAGCGGGATCGCTGTAGGCATCCAGCGCAGTCTTGTCCAGCTGTGCCAGTTCCAGCGGCCCGGACAATGCTGCGAACCCCGCCACGCCATCGGGTAGCGGATCACCGTTCGTATCGACATAGCGCTGCACCGACTGATTGGTCAACACGCGCTCGGCGTTCCAGTGCGTGGAACCCTCCTCAACGATCAGGCATTCATAGGTGATCTGCGCCGGGTCCAGCCCACCCGGCAGCGGGAGCTTGGGCAACACCAATGCATTGCCACGCTGTTGATAAGGCAAACCGAGGCGCCAGTGATCCGGCTCCAGCAGATCAATGAATCGCGCGCGCATTTCATTTACGTAGTAGCACTGCTGACACGGGTCGTGGGCGTCACGCCACCAGCGCTGTTCGTCGGGATCACTGAACGGAGGCGTGTCGGTTTCGATAAGCCGACGGGCATAGCTGACCGTCAGTGAATGGGTCGGTTGGCCGTGGACGTTGGAGCGCAGGTTGAGCGTTTTGCGGCACAGCGGATCATCGACAAAACGGTCGTACTGGTAATCGATGCTTTCCAGTAGCAGGGGTAACAGCACGGCGGCGCCATAAGCACCTTGCGGGCGTACTTCGCGGACCCGGTAACGCAGTTCCTGGACAATGAACGGGACGGCGATGCCGGGCACGTCCAGATCGGCTGCGGCCCAGGTTTCGCTGCGCAATACCGAACCGACCAGTGCTCGGGCGATCTGGTAACGAGTGTCGTCATTCGCGGGATCGATCGTTTCATCGACGTCATCATTGAGGTGATAACGACTGAACAAGGTATTACCCAACGGCACTGCGCTTGCGTCCCGATTGAAATAGTCATCGCGCGGCAGATCCAGCGATTGCCCGGTGTGAAACCAGGTGCAGACGCACACGGCTTCACTGAAACCGACATCATCGTCACTCGAGGCACTTTCGCTGTCGGTCTGCGATAACTGGCCGAAACAGCGGAACTCGCGTTCACGACTGTCGTACATGCCTTCGCGCCAGGTGAAGGACTGGGTCAGGCAGTTGCCAGTGATTTCATCGAGTTGCCGCTGTTTTTTCACCACCGGCACCGGGAAGGGTAAATGGCAGACCGGCAGGCGTTTGAGCGTCAGCAAGCGATGCTTCTCATCCAGCCATTCCTGCGCCGAGCTGCGGTAGAACACCTCGGCGCTGCAACCCATGTTGTTGTTGCTGTGGGTCAGCAGATAGGGCTTGGCCGCAACGAAATCATAGCGCCAGTGCTGCGGCTGCATGTGAGGCACCGTGAGGATCAGGCTGGCACAGCCGAGGCCCTGCAGGTCGGCGAAACTGACTTGGGTGAAGCGGTCATAGCGCACGCCGGCCGGCCACGGCACGCTGATCGGGATCTGCTCTACGCCATTGCCGCCGCGGTTCAGGTAGATATCGAAGGCGTCGGAGCGCAGATAGATCAAGGCTGTCGCGCCAGACCCGTCGAGATCGGCCAGGCGCACACGGGAGGCATCGAATTGCTCGTAGGCAAAGGGCAGATCGCTGATCTTGCGGCCCTTGCCGAAGCGGCCATGGCCGAGGTTCGGCCAGCAACGAATTTCGTCGTGACGAATCCGGCACAGTTCGGGCATGTCGCTGCCTAGCAGGTTGCCCAGCAGCACCAGTTCCGAAGGCGAGTCACTGAACAGCGGCAGGCGGTCATCATCGGGTTCGTGCGCGACTTCTTCAGCGGCGGCGAAGCCATGTTCGCGCCGGTTGGCGAAGACCTTGACCGAGCGCGGGCTGATCAAACCGATCGAGAGCAGGCCGTCGCCACTGAAGTCACCGCGAACCGAGTGTGGATTGAAAAAATCCAGCGGGAAAGCGGGGAACGGCACGAAGTCGGCAAACACCTGTTGCGCGGTCAGGGTGCGAAAACCGCTGCTGCCCGGCTGTGCCGTGATCCAGTCCAGACGTCCGTCACCGGTCAGGTCAGTCAGCAGTTGTTGCACTGCGCGGTTACGGTTGGCCACGGGGATCCGCTCCAGTGCGGTCCATGGCCCGTAGGCAAGGTCGTCCGTGCCCTTGGCGGCCCGCAGCGGTTCGCGGTAATACCAGCTCTGGTCATAACGACACAGAAAGCCCGGCAGCCCTTCGCCAAAGAGGTCCACGCACTGGTAGAAACCACCGTCTTCGATCCCTGGCTGGACTTGCTGTTCGAACAGGCGCGTTGGGGTGTTATCGAGTTCGAAAGGGCTGTAATCGAACTCGACCGGCGGGGTGTCCTCGACCAGGCCATTGGCATCGAACGTCTGGTAGTGAGCCGCGCTGATCTGGCTGAAAGCCCATTGCCCGGTGTTTTGGGGCTGGCGATATTCCAGCAGCAGGCGGCGTGCGAGTTTTTTTGGCTCGCCTTTTTCAGCCGGCACGTGATGAAACATCAATACTTGCCGGCAGAGGCGGCGGGTGCCCAGTTCGAAGCCTTGGCCATGGGTGAAGAAACCGTCCGCTCGCAACGTCCACTGTTCGACGGCTTCACCGTCATAGACCGGAATCCCGGTTAACGAAGTGCTGCGTTCGCCGTAGTCGAACAGCAGGTGGAAGTACCAGTCGAGTTCGCCGGGGCTGGTTGTACCCCAGCTGTACAGCTCACTGCTGGCGATCGAGTTGCCATAACACACCCGCTGCAGATATCGCTGCGCGCGGTAGTCGTGCAGCGGGTCGGCTTCCTGGTCATCGGCCTTGTACTCGTAATAGATGTGATGACCGTGAGTGTTCATGCTTTCGCACAGCAGCCAAGCGCTGATTCGCTGCGGGTCATCGGGATCGGCGCGACGTGAAGCGGCGGTTTTGCCGTAAAGGTGCAGCGAACCGTCAGCACCGTGAATCAACCAGAAAACCGATGCATCCTCGACCTGGGTCCAGCGTTCGCGCAAGGCGAAATCGCTTTCGATTCGCGGCCAGTAGCGCACCACCCGGTGCAAGCCGATGGGGGTGCCGTTGTAGGTGCTTTCTTCGCGCAATTGAAGGTCGCCGTCATCATTCAGCTCCGGCATCCACACTTCGCCGTCGTGACCGATGATTTCATCGTGATCGGTGTAGCGCGGCACACCTTTGTTGGTGCGACGACTGATCTGACCGACGCCGAGCAGATTCCAGCCGATGCCAAAATTACCGTTGCCGCTCTGGCTGCTGTAGCTCAACGCCAGCGTCGGGCTCCACACATCTGCGGTCGACAGAGGAATTGGCAGTTCAAACGACGCCGCACCGGTCGGCCCGACGCTGCCCCAGCTTTTGCCGACGGTCGCGATCGACGCGCTGCTGGCGATGGAGGGCGTAACGATGCTCAGGTCTTGTGGCTCAGCCATGGTCTAATCCATTGCGCGCAGGTTGGGCGTGAATGGATCGACGCTAACAAGAAACGCCGAAAAATGGACCTGTCAGATCTGACAGGTGCGCAAGACTGTTTTGTGTGCTTGAGAGGGTTTTTAATCGCCAAATGCATGCAGATGAAAAAACGGCCGGGTCATCGCTATGGATGAGCCGGCCGTTTTGATTCGGGCAAAGCGCTTACTGCACTTCTACCGCCAGGCTCTCGCTGATCTTCTGTTGCCAGATCGCAGGACCGGTGATGTGTACCGACTCGCCTTTGCTGTCCACTGCTACGGTGACCGGCATGTCCTTGACCTCGAACTCGTAGATCGCCTCCATGCCCAGCTCGGCAAACGCCAGCACCTTGGATTTCTTGATCGCCTGGGCGACCAGATAAGCGGCGCCGCCGACAGCCATCAGGTACACGGCCTTGTTGTCCTTGATCGCTTCGATCGCGGTCGGGCCGCGCTCCGACTTGCCAATCATGCCCAACAGGCCGGTCTGCTCAAGGATCTGCCGGGTGAACTTGTCCATCCGCGTTGCGGTGGTCGGGCCAGCCGGGCCCACCACTTCGTCACCGACCGGATCGACCGGGCCGACGTAGTAGATGAAGCGGCCCTTGAGGTCGACCGGCAGGGTTTCACCCTTGTTGAGCATCTCGACCATGCGCTTGTGCGCAGCGTCGCGACCGGTGAGCATCTTGCCGTTGAGCAGCACGGTTTCGCCCGGTTTCCAGCTTTGCACGTCTTCCGGGGTCAGGGTGTCGAGGTTGACGCGACGGGCCGACGGGCCGGCTTCCCAGACGATTTCCGGGTAGGCGTCCAGCGGTGGCGCTTCCAGCGAGGCCGGGCCGGAACCATCAAGCACGAAGTGCGCGTGACGGGTAGCGGCGCAGTTGGGGATCATGCACACCGGCAAGGAGGCGGCGTGGGTCGGGTAATCCATGATCTTCACGTCGAGCACGGTGGTCAGGCCACCGAGGCCCTGGGCGCCGATGCCCAGCTGGTTGACCTTCTCGAACAGCTCCAGACGCATTTCTTCGATACGGTTCTGCGGGCCGCGGGCCTTCAGTTCGTGAATGTCGATGGACTCCATCAACACTTCCTTGGCCATCACCGCAGCTTTCTCGGCGGTGCCACCGATGCCGATGCCGAGCATGCCCGGCGGGCACCAGCCGGCGCCCATGGTCGGAACGGTCTTGAGCACCCAGTCGACGATCGAGTCGGAGGGGTTGAGCATGGCCATTTTCGACTTGTTCTCGGAACCGCCGCCCTTGGCCGCCACGTCCACTTCCACGGTGTTGCCCGGGACGATGGAGTAGTGAATCACGGCCGGGGTGTTGTCCTTGGTGTTCTTGCGCGCGCCTGCCGGGTCGGCGAGGATCGAAGCGCGCAGGACGTTTTCCGGCAGGTTGTAGGCGCGACGCACGCCTTCGTTGATCATGTCGTCCAGGCCCATGGTGGCGCCATCCCAACGCACGTCCATGCCGACACGCACGAACACGGTGACAATACCGGTGTCCTGGCAGATCGGACGGTGGCCGGTGGCGCACATGCGCGAGTTGATCAGGATCTGCGCCATCGAATCACGGGCCGCTGGCGATTCTTCGCGCAGGTAGGCTTCGTGCATCGCCTGGATGAAATCCACGGGGTGGTAATAGGAAATGAACTGCAGGGCGTCGGCAACGCTCTGAATCAGGTCGTCTTGCTTGATCACGGTCATGAGTCGCGCTCCTCTAAAACACGATGGGGCAGCTACAAGCTTCTAGCTTCGAGCGGCAAGTTAAGCATTACGCGGACAGCTTGAGCTTGCCGCTTCAGGCTTGCGGCTTGTAGCTGTCCCTTTGTGGCGCGACGCTAAAAAGGCGCGGCAGTATACCGCGCATCTAAGGGGCGTACACGCGTCGGCGGTCATTCGTTGGTCGCATGGGTGGGCGAATATCGGACATGGGGATGCGTTTCGACGGCGGCCCCTCACCCCAGCCCTCTCCCGAGGGAGAGGGAGCCGATTTTCGTGTGGTTCAATGGTGTGTTCGGCTTGGAAAGGAGCGGATCTTCGTGTCGTCAGAACCTGAGTCCGACGCGGTATTCAAGGTCGGCGCTGTTCGAACAGTCGACTCGGTCAGTCCCCTCTCCCTCCGGGAGAGGGCTAGGGTGAGGGGCTTTTGAAGTCAAACACAGGACACACTTTTGACGCCATTTTCCCGGCCCGAAAATCGGTGGTCATTTAGCGACCGGGCCTCTAAAGTGGCAACCGGTCTGTAGAGTAGGACACTCGGTCAGCTTCTTATCGCACGGTGAGTCAACGATTGACCCATAACGCCATTCAACGTCTTTTGCTCAAACGCTTCGCCCTCGCTGCAGCCACCTACGGATTGGCTTTGCTGCTGCTGTGGCTGGCGTTTTTTACCGGACACTACGAGCAATCCCTCAGCGCCGTGAGCATCGGCAGCGCCCTGGTGGTCATCAGCCAGGCGGTGCTGTTCGCCTTGTTCTGGAGCGGGCGCAACCTGCGTTTCGCCGATCCCAGCCTGACCGAAGCGCAGGTGTTGCTCGGGCTCGGCTGGCAGACCTGGCTGATCGCCCATCTGGATCAAGCCCGCAGTGTCTTCCTGGTGTTTTACGTGATCATCCTGTTGTTTGGGCTGTTCCATCTCAGCCGGCGCGCGTTCGTTCGTTGTGCCTTGCTGGTGTTCTTCAGTTTCAGTGCGATCACTCTGTGGGACGGTTACCAGTTGCGCCTGCGCGAGCCGGCGCTCGCCGCGTTGCAGGTGTGCGTACTGGCGCTGGTGCTGGCGTGGCTGGTGCTGTATGCGCGCTTCGTTCAGGTCTCGCGGCAACGCCAGCGCCAGCGCCGGTTTGCCTTGCAGGCGCATCAGGACACCTTGCGCGGGATGATGCGCCAGCTCGAAGATCTGGTCGCCACCGATGAGCTGACCGGGCTGTTCAACCGCCGGCACTTTCTGCGCCTGGCCTCGCGCGAACTCAATGCGATGGACAGCGATGTCGTGCATGGCCTGGCCTTGATCGACCTCGACCATTTCAAACGTATCAACGACCTGCACGGTCATGCGGCCGGCGATCAGGTATTGCAAGCCTTCGCCGGGGTCGCCCAGGCATGCCTGCGCGACGGCGATGTGCTGGCGCGTTATGGTGGCGAGGAATTCGTTGTGCTCCTGCCCGATTGCGACGCCGAGCGGCTGACCGCGTGCTGCGAGCGCCTGCGTATTGCCTTTACCGATGTGGAACTGGTGGGATTGAATGTGCGCAATCTCAGTTTGTCGGCCGGCATGACCCTGCTGGGTCTGGGTGATGATCTGGACGACGCCTTGCAGCGCGCCGATCAGGCGCTGTACCGGGCCAAGCGCGACGGGCGCAATCGCTGTTCTGCGGCGTGGGAGAACGTCGATGCCTGAATTGCGCGTCGGTGACCGCCACTGGGCAGTGGAGGCGGGCAGCAACCTGCTCGATGCGCTCAACCAGAGCGGCGTTGCGGTGCCTTACAGCTGCCGCGCCGGCAGTTGTCACGCCTGTCTGGTGCAGTGCGTGCAAGGCCTGCCAGCCGATAATCGACCGGACGCCCTCAGCGCCGAGCAACGTCAGGACGGCTGGCGCCTGGCCTGCCAGTGTCAGGTGACCGAGGATCTAGAGGTACACACCTTCGACCCGATCACCGACGGTCGCCCGGCCGCGGTCGAGGCTCTGGACTGGCTCAGCGACAACGTCCTGCGGCTGCGCCTGACCGCGCAACAACCGCTGCGCTACAGCGCCGGACAGCATCTGGTGTTGTGGCTCGGGCAGATTGCGCGGCCCTATTCGCTGGCGAGCCTGCCGCAAGAGGACCGTTTTCTTGAATTCCACCTCGATTGCCGCGAGCCCGGTGAGTTCAGCGATGCCGCTCGAAAACTGCAGCTCGGCGACCCGGTCCGCCTCGGCGAACTGCGCGGTGGGGCATTGCACTACGACCCGGACTGGCACGACAGACCTTTGTGGTTGCTGGCCGCCGGAACGGGGCTGGGCCCGTTGTTCGGTGTGCTGCGCGAAGCGTTGCGGCAGGATCATCAGGGCGCCATCCGCGTCATTCACCTGGCCCATGACGAACGCGAACACTATCTGGCCAAACCCCTGGCGGCGCTGACTGCACAGCGCGAAAACCTCAGCGTCGAGCTGTGGACGGCGGCCGAGTCAGCCGCCGCTTTGGCGCAACTGCGCCTTGTTTCCCGGCAAACCCTGGCCTTAGTCTGCGGCTCGACCGCCAGTGTCGACGCCTTCGCCCGGCGCCTGTATCTGGCTGGATTGCCGCGCAACCAATTGCTGGCCGACGTATTCCTCAGCCGTGGTTGAGCGCTGATTTTCAGACGCGAGACACCCCATGACCGAAGCCATTTTGTTGGAACGCGAACGCGGTTTACTGACCCTGCGGCTCAATCGCCCGGACAAGAAAAACGCCCTGACCCGCGCCATGTACGGCCGCCTCGCCGAGGCACTGCAACAGGCCGACAGCGACCCCGAAATCAACGCCGTGCTGATCAGCGGCAGCGCCGAATGCTTCACCGCCGGCAACGACATCAGCGACTTCCTCCAGCAACCGCCGAGCGACCTCGACAGCCCGGTGTTCCACTTCATGCTCAACCTGCTCGAATGCGGCAAACCGGTGATCGCCGCCGTGGCCGGTGCCGCCGTGGGTATCGGCACGACCATGCTGCTGCATTGCGATCTGGTCTATGTAAGCCACGATGCGCGCCTGCGCATGCCGTTCGTCAATCTTGGTCTGTGCCCGGAGTTTGGCTCCAGCCTGATCCTGCCGCGTTTGCTTGGTCAGGCCAGGGCAGCACAATTGTTGTTGCTCGGTGAAGGCTTCAGCGGTGAACAGGCCGCCTCGTGGGGGATTGCCACCGAGGCGCTCGGTAGTGGTGATGCGGCGTTGAGCAAGGCGCGGGAAATGGCGTTGCGCTTCGATGAATTGCCGGCGCAAGCGGTGTGCATCAGCAAGCAATTGATGCGAGCGCCGGATCGTCAGTTGCTGCGCAAGGTGATTGAGGAGGAGGGCGCGTTGTTCACCCAGCGGCTGCGTTCGCCGGAGGCGGTGGCGGCGTTGAGCAAGTTTTTTCGGTGAAGGTCAAGACTCCTTCGCGAGCAGGCTCCCACCGAGCGCATTGCAAATGTGGGAGCGAGCCTGCTCGAGAAGTGGGTTGACCAGACAATAAAACTCTCAATCAGGGGCAGCCGGCAATCTCGTTGCCAGGTCACTCGATCAATCCACGGCCGACGCATTGAACCGGTTGGCCGTCGACTTGCCTTTGGCCGAGGAACGTCATTTTACCTTCACCGATTGCAACCCCAGTACAAATCCCCCTCTCCAGGTCGAATACTCGCCAGCCGCCATCCGCAAAATCCGTGTCCAATTTGCCGTCATCGGTGAATCTGGCAATAACATGGTTAAAACCAGAGGACACTAGACTCAGCCCCGCAACAAGCATGTGTCCGTTGTTCTGGATGGACGCGTCAAGCCATAAGGTGTCAATGCCTTGCAGTCTGCTCAGAAGTGGTTTGCCTACGTTGAACTGGATGTTGGGTTTGCCGTCGGATTCCCGGCTGATCAATACGCCATGGTGTGCAGGCTCCGTATACCCAACGGATAACAGCCGCTTATTCGTCTGCCCGATAACTTTTACGACATTGACGCTCAGCAAGTTTTCTACTGGATCCATCACTTCAAAGCCATCAACGGCGAACGAGTCATCAATTTTCCCGGTAGCAGTCAAGCGGTTGAGTACTGCCCGGTAAGGATGATTGCCACGTACACAGCCCGCGAGCACGTAGGTCCCATCCTGTTTTGCCAATAGATCGTATAGCTCCGTGTGGGTGAAATTCGGGTGGAGAACATAGGCGATTTCTCCCTCGTTAAATTCAATATCCCGTGTGCCGTCAGACAAGAGTCGAATGACGGCTGTCGCTACTTTGTATCCATCCCGATCTACGGTGGTATGCAATACGATCTTGCCGTCAGGCAGAACGGTCGACCGCTGGCTCCCGGTTTTTGAGTTCGCTGCGTTGGGTTGTTGCTGGTGCTTCTGATGTGCCGTGTCGTCATCCGAGAGGTAAACAGCGACTTTTCCGGTCTCGTTGAATGCCGGATCAAGGTTGCCAGCGATGTCGAGACGCACGACTCCTATGGCACGCTTAAGGTTAGCCTGAAAGAAACTGCCGATGAGCAGCAGTTTGCCGTCGGCCTGCTCCACTATTTCGTTAGCGAAGGAATGCGATCTTTCTCCGACATCAAATTGACCGGTTACGTAGCCACTCTGGCCAAATTCAGTGTCGTGTACCCCATTGCTATCCAGTCTGATCAAGTAGTAGGCATCACCGTTCGATTGGCCTACGCTTCCCGCGATATAGGTGCGCCCTGATTTGTCGATCATCACTCCCCGCAGGACAAGGTTTCCTGAAAAATCAGGAGGTTTTTTCGGAGTGGCAACGCCCTGATTGCCAAACGTTGGATCGAATTTACCTGGCGAGATGTTTGCCGCAACGTCCATCTTCAATCCTCCTTGATTACAAGTCGTGTCCAGTCTTGAGTGGTTGGGTGGTGAAGTAGCACGCTAATCAAGAGTGGCTCTTGCAACAACTGACAGAACTGACAGTTGACGTTCTGTGAAAACTGGTTTTCAGCGACATGCAGACAACAAAAAGCCCCGCCATTCACATGGCGGGGCTTTCGTTTTTCAACTGCCGATCACTCAGACCTGCGGATCACCGACATGCAGAATCTTCATGCCGTTGGTGCCGCCAGTGGTGTGGTAGCTGTCGCCCTTGGTCAGGATGACCCAGTCGCCTTTTTCCACGACGCCGCGCTTGGTCAGTTCGTCGATGGCTTTCTGGCTGACTTCGTGCGGTTCCAGCGAGGCTGGATCGAACGGGATGGTGTAGACGCCGCGGAACATCGCTGCGCGAGCCTGGGCTTCGCGGTGCGGGGTAAAGGCGTAGATCGGCACCGAGGAGCGGATACGCGACATGATCAGCGGGGTGAAGCCACTTTCGGTCAGGGCGATGATCGCTTTGACGCCTGGGAAGTGGTTGGCGGTGTACATGGTCGCCAGCGCAATACTTTCGTCGCAGCGGGTGAATTCCTTGCCGATGCGGTGGCTGGAGGTCTTGCCGGTCGGGTGCTTCTCGGCGCCGACGCAGATGCGCGCCATGGCCTGCACGGCTTCCAGCGGGTAGAGGCCAGCGGCGGATTCTGCGGACAACATCACGGCGTCGGTGTAGTCGAGCACGGCGTTGGCCACGTCGGAGACTTCGGCGCGGGTCGGCATCGGGTTCTGGATCATCGACTCCATCATCTGCGTCGCAACGATCACCGCCTTGTTGTGGCGGCGTGCGTGCAGAATGATCTTCTTCTGAATGCCCACCAGTTCGGCGTCGCCGATTTCCACGCCGAGGTCACCACGGGCAACCATTACCGCGTCGGAAGCCTTGATCAGGCCATCGAGGGTTTCGTCGTCGGCCACGGCTTCCGCGCGTTCGATCTTCGCCACCAGCCAGGCAGTGCCGCCGGCTTCGTCGCGCAGTTGACGGGCGTATTCCATGTCGGCGGCGTCACGCGGGAAGGACACGGCGAGGTAGTCGACTTCCATTTCCGCAGCGAGCTTGATGTCAGCCTTGTCCTTTTCAGTCAGGGCCGGGGCAGTCAGGCCGCCACCGCGACGGTTGATGCCTTTGTGATCGGACAGCGGGCCGCCGATGGTCACGGTGCAGTGCAATGCATCGTCAGTCTGGGTATCGACGCGCATCACCACGCGACCGTCGTCGAGCAGCAGTTCGTCGCCCACACCGCAGTCCTTGACCAGGTCCGGGTAGTCGATGCCGACCACTTGCTGGTTGCCTTCGGTCAACGGATGGCTGGTGGAGAAGGTGAACTTGTCACCGATCTTCAGCTCGATCTTCTTGTTGGCGAATTTGGCGATACGGATTTTCGGGCCTTGCAGGTCACCGAGCAGGGCGACGAAGCGGCCGTGCTTGGCCGCCAGGTCACGCACCAGCTTCGCGCGAGCCTTGTGCTCGTCGGGGGTGCCATGGGAGAAGTTCAGACGGGCAACGTCCAGACCAGCCAGAATCAGCTGTTCGAGAACTTCCGGCGAGTTACTGGCCGGGCCAAGGGTAGCGACGATTTTGGTACGACGGACGGACATGCAAAGACTCCTGAGTTCAAGCGCAGGCAGAGGCTACTATGCTCGAAGGGTGTAGTCATTGTTCGTTTGCACTACTTATCGTTTTCTTTATTGAACCGACAACTGGCACAAACACTTCTGAAGATTTCTCGGCAGGGGTCGATACAGAGCACAAGACAGGAGAACCCCCATGCGATTGTTGCCCATTGCCGCCCTTGCCCTCAGCGTCCTCGCCGTCACGGGCTGCACCCGTTGGTCGATGAACCATCATTTGAACAACGCCTACAGCGCCTATGAGCGAGGCAATTGCGAGCAGGTCATGCTCGAGCTGTCCAAGGTCGAACGCGCCAGCCGCGCCCGCCCGTACGTGTGGCCGGAAGTGTCGATGATGCGCGGCCAGTGTCTGGAGCGACAGAAGCTCTATATCGACGCGGTGCAGACCTACCAGTTCATCATCGCCTCGTACCCCAACAGCGAATACGCCTACCGCGCCCGCGCGCGCCTGGAATCCTTGCAGAGCCTGGGCCATTACCCGACCCGCAGCGCCGCCGCCGTGGTACGCCCGACGCGTTTCTGACGACAGGGATACCGTACAAAATCTGGCCGTGTGTACAAGCTCAGCTATAGTCAGATAACCCGGATCCAGCATACAAGCAGAGATCCGGAGCAACACCTGCGACTGGTCAGCGGTAAGGTGACGGCGATTGTTGCGCCCGGCACACCGGAAGCGGGGAGAGCGGTCCCGCGTGCGGGCACGTTCCGAAGCAAAGGTGCGGCTCCGTGATGGAGCCTTGCATGGCGAACTGCGCATGTTTACCGACCGCCGGATCGAACGGCATCAGTTGCCGTACTTCCTCAGAGTGTTCAACACCGTCACCGACAAACCAATCGGCTTCCTCGGCAACGTCTCCGACGACGGGCTGATGCTCATCAGTCAATTGCCGATGATGGTCGGTGTCGACTTTCAACTACGCCTGAAAATCCCCGATAGCGATGGCTGCCAGCAGGTCATCGACTTCACCGCGTGTTGCGCGTGGTGCCATGAAGACGCCACGCCGTTGCATTACGACGCCGGGTTCATTCTTTTGCAGCCGCCGGTTGAGTTTGGCCTGTTGGTGCGCGCGTTGCGGCGGTATTTCAGTTTTCAGCCGTTGCCGGCTTCGGCTTGATTCACATCCCCCAAATATTACCCGCGAGCGGGCTGTCGTCTCTCTAAGGCGTACGCCGGTTCTGTGGGGCGGGCTTGCCCGCGAAAGCGGCATCATTAACGCGTGATGTGAACGATCAGGCTATGGCACAGGCAATGCCTGATCTCGCGTTGTCGCACTTCGGTTACAACGGGACCGTTTGTCCGGACTGTCAGAGTTGACAGGTGCGCAACGTCAGAATTGTCGATTCACTGCCAAGAGGGGGACAAACGCTGAATGCCCTTTTATCGAGGTGTGGGATCATGGAAAACGAATCGGATGACGCAATACAACCGGCTGAAGACGAGCTCTTTGGAAGCGCGAGCCAGAGCATGGAACCTGACGCCGCAACTCCGATAAAAAGACCTTTTACAGCACCCAAAACTGATCATGTACATGACATTTATAGTGATCTTATCGGGCCTTTAATCGGATCTGCAGATGGGTACGAGCTACATTTTTATGACGTAAATAGCTACAACTATTTTCAGATTAAAAAAACCATTTCGGTCAAGGATCCTGTTCATTTTCCAAGTAGCCTCGGTGGTCGCAAGGCGGGAAGAAATGCTATTCATTATCGTTGGCAAACAGGTACTCATTGGGGGGAGTGGTTTGACTCTGAATGGTTCTATTTTTTGCGGACCCCGATTATTACTGTATCGGACCGGACAGTTCATGAAACGGCCGTTCCGACCATTACAGGCGTGGCGGAAGCAGGGTCTCACGTGCAGTTGGCTAGATCAGGTACACATGCCCTTCTTAGCAATAAGTTCGAAGTGTCGGCAGGTGGCGGCTTCTCGTTTCAAACGCATACGTTGACCCAAGGCGACTATAAAGCGGTTGTTTTAAATACTCAAAATGGCTACCACGGCGTAGTGTTGTCTGCCGAGCATAATTTTTCCGTCTTGCTTCCTCCTGCGATAGATTCGGTAGACGACGGGCTCCACATCACGCCTCGTCCGTTAATTCGTGGAAAGGGTATGGTCGGCGCGACCATTGACGTTTATATAAAAAATACGGTTACACAAGTGCTCAAAAGCGTCGCAGTCGCCGCCGATGGAACTTGGGCTGCTTCGAGTAACCATGAATTTGTCGCAAGTGGCAGTTATACACTTGTTGCTTATCAGACATTGCGTGGCGTTCTCTCCAAAGAGGGGCCCGGTCACAACTTTAAATTCTACGTACCGCCGAAAATTTTGAAACCGTCGCCATCGACTACCCAGAATGCGTCTTTCCTGATGGAAGGTCACAACGGTGAGCCCGGCGCGCAGTTGGTGGTTATTGAGAAATCTAATCCATCAATTACTTATGGTACGACGACCGTAACGGCTGCGAATGGTGACTGGAGCATCGCAGTCTCCGGACTACCACTGCGCCGGATTGAACTGGTGGTTAAACAGTTCGTAGGGTTTTCCATCTCTATCAGTGCTGCCTTGCCGCTGGAAATCGGCATCCCGGCGCCTGTGATCGGCTCGCCGCCCTCGGGCAGTACACAAGACACTTCTTTTCGTATTGTCGGGACGGGGGCGCTGCCAGGCGCCACTGTTGAGATTTTCGAGGACCTTCTGAATAATCCTGCGCTGGGCTCCAAGGAAGATTCAGCCGCTACCTGGTATGTGAATTTGGAAGAGCTTGCGCCAGGTCCGTTGTCACTTGTGGCGATGCAGACCCTCAATGGCACATCCTCACCACGCAGCGGTGCTCGAAATTTCAAGATTCGCCCCGCTGAGTTGACAACAGTCACCGTCGAGCAAGCCGACGGGGCCACGCTGGTCTTCTCAGGTAATGGGCACTACAACGTAAAACTTCGAACGGAGATTCAGTTCACCGTCCCCGCGGCAGTCAGTGCGCCACCTAATGCCACCGTACAACCGGACGGCAAGTGGCAAACCACCGCGACCGACTGGCCCTTCGGCGAATATGACGTGGAGGTAATTCAGAAAGTCTCCGACAACGCCAATGGCTGGATCAAGTCCCGGCCATATCGGTTCAGCGTTGAAAAAAATGTGCCCAACGTCAGCGACCTCGACTACACCAAAGACTACCAACCCACTTTCACCGGTAAAGGTTTCAACGGAGCGACGGTTCAAGTTCGCGAGCGCGTCAGTCATGTAGCGCTGGCACGTGACACGACGGTGGTGCGCGGCGAATGGACCACCAGGGCGTTGGCGGAGTGGGGGCCTTCGTGGCAACGGCAGGTCGAGGTCAAGCAATTCGTGGGAGCGCAGGAATCACCGAACTGGGTTGCGCTTGATGTCACCATTCCCCCTAAACCGCCAGGCTTGAATGATCCCGAAGAAAACGGCCTTTCGCCGAAGTTCAGCGGGACCTGCTGGCGGGACGCAGACGTCACCCTCGAGTTTGATGACGAAAATCAAGTGCACAAGGGCGTCGTCAGCAACGGCACTTGGCAGTTCACACGCGCCCAGCCATTTGCTCCTGACAAGGAACACAAGGTCACGGTGAAGCAATCTTACGCCCAGCAAACCTCGGGTTCTGTATCGAAGACGTTTACCCTCTCGCGGCCCATGCAATCGCCCACGATCACCCATCCAGTGACAGGCTCGAGAGTCAATCGCGACGTGACAATCAGGGGCGGGGACGGCATGAAAAATGCCGTTCTACAACTGCGCGACAAACAGTTTGATCGGCCTTTGGGGATAGCCAAAACCCTGATCGCGGACGGTGACTGGTCGATTGATCTGCAAGGTCTGGAATTCCGGAACCACGGCATCGATGCACAGCAGACGTTGCAAGGAAGGCCTTCGGCAAACAGCGATGAACATAAGCTGGAAGTGGTATTGCTGCCTCCTGAAATCATCCAGCCACAGCGCGACGGCACGCTGGAGCGTATTGCGAAGATCAACGGAAAGGCAATGAGAGGAGGGCGTGTAACGGTTTTTGTGCAAGGCTTTGCCGCCCCTGTTCTTTCGAATGTTCCGGTAGACAACAACGGTAATTGGGCAGGCACAGTATTGCTGCCGGTGGGCCGCAATACCATCTGGGCGCGGCAAATGTTCCTGGATGAAAATGACGAATTGCAAGAGTCGGATGACAGCCAGGCGTTTGATTTCAGGGTCGTACCAGATGCTCCGGTAATCGAAACCCCGGTGGTCAACGATTGTGTTGGAACGCGAGTGGTGGTGTCGGGGTTTGGTGAGCCGGGCGATACGGTCACGGTCACGCTGGTGGGGGATCAGTCTTCAATGCCGGAGAGTACGCAAGTGCAGTTGAGCCGAACCTGGTCGGTAACGCTTGATGCCGGTGGATTGACTGGCAAGGATTACCGACTGGAAGCGGTAGCTTCATCAGGAGACTTTGGCTCAGGCAAGTCAGTGCGCGACGTCCAATTGGCTACTTTTCTACCTGTCATCGACCATCCAGCGGGGGGACAGTGGGTAAGCCCTCCGGTCCAGTTCGCCGGCCAGGGGCGAGAAGGCATTGGCAAAGTCGTGAGCTGGTACAACCCTGATGTGCACTGGGCGGAGCAGTTATCCGTGGTCGAAGGGCTATGGTGCGGCGAGTCGATAGCGCTGCGCGAGGCTGGCAACTGGTGCCGGTTCAGGCAGTCACTGTCCAGCTCCGATGGCGCGACAACATCGGACTGGGCTGACAGCGAGCGCTTTGACGTCGCACCTGCACCGGCTCGAGACGGCTAAGGCCCAACTACCGACGAGCGGTCATCGAACCTGTCAGAACTGACAGTAGACGGCTTGACTCGCAAAGCGCTCAATCCTACTGACCGAGTGCGACACCTGACGGACAATTCCAGGTGTCGCGGGACCGCTATCGCCTCAAGGAAATCCGATCATGGTTGATTCGCGCCGTCCCGCCCTGCAACTGCTGGATCAGTTGTTTGGCGAGGAACAATATCTGACAGACGTCGGGCTGGGAAAACTCAAAAGCTACCTCGAAGAGGGCGGGTCGATCTTTCCCTTGGTCGAGGGCGGTGCGCGTGGTCTGGAGCGCAACTACGGCGTGAAAAAAGACGACGCCCGACGGTTTCTGCGGCGCGCCAACAGTATGGCCTTTTACATACGGCGCCGATTTATCGAACAGGGTCTGCAGCGTCAGAAACCAACGAAAGAAGTTCCGCAGAACGGCATTTTGTCGATGGTCCCCGGGCCCACTATCGAAGACTTGTTCGATCCCAACTACGACGCTTTTTGCCCGCCGAGCGCTATCGAGTCCGCAGTGGGCCCAGCCGCCTATCTGGTCGATTTGATGAAGTGGGTTGAAGAACGTATCGAATCGGCTTCGGATTCCACAAGGATATTGCTGCATGATCGGCGCAGCGATCTGAAAAAACTGGTCGTCGATTTCAACGCTGTGCATCGTCCGGTGTCTTCGGTCGACATCATTGTGCGGGTTCTCGAAACCTTCATTGAGGCGACGCAGGAATCGCCCGATGAGCCAGTGGATGTCGAGCAGCAAATGATCGACGCACGTTATCCCAACGGACTGCCCTACTATCAACATTGGAACACTATCGATGCGGTTGCCCGCCACCATGGGCTATCGGTCGGTAATTTTGCGCACATGGTGGACAAGTCGTTTCCCTACTTCCTGCAGGCACAGGCCTGGGACGACGATGCAGGGCGTGCCTTGGCGCACGCGACACGATTAGGACCCTATCAGCGCAAGTTGCTGACAGAGGAGCCTGCGAATATTGACGACAGGGTTCGTTTCTACAGTCGTAATTTTGGCACCGGCGATATATACGGGGACATCAATCAAGTCAATTTTTTTGGGAAGCGAACCAAACTCGACACGCCGGGGATCGAGAAACTATTGTCAGTCGGCAGCTTTGTTCCACAGCGTTCAGCCAATGTGAAGTTTGCGACAGAACCGCCTGCAGAGCCGGAGAGTGGACGTTCCGGTTCCGTTTACGTTAATGCTCATTCCCATCCGGGCATTCATTTCATCGCTACTGGTACCGGCCCCACCTTCCTGCATAAACTCTCGCCTAACCACAGCAATGTCGAGGGATTGGACCGCTACGACCGCCTGAATCGCAAGTTGCGTCTGGACCAGTGGCTGGACCTGCCCGCGGATGAAGTCGATGCGTTGTTGGCAGCAGCCATGCGAGCGGAAGCACGCGGCAGTGCGCAGGCCGAGTCCTGGTTGATTACAGAGAAAGTTACCCATGCATTGGGTCTTTTCCAATCGCTAAGAGAGCGTTACGGATGTACCGCGCATGATTTCGCTGCGTTCATCGACGAGCTGTCGATTTACGGACGTGGCGAGGCACTGTCGCAATTCGATCAGGTTTTCAACGGCCAGGGAAACTATCGTGACCCCTTGGTGCTGGATGGTCTCCCGTTCCCGGTATTGCCCGTTCAAGGCAAGTCCGAGTTGACGATCACTCAGCTGTGCAGTGCGTTGAGTATTGATCTGCAGACGTATCATTATCTGGCGATGGCGATTGCCGGCGCCCATCGCATCGATGGCAATAATCTGCTGCGCACGCCGGCGATCATCTCCAGTTTTTATCGCATGGTGAAACTGCCGCGCTTGTTGGGCCTTACTCCTGTCGAAGGCGTGCTGATGCTGACATTGCTCGGCGGACAGGCATGGCTGGAGGGGCTGGCAGGCAAGCCGCAAATCAATTCGGCTGAAAGTACCAGCCCCGATGTGCTGAACCTCATCTATGCCATGCATTCGTGCGTGCAATGGTGTGCAGACCGTGATTTTCCGGTGCTGTGGATGCTTCAGCAGATTGCCGAACCTCGAGCCCTCGCCGTCGCCGAGACCGAGTTGCAGTTTTTCGAACAGGTGCGCAACTTGCTGGGTGCTGCCGGGTTCAGCAACTCGGCACTATTGATGGCGGGTGTCCCGCCATTGGCGGGTGCCAGTTGGTTGGACTTGCTGACGAAACTGGCCGATCTCGACGGCCTGGTCCTCGCCTGGTCAGGCACAGAAAGCGATTATCAGTCCTTTGCCCGGGATGTCCTCGACGATGCCGTAAGAGATGGCCTTGGCCAGATCGACGACAATGTACGCGCCAATATCGTCGAGCGCATGCTGGTTGTGCTTGTGCAGGCCAGAGACGCGCAGGTGCAAGTGGCCAAGGAGTGTCTGGAGGTTTATACCGGCGTCAGCGACGAGCACGCCTTGCAAATCTTGAAGTGGGCCAATGCAAGCGTGCCTCGATTGTTGCGACTGGTACTTGATCGGCCGCTTTTGCAACTCGAGACAAACAGCAGACGTGCCGAACCGTCCGACCCGCTAATGCTGCTGTTGGCCGACGTACGTCGACGCAGTGCCGTGGTGGCGCAACTGGACCTTGGCGTTGAGGCGTTACGCGATTATCTGGATTACGGTTACCAGGCCTGGCTTTCTCAGGAGGACAAGTACGCTTTCACGGTGCGGACCCTTTATTACCTGACCTCATTGACCCGAGGCTTCGAGTTGAGTCGGCTGCCGGCGCAACGGCTGCTCGATTATCTGCGCGAAGTCAACGCGCTGCCTTCCCCGCTTACGGGGCACGCGCTGCGTCTGGCACAGCAGGCGGCCGCCATCAGACTCGCCGAGTTTTTTGACTGGAGCGTGCAGGAAGTGCGCGAATGCGTGGGGCGTATCGACCCGGACAAGGGCATTCTGAAAACCCTGCCCCAACTGGACCAGTTCATGCGCATCCGCGTGCTGGCTTCGCACACAAGTATGGATGCCTTGACGATTTTCCTGATCGGTACCTTGCCGGAAGATGTAGACAAGAACCGCTACAAGGAAGCCGCTGAGCGGGCTTTGTTGAGTGTGTCCCAATCGATAACCTCTCGGGTCACTGTTAACGAGGATTTGCAGCAGATCGTCACCATGACCTGCGTATCGGATAAAACCGAGGTCGTCGCCAATAAACCGGGCGAGAAAATCACGTTCACCGTCACGCTCACCGACAGCGATGCAAACCCATTGAGCGGCGTCAATGTTTATTGGCATACCACGCTGGGCACCATCGCCACAAAGGCAACGGGTACCAACGGCGTGCTGCACACGGATTTCATTCCCGGTACGGCCACCGGCACGGAGGCTCCCCGGTTCTGGATTGATTTGCTCGAAGCAGCGTACGCCCCTGCCGTCCACGTTATCGTCGACACTAAAACCCTGCAATTCCCACCGCGGTTCATGTCTCCGGTGCCGTTGGAATCCGTGGCATTCGGCCAGGAGGTCGAACTCTCCGCCACGATGAAGGACGGCTTTGGCAACCTCGGAAGAAACACCCCGGTCAATTGGAGCGGCCATCCTTTGACGATCGGCATTGGCCCCTCACATGTTTCTATTCGCCCGGCACAGGCGCACACCGATCACGAAGGGGTGACGCGAGTGTACGTTTCAAGCCCTACCGGTGGAACGTTTCGGATCACCGTCGGTACAGAGGACGGCACGTCGTCCGCTGATTTCGAACCCATCACTTTCGACCTGCAGGAGCAAGCATAATGGCAATGGACACGATGGCACGCTTGCTCGAAAAACGTCGGGATGCGTTGGTCGAATACTGCATCGGGCATATCGGGAAAAACGATCCGACTTCCCCTTACATGTTCGTCGAAACTCCGGAAGATCTGTTTGAATTGCTGCGCATGGATCCTCTGGATAATGATCCGGTGAAGAGCTCCTGGGTCGCCGAAGCGATTGGCTGCGCCCAGCAATTCACTAACGCGGCCTATAAAAAGCTCGAGCGTGGTTATACAGATACCGAATTCGACAAGCGCGATGTGAAGACCTGGGAACTGTACAACAACTATTCGGATTGGGCGGCGCTGCAGATGATCGCGGTGTATCCGGAAAACTACATGAACCCCTTCGTGCGCCAGCGCAAGACCAGCCTGTTCAAAACTCTGGAAAACAACCTCAGTCAGACGCGCCTCCACAGCGATACAGTGCAGGTCGCCTTGCGCGATTATCTGCAAACGTTCGAGCAGACCTGCGATCTCGATGTGATCAGCAGTTACATGGATTTGATAGGCAGCACTACGGAGGTTGTCTCGCCCGCCCGTGCTGATTATTACTTTGTCGGGCGCCAGCGGGTGCCGCCGTTCCAGTATTTCTGGCGCAAGGCCGAGGTGGAGCTCACTGACGAATGCCGAGCGATCAATCCCGCTGCGTGGAGCGAATGGCGGCCGGTAGAAATTCCCGCAGGCGTAAAGGTTTTGGACATACGCCCGGTGTTGTGGAATTCCCGCTTGTGTCTGGTATGGGCGCAATGGCAGGACGAGATGAAGATGGCGGATAAGGAAGTAAGTCTGCCCCACCAGTTATCCATCAATTTGTCTTTCATGAGTCAGAACGGGCAATGGTCGGCACCTCTGAGTCTTCACACTTCCGAACAGGAGACGGATCACTCTGAAGGGGCTCGACTGATCGCAACGGTATGGGCGGACCGCTACAACCCCAAGGGCAAGCTGGGAGTCATGTTGATCAATGACCGGACTGCCCCGGATTCCTTCAAAGTATCGGCAGTACGTGATGTGCTGTTCCGTCGCCTGGACTGGGACGATGGTGGCTGGCTCGAGAAGGCAGCGACCGAGCGGTTCACCACACTCGATACCGTTCAGCATCAATTGCGCAACCAGCCGACGGTTGTCTCCAGCGCGACGGTGATGGGCAATGTTACGGACTTTCTGGACTTGCAAGCCGTGGTGTTTCGTGTGGACGAAAAAGATGTACTGTTCCTCCAGGGTTATTGCAGACCCACGGGCTCGACCGCAGGAGACGACAGTTTTACGTTGGAGGTCTTGGAGCCTGCCACAGGCGATCCCAAGCCGATCATTGGCAATTTTCCGCTTGCTGGTGGCTGGAGCACCGGATGGCTTGAATTGACACGAGACAAAGGTTCCTGGCCGCCGGCTACTTTTTCTTTCGGCACCGCCGGTGAACGCAGAGTATTTGTTGTAACAGTTGCCAACGTCACACCCTTCGTCCCGCCGACGCTGCTGAAGAACACAGCAGATGCTGCACAGTTTCTGTCACTGAACCAGGATGAGCTCAAGCTCAAATTCACCCGTCTGAATTCGCTGTTCGGGCCGGAACTGGTGCAGCGCGCCAATATTTCCGTCGATGCCGTACTGGATTGGTCCACCCAGTTTCTGTCGGAGCCGCCTCCACAATCCGGCACCATTGATGAGCCTAATGGCGCTTTCGACGGCGCCAACGGACTGTTCCACTGGGAATTGTTTTTTCATTCTGTGCTCTTCGTCGCCGCACGTTTACGGGATGAGGACCGGTTTCAGGAAGCGCTGAACTGGTTGCACTATTTGTTCGATCCACAAGCGCCGGCCGACCCCGCAGATTCAGAATTACCGGATCGCAAACCCGCTTATTGGCGGTGCCGGCCCCTGGATGGCGACGGTAATCTGGGCTGCGAAACCGAAGCCCCGACTGATCCCTATGCGATTGGCTACTCCGCACCCAGACATTTTCAGATACTGGTGTTCACCGAATATGTGAAAACCCTGATGGAGTGGGGCGACTGGTATTACCGGCAGCTCACGCGTGACAGCTTGTTATCGGCCAAGCTGTGTTATGTCCAGGCACAGTCTCTGATGGGCAAGCCACCGTCCGTACGAACGGTAAACCGCTGGGAAGCAGATACGCTCGGCAATCTGTTGAACAGAAGCCGGGCACGGCCAACGCTGGTGCAATTCGAACATGACCTGGCATTCAACCTGGAAGACTTGCCGGCGGCGGCTGAAGCGGCGCCACTGCTCGGGTTGCTGGCAGTCGAGCCGTTCAAACAGCCGATCAATGAGCAGTTGCTTGCGTTGTACGATCTGCCCGGTAAGCGCCTGCATAATCTGCGCAACAACCTGACCCTCGACGGCAAGCCGCTGAATATTCCACTGTTCAGTCCGCCGACAGATCCCAATCAATTATTACGCGACCTGGCAGCTGGACCCGGCGGACCGCGGCCCATGGGGGGGCGCCTGGTGGTTGGCGCTTTTCGCTGGCGCGTGTCGTATGAGGCAGCACTGCGGGCCGTGCAGACCTTGCAGGATTACGGCGGTCAATTGCTGCGTTTCCTGGAACAGCGAGACCGGGCCGAACAAGAAGAAATTCAGCAAAGCCATCTGGTGGAACTGGGTGCCTACGCCAAGACTGTACAGGAGCAAACCATCGCTCAACTGCAAGCGAGCCAGGTCGCGCTGGCACACAGCAGGACCGTAGCGCAGGAGCGTGCCATCGCCTATGCCGGACGTTTTGAGGAAAACGTCTCCGACATCGAATACGAAGTCATGGAAAGTTTGCGCGATGCAAAGATCGTAGCGCTGACCTCCACGAGCGTTAAGATTGCAGGCTCGATAGTCGCCGCTTTTCCCAATATTTTTGGCGTGGCCAACGGCGGACACAGGGTCGATAGGGGCTTCGATGCGGTGTGCTACGGCCTGGACATCGCCTCATCGGTGCTAAGTATGGACGCAGACAGGAAAGCAACGACCGAGGGCTACCGTCGGCGTCGTGAAGAGTGGCGTTTGCAGCGCGATCAGGCATTGGCGGAAGTCAATGCAATCGAGGCGCAAATCACCGCACAAAGTGTGGCGGTGCAAGCTGCCCAAACCAGCCTGGAGCAAACGCTGCTGGCGAACAACCAGGCATTGTCCGTTTACAATTTTCTGAAAAAACGCGCCACCAATGCCGAACTGTTCAACTGGTTGCTGGGCCAGCTCAAGACGTTGCATTACCAGGCGTATGACGCAGTGGTCAGCCTGTGCCTGAGTGCGCAGGCGTCGCTGAGCGCCGAGACTGGGGACTACGACTCACAGATTCCTTTGCCTCAGGTCTGGCTGGACAACCGCCATGGTCTGACGGCTGGCGAGCATCTTCGTGGCTATTTACTGCGCATGGAGCGCGAGTACCTGCAACGTCATGAGCGACGGCTGGAACTGGAAAAAGCCATCTCCTTGCGTCGGTTGTTCGAAGACAAAAGCGATCCGCAACCAGGTATCGGCAGCTGGGCGAGCGCGCTGCAAGAGCTGAGCACTCGCGGGACCCTTGAATTCGATCTCACTCAATTACTGTTTGATCGCGATTATCCGGGGCACTACTGCCGGCAAATCAGTTCAGTCGAGGTCGACCTGCCCGCATTGGTCGGGCCGTTCGAAAACGTCCGCGCTACCCTGCTGCAAATCAGCAGCATGACGGCGACCAAAGCAACGACCTCGTCGGTTAGCTACTTGCATCATCCGGTCGATGCGGTGGCCCCGCCGGATGTGCTGGTCAATCTGCGCAGCGGTCAGCAGATAGCTTTGTCGACAGGGGTTGCCGACAACGGCATGACGGCGATGAGGCCTGATGAAGGTTTGCTCAACTGCTTTGAAAGTACCGGGGTGGTGTCTCGCTGGCAGGTGAAATTTCCGTGGCCGACAACAGAACCGCAGGCCGGCATGCTCGCTTCGGTGACAGACATCATCCTGCGTGTTCGATACACCGCCAAGGCCGGGGAACCGACGTTTACCCGAGCTGTTGAAGATCTGGTGACCCGGGCTCTGACCGGGCAGCGAAAAGCATCTCGCGCTGGAGCAGACCATCATGAATGAGCCCGTCATCAAGGCCGGCGAAAGCCTCGTACGCAACGGCGATTTCGAGCAAGGATTCAGCCACTGGAAAAAAGGTTCGACCAATCCGTCCTGGTTGGGTATAGCGCGCGAAAACTGGAACGAAGAGGACGTACGCTTTCTCAAGGCCGGCAATCGTTCTTCGGTCAGTCAAACCCTGACAATTCCAAAAAGTCCCGATACCGGTGTTACCTATGAGCTCGGTTTCGACTGTGAAATGCGCCATACCTCGCCGGGCAGGTTGGTTGTCAGTCTCGAGGACCAGCCAGACGTCAGTCTGGAAATCGAGTTGCAACCGAGTGCTCGACGCGACTCGCTGGAAGATCAGGCCCGGCTGAAGAACGGTCAGCCGCTGGAGTTCAGGCCCAAACGGTATGACGCTGTGCTCGATATGGCTTTCGAGGCCGGCGATAACCTTGTCGTCAGTGTATTCAGCCCGCCTAACGATTCCGGGGACGATATCTCAGCGGTATGTATTACCGGCATCGATCTGCAACTGCGTCTGCCGGCAGTGGATCTGGACGCAATAAAGCTGGACAGCGAGACGCTGCCCCCGAACCGGACGCTGTACCTGTGTCCGGGAGCGACCGAGGCCGCAAACACCGCCGACCCCGTGATCATGCCCCATGAACTGACTTTTTTGCCGGCCGACGGTAGCCCGTGGCAGGGCACTGAAGCGGCGTTGAGCATTGTTGGCAATCCCTTGGGCGCGATTGTCGCGACGCCGCAGTGGGAGACCAATCAGCCCTTGGCATCAGCGTGGTCTCTACGGTGTCCGTGGCTTGATGGAGACGAATACACATTTCAACTGGTACTGCGCAATCGCTACAAAGCGCCCGACTGCTCGATCAATGTTTCGCTGGGGCATCACCGGCTGAAGTTTCGCGATCTTCTTGAACCGGGCTATTACCCTTTGATCGATCAAAGCGTTCGTTTGGGAGGACAGGTTTCTTCGTATTACACGGGCTTTCCGGTGGCAGGCCGGACCGTCAAGTGGTCCGTCGTCGGGCATGAAGATCTTGGGGAAACCATCACCGATGAGCAAGGGCGAGTGCACTGGGATTATCAGGCGACACAGGCGGGAACCTTCGTCGTTCAGGCAACGGTTGAAAGTCTCTATTACGCCTCGGGGAGCGTCACGCAAAGTTTCGACATCACTGTGCTGGCCGCGGATCCGTGGCCGACGCTCAAGTACATGGACAACAGTGAAGAGCGGCACTGGACCGACAACGGCTACCCCAACCGCGGGTCGACTCACGTTCTGCAAGTCATATTGCCGTCAGACAGCCCTCTTCGTGAGGCCCTGTTTTCACTGCACTGGAGTGGCGACGAGCCCGACAGGATCGGTGTCGCGGTCAGCCCTGCGCTAACACAGCCGGTGCCCGTCAATAACGGCAATCTGAGCTGGACGCTAACCTGCGACGATGTTTCCGACGGCCAGTTCGAACTGGAGCTCAGATGCTCGAAACTGCTGCTGCCATCGTCACCGAAAAAAATGTCACTGGCGCGTAACAAGGTCAGGGTCGGTGATGTGCGCGAAGCCGACAAGTCACCGGTCATCGAGGATCGCGAAAGCGCACTGGTGCGTTTGCAGGTTGTGCATCGCGCCGACGCGTCTGATAGCGCCGACGGTGATCCTGTGATCGATGCACTGGTAGATTGGGAAACGCCCAACGGCATCGTTTCCACGCGAACAGGCAGCGGCGGCTGGGCCAGCGTATTGTTCACCCCTAAACAAGCCGGGACTAACACCATCGCCGCCAGGATCCGGGCGCACGACGAGGACACGCCGATCGAGCACTCGTTCACGGTAACGGCGATCGAGCGAAGTTCATGGAAAAACCAGGTCAGCATCACGCTGGATGGCAGCGAAGACACTCGCCCTGGCAATGGGCTTGTGTGTAAACGAGGCAGCACTCACGTCTTGAAGATCACGCCGCGCGAAGGCAGTACGCTCATCGGCAAAGCCATAACGCTCAGTTGGCGCGGGGTCGACCGCAATATCGGATTGAGCATCAGTGATCTGGATGTACCGCGCACTCTCGATGCAGTGGAAGGTCTGAGCTGGACGTTGAGTTCCGAGTTCGCTACCAGCCTCAGCAGTATGTTCGAACTGCGATTGATCAACGAAGCGCTCGAGGACCGGGACTTGTATGGTCGGCTGATGTCGCCTGATATTCATGACGAGTTCACGGTGGTCATGGATCGGATGAGCGTCGACAAGGGACAGGTGTTGTATCCATGTCTGGGGGCGATGCACCGCTACACTTTCAGAACCCATGCCTTGAGTCCGTTAGTAGGAATCGACATGGATCTGCGGTGGGACGGTAGCTCAGCTGGAGAGCTGGGCATTGAGCTGTGCCCACGTCCGGGTAGCTTGAATGTTATCGATGACAGCGGTTTCACCTGGACGCTCGATTGTTGCAATAGCGTCGCATCCGGGACATTTCGGCTTGCATTTGTCACGCCTTACGGTACGGCGGCTTATAACGCGATGCATTTGGGCCACAACAAAGTCAATATCGAAGCCCTCCATGAATCTGCGGTGACGCCGGTTGTGGGGCAGGAGCCTGCCTGGATGTGGGCAAAGGTTCGCTCGCATTACACTGGACGTGCCGTGGATCGCTTCCCTGTGCAATGGAGCGTCGCCGGCAAGCCGGTGGTTTACGACACCGGTGCCAATGGCTGGTCCGGTTTTCCCTTCGAGCCCACCGAGGCAGGGGAGCAGACCGTTGATGTGTCGATCACCAGTCCTTATGACGGTCATACACAATCGCATTCTCTGGCGGTCAGTTCGCTGAGCAGCGATCCG
Source organism: Pseudomonas retamae (assembly GCF_043496865.1). Lineage (NCBI taxonomy): Bacteria > Pseudomonadati > Pseudomonadota > Gammaproteobacteria > Pseudomonadales > Pseudomonadaceae > Pseudomonas > Pseudomonas retamae. Next base: position 39,403 of record NZ_JBIEIL010000014.1, read on the forward strand.
TGGGCCGGCGTAACGATCAAATTCGATACCGGCGCACCTCAACTCTGGGGTGAGCACACCTTTTTTCCACGTCGCAAGGGCAATCATCGGATCGAGGTGAAAGCGGCGCAGAACAGTCCACTGTTCAATCAGAAAATGACGCTGGGTATGCGCGGTGCTGGCCCGGCGGCGTTTGATTTACGCTTCAATCCACCGGCACTGGGCGTCCCGGCAGTCTTCAGCGAAGCAGGCTGTTTTTACGATTTCAGCGTGGGCGATCTGACGGACGGCAGCTTTGAGTTATGCCTGGCTTCCGAGCGGCTCGCCAGATTGTCCCCGGCCAATGCCATGTCGGTAGGTAGTGGTTCACATGCGGTGAAGATTTCCGAACGCTCGCGCGCCGGACAATCCTTGCTTTGGGGAGAGACACTGTTCGAGCACATCACGGTTATCTCTTCTATCAGTGGTGAACCGATGGAAGGTATCAAGGTGATCTGGCGCAGTGCGGATCTGGGGGAGGTGACCACGATTACTGATCATTATGGGGTTGCGAGCGTTCGATTCCTTCCCAAAACGCCCGGTGAATTTGAGCTGACGGCGACGGTAGGCGATTCGTTGTATTGGGAGTCGCTTGTGTTGTCTTGCACCATGAGCGAACCGAGGGAAATTTTTGATCTGTGGGAGCCATCGGATTCCGAGGATTACGCTCATGCCAAGGTCGTTTCGGCGCTGACTGGAGTGCCGTTGGCAGGCGTAGAAGTGGAGTGGGAATACGAGAATCAGTTTTTGAAGAAATCGCTAACCGCAGAGGATGGGATTGCACGGTTATCTTTGAAAGCCATCGCACGCAGCCATGGCATGCTCTTCGCTACAGTCAAGGGCGGTATTGCTGGCTGGGACGTGGCCTCACTGGCGTACGGCGGGAATATGCCTGCAATTCAATCACTGGATTGTGAGAGGTCCTCCATTTACCTGGGCGACGAAGTCAATGCCTGGGTTACCGTTATCGATCTTTCGCAAAACAGCGCGATGCCGGGCATTACAATCAAATGGAGCTTTGGCGGAGAACCATTACCGGATGCTGAAACCGATCAAGAGGGCGTGGCCCGCACGAAGTTCAAGCCAGCAGTGCAATCGATGGGTGGCGTTGATTTGGTGGCAACTGCGCAGTTCGGTCATCCCAAGGAGAAACAGCAACGGATTATCGTGAATCCGCTGCACGACGGGCTATTGAAGGATATTCGTACAGAGCCGGAAATTGTTTACATGAATAGAGCCGTAAGGCTGAAGGTGTATGCGTATGCAAAAACATCGACATGGGAAGTGCCCCTTGAGGGGATAAAGGTGCAATGGAGTGTGGATCGCACGGGTATCGGGTATAGCTACAGTAACGAGCAAGGATGGGCGGAAATAGACTATGTCAGCGGGGCTCCCGGGCACTATTCGCTTGAGGTCACTACGACTAATAGAGATGGGCCAGTAAAGCTCGGAACAGACCTGTTGGTGAAGTGGCCGCAATAAGATTGTCAGCCTGATAATTCAAAGGTTACCGGACTTCTTCCAGCCGAGGTAATGCGTCACCAGTTGGGCGCCCAAGTACCCAGGCCGAACATCCACTACCGCAACTCCATGAGCACTCAACCGCTCATGGAGTTCTCCCCGCTCGTTCAGATAACTCACCGCCCCGCAGTAAGCCAACGCCTCGGGCAACGTTTGCACCGGGGTGTTGCGCAGCGCATCGAGCGTATCCTCGCGCAGGCTGGCCACCAGCACCCGGTGTTGAGCGCTCAAGCGTTTGACCGCTCCGAGCAATTGTTCATCATCTTCATCACGCAAGTTGGTCACCAGCACCACCAGTGCCCGGCGCTTTTGTCGGGCCAACAGCTGATTGACGGCGGCCTGGTAATCGGCCGGGCGCTGTGTGCTTTGCAGGTCATAAACCGCATTGAGCAAAACGTTCAGTTGGCGGCGGCCTTTGACCGGTGCCACATAACGTGGATCCCCGGCAAACGTGCACAACCCCACAGCATCACCCTGGCGCAGGGCCACGTAACTGAGCAGCAGGCAGGCGTTGAGTGCATGGTCGAAGTGCGCCAGCTCACCATCCTGGCTGCGCATGCGCCGGCCGCAGTCGAGCATGAAAATGATCTGCTGATCGCGCTCATCCTGATATTCGCGGGCGATTGGCGTGCGCTGTCGCGCGGTGGCTTTCCAATCGATCTGCCGCAGGCTGTCGCCTTCGCGAAATTCGCGCAATTGATGGAACTCCAGACCCTGACCGCGGCGTTGCCGCTGGCGTACGCCGAGCTGGCTGAGCCAGTTGTCCACGGCCAGCAGTTCACCGCCGTAGAGCCGGGCGAAGTCGGGGTAGACGCGGGTCTGGTCGCTGACTGGCAGCGAGCGCTTGCCGGTCCACAAGCCCAATGGGCTCGGTAGATTGATTTCGCAGTGTTCAAATGTGAAATGACCGCGGTTCAACGGACGCAGGCGATAGCTGATCTGGCTGAACTGGCCGGGTTGCAGTTCAAGCGCCAGCGGCAGATTGTCGAAGCTCAAGCCATCCGGGACATGATCGAAAAGGTCAATGTTCAGCGGCGCATTGAAGTCGTGTTCAATCGTCAGCGGGACTTCGGCCCAGCGCCCGAGCGAGAGGCTGCCCGGCATCTGCCGGCTGACACGCACGGGCGGCATTCGCTGCAAGCGCAGCGCATCCAGCACCGCCAGGGCCAGCAGCGCCAGTAGCAAGCCCCAGTTAATCGATATCAGGCTGGCCGGGATTGCCAATTCCAGAGCCTGCAGAGTGCCCAGTACGATGCCAATCACCAGCAGCGCGGCCACCCAGCCCAGCAACAGTCGTGAGGGTTTCACAGACGCGGCGCCGGCACTTGATCGAGCAATTGCGTCAACACCTGATCGACCTGCAGACCTTCGATATCGAGCTCCGGCGCAAGGCGCACACGATGGCGCAGCACGGCCAATGCACAACTTTTGATGTCATCAGGAATGACGAACTCGCCACCGCGCAACAAGGCGCGAGCCCGGGCGCAACGCACCAGGGCAATCGAGGCGCGCGGCCCGGCACCGAGGGTAAGTCCCGGCCAGGTGCGTGTGCTGCGCGCCAGGCGCACCGCGTAGTCAAGCACTTGATCATCCAGCGGCAGATCACTGGCGATGCGCTGCAAGGCTTGCACATCCTTGGCCTGCAGCACGGTGCGCAGCGGTTGCACGTCGAGCATGTCGGCGCGGGTCGAGCGGCTGACCTGACGGACCATGTCCAGCTCCTGATCGGCGTCGGGATAGTCCATGCGCACCTTGAGCATGAAGCGGTCCAGTTCGGCTTCCGGCAGGGGGTAGGTGCCTTCCTGCTCGATCGGGTTCTGCGTGGCCAGGACCATGAACGGTTGCGCAATCGGCAAGGCGCGGCCTTCGAGGGTGACTTGCCGTTCCTGCATCGCTTCGAGCAACGCCGCCTGGGTTTTCGCCGGGGCACGGTTGATCTCGTCGGCCAGCAACAGGTTGGTGAACAGCGGACCTTTGCGCAGCTTGAACTGTTCGGTTTGCAAGTCGTAAACGGCATGACCGGTGACGTCGCTGGGCATCAGGTCGGGGGTGAATTGAATCCGCGCGAATTCGCCGCCGAAGCAGCGGGCGAGGGCGCGCACCAACAATGTTTTACCCAGCCCGGGCACGCCTTCGAGCAATACATGACCGCCGGCAATCAGTGCCGTCAGCACATCGTCGATTACTTGATGCTGACCGATCAGCACTTTGCGCAATTCGCCGCGCAGCGCTTGCGCCAACTGGCTGGCACGCTGGCGTTGCTGCGCGGCGTGGCTGGCGCTGCCGGGCTCGATCTGTTCAGTCATAGCGTGTTCCTCAAGGTTTGCAGGTGGGCGACCTGGCGGCAGAAGTCAGCGCTGGACAGCCGCCGGTTCGACACCGGGCTCAGGGCCTGGCTGATGGCGCGGGTGGGTTGCCGGGTCAGGCGCGACAACGCCAGCCATTGTTCGGCAACGTTCAATTGGTCAAAGCCGGGATGGCGGCGGCGCGCCCGGCGCAGCACGTCTTGTTGCAAGGCTTGCAGCAGCGCTTGCTGGCCGTTGTGGCGCAAAAGGAAATCGGTACTGGCGCGCAAATGCTCCTGCAACTGTCGACGCCCGCTCGGCGCGGGCGCCTGAATCGGTCCGTGGCGCGTGCCGACGTGCCATAGCCACAGGCCGATCAAGGCGAGCAGGGCGACGAGTGCTTGCGGAAAGTAGCGCCAAAGCAAGGTCAGCAAGCCATCGTGTTCGCTGTTGTAGATCAGCGTGACATCGGTGTCGGCGCTCAGATACCACAGCAGCCAGGCGTTGTCGTACTTGGCGATGGCATCGGTTTTCCAAAGCTCGGCGTCGGTCACCACGGTGATCGAACCGAGGCCGTGAGGCAGTTGCATCATGTGCGTAGCCTTGGCGCTGTTGGCCCAGGCCTGGGCGAGATTTTTCGGGTCGTCAAGGTGGAAATCGGTATCGAAGCCGGCGTAGGCCGGTGCGGCTTCGTCTTCAACATAGAGTTTGGTCAGCTTTGGAAAAGGCTCGGGTTCTGCGTCTGCGGGGACGTCTTTCAAATCCTTGCTCAGGGACTGATGCAGTTGCACCCGATCGAGCAGCAGGTCGTTGCTCTGTTTGCTCTGTTCGTCCCACAGCGATTCGGCGACGAATATCAGTCGCCCGCCAGCGCGGGTCCAGTTCAACACCTGGTCGACCTGACGTGGCGTCATCCGCGAGCGATCGTGGAACAACAGCAGCGTATGCTGATGCGGGTCGATGTCCGGTAATACGGCGAGGCTTTCGCCATGGCTGACACGTAGGCCGCGTTGGCGCAGAAACAGTTCGGCCGCGAGATAGGGATTGGCTTGCGCAGCAGGTGAGGGGCCGTGATCGATCTGTTCCTGATACGGCGTGGCTTTGATGTACAGAAAAACGCCCAATGCGCCCAGCAACGCGACGAGCAATACGCCTGTCCAGCCCAATGTGCGGCGACTCAACGGGCCGTCTCCTTGCCGAACAGAACGCGCCAGCCACTGCACAATTCTTGCCGCGCAGAGGCGGCCGGTACGCGGTGTCCATAAGCCATGTTCTGCCAGTGAGCGGTCAGGCTGCGGCTGAAGGCGAGCAGTTGCGGATGCTGCAATTGCTCGACTCGCGCCAGCACCTGATGTTCGGTGTCGGCGGGTTTCAGTCGCAGGTCAAAGTCGTGCAGCAGGTGACTGAGCAAGCCGCGATAGAGCAGGCTCAACGCAGCGCGCGGTTGGCTGTGCCAGAGTTGTTCAGCGCTGGCGGCGATGTCGTCAGGCAGGCTGTCGCGGTTCAAGTCCAGACCAAAAGCCTGCTGCGGCACTGCGCGTTCGGGCTTCGCCGGCAGCTTCGGGCGGCGATTGACGAAGGCTTGCACAAAATCGCGATAGCGCCAGATCAGCCAGCCGATCACCGCAACGACCGCAGCCCACAACAACACCTCGATGAGTTTCGCGAGGGCATTGAAATGCTGCCCGTCGAGCCAGCCCAGCAAGGTTTTCAGCCATTGCGGCGCGTCGCCGGGTTCCGAGCCTTTGGCCGCTGCCGCCGGGTCGTCGCCGAAGCGATAGCGGGTGACGGTTTCCTTGTTCTTGAACGGTGGTTGTTCGAGTAACGCCTTGATGCTTTCTTGCGAGGCCTGACTGGTCAGCGGCTGATTCAACAATCGCGGCGCCTTCGGATCGTCATCGGGCGCGGCGGCCCAGACTGTCGGCACATTCGGCAATACCAGACACATCGCCAGCAGCAGCCCCAACAGCGAATGGCTCAGCCGTTGGCGCAGGCGGCGGAACACCAGTTCGATATCCCACGCCTCCAGTTGCGTGCGCCGGTTCAGATACAGGCTGAAGCCGCACGCGACATACACCGGCCCCCACACCACCAGTATCAGCGCATAGAAGGCATTGGTCAGGTGTTCCAGCCAGCGCCATTGATGATCCGCTGCCAGGATCAGTGACTGCCAGTCCCAATCGGTTTCTATCTGCTGCGGCAGCAACAGATAGAACAGCACCATCAGGCCGATCCACAGCGCGGTTTCCAGATGTGCGCCGATAATGGTCAGCCATTGCGCGGCGCCGGCGTTGCGTTGCAGCAGCACTTCTAAACGCTGCTGGCGGGCGTTGCCATCCAGACCTTCGAGTTGCACCACCGGCAGCAGAAAGCTGCGGCTCAAGCTCAGCCGGCGCCAGGTCAGGCTGGCCAGCAGTTGCGGCTTGAGCAGGCGCGGCCAGTCACGCAAGGCCTGGCGCAGCGTCGGCGTTTCGCCGAACAGCGCTTTGGAAAGGATGTACAACGGCAGCCTTTCGTACGCGGGTTTCAGCCACCAGAAGATGAACACCGCCAGCGACGGCGCATCCCACAGGAGCAGGCTTAGCAGGGCGAACAGCGGCAACGTGATGATCGCCCAACTGGTCATCAGCAAACGCCGATGCTGCTGACTCATGAGCACGCCCAGGTCCATGGCTTCCCAGGTCGTGCGCGGGCGAATCTCCACCGTGGCATCACTCAGGCGCATGAGGCGTCCTTCCGGCGAACAACAGGTAGACCGCGACCAATATCCACAACCCGGCGCCAACCAGATATTTGGTCAGCGGCGTGACGCTGGTTTTCGACGACCAATAGGCTTCGATGAATGCAGCAATCAGCAGAAACAGCATCACGCCGCACACCAGCAACACGCTTTTGCGCGCCGCACGTTGCAACGCCTCGCCGCGGCTCAGACGTCCCGGGGCGATCAACGCCCAGCCCAGTTGCAGGCCCGCCGCGCCGGCCAAGGCAATAGCGGTGAGTTCGAAGGCACCGTGGGCGATGACGAACGACCAGAAGGTCTGGCCGTAACCGATTTCGCTGAGGTGCCCGGCTACCGCGCCGATGACCATGCCGTTATAGAACAGAAAGAACGCACTGCCGACACCCAGCAACATGCCGCTGGCGAAGGTCTGAAAGGCGATGCCGATGTTGTGCATCACGTAGTAACCGAACATCACCCAGTCTTCGCTGGCGGCGCGTTCGACGGGCCGGCCGAGGTGCCCGGCGACCGGATCGTACATGCCTTGCATCTCACGCACTTGATCGGCGGGGATCAAGCTGTAGATGAGGTCGGGAAATCCATACACCAGCACAGCGACGCCGATCAGACTGCCGAAGAACAGCAGGCCGGCGGCGAGTACAAAGCGCCATTCGGCACGCACCAGTCGCGGGAAGTCCGCCAGGACAAAGCTCAGCAGGTTGGCGCCGAGACGGCTGCGATGACGGTAGAGCTGTTGATGCCCACGCAAGACCTGCTGTTGCAACGAATCGATGAGAAAGCTGCTGTAGCCGCGCTCTTGCGCCAGCGCCAGATGCAGGCAAAGTCTGCGATAGGCTTTTGGAAAACCAGCGACTTGCGGGGTGTCCTTGCCGTGCTCGAGGCGTTCAAGCGCCAAGGCGAAACGCTCCCATTCGGCCTTGTGGCGGCTTTCGAAAAGGCTTTGCTTCATGTCGGGCCCAACAGGCCGCGGGCGATGCCGTTGAGTTCGGCGACGGCTTTGGGCGCGGAAATATGCAGGGGTTGGGCCAGCAGTGCCGCGAGTTCCTTGACCCGTGCTGGCGACAGTTCGCTCTGGCGCTCGGCAAAGGCCAGCACCGCGCGTTGTTCCTTGAGGGTCAGCGGGACCGGAGAACGTCGCGCTTGGGCCTCAGGCAATTGCGGCCGGGTCAGCGGGCGCTCGCTGTAGACCACCAGCGTGCCGGCGGCGATATCGCCGAGGCGTTTGAACGTCGGGTGGTTCAGGCAGCTCAAGGTGCCGAGGAAATAACCGAACGGCAACAGATCGACAAAGCGCAGCAGATTGCGCAGCAGCGAGGCCGACCAGCCCACCGGTGTGCCGTCGTCGTGCACCACGCGCAAACCCATCCATTGTTTGCCAGGAGAACGGCCCTGGCGCAGCACCTCGAACAGCACCATGTACCACCAACTGATTGCAAACAGCAGCAGCGAACCGAGGCCCATGCCGAGCTTGCCGAGAAACGCCAGTGCGATGAACAACACGCCCATGATCACCCCGCGCAAGCCCAGATCAATGGCGAAGGCCAGCGTGCGCACCAGCAACCCGGCCGGGCGCAAGGGCAGGTCGATGCCTTCCGGTGTTTCGACCTGATACCGCGTATCCAGCGGTGCGGCCAGCGGTGCTTTCCTTGGCGGTGCTGTGGGCTCGAGCATGGGCTACCTGATGTTCGCCGGTTCGGGATGCGAGTGAGCCGATGCTAGCAGCCTCTCGGGGGAAAACGACATAACTATGTATTGCACTGCATGTAAAAAGCAGCCGGTTGAAAATCCCACAGGGAAACGCATTTACAGCTGTAGGAATCTGCAGAAATAACTGTTCGAGGGCTTCGAGGCTGGCCGTGGCAACCCGGTAGCGCCTAGACTTCGCCGATCCTCAGCTCAGGAACCGCCCGTGACTTCAATCTTCTGGTACGACTACGAAACCACCGGCATCAATCCACGCAATGATCGCCCATTGCAAGTGGCCGGGATTCGCACCGACCACGCACTCAACGAAATCGACGAGCCGGTCAACCTTTATTGCCAGCCGAGCGAAGACATCCTGCCGCATCCGGCAGCCTGCGCAATCACCGGCATCACGCCCGGCCAGCTTGCCGAGAAAGGTTTGAGCGAAGCCGATTTCATGACCCGCGTGCACGCGCAACTCGCTGCGCCGGGCACCTGTGGCGCCGGCTACAACACGCTGCGTTTCGACGACGAAATGACCCGCTACAGCTTGTATCGGAATTTTTTCGACCCGTACGCGCGTGAATGGCAGGGCGGCAACAGTCGCTGGGACCTGATCGATGTGGTGCGCGCCGCCTACGCATTGCGCCCCGATGGCCTGGTCTGGCCGACCGACGACGAAGGTCGGGTGACGCTCAAGCTGGAACGCCTGACCGCTGCCAACCAGATCGACCATGGTCATGCCCACGAAGCGTTGTCGGACGTGCGCGCGACCATTGCGTTGGCCAGGCTCATCCGCGAGAAACAACCGAAACTCTACGACTGGCTGTTTCAGTTGCGCAGCAAACAGAAAGTCATGGACCAGATTCGCCTGCTGCAACCGTTGGTGCACGTCTCCGGGCGATTCTCGGCGGCACGCAGTTATGTCGGAGTGGTGCTGCCTCTGGCCTGGCACCCGAAAAACCGCAATGCCCTGATTGTCTGCGATTTGCATCTCGACCCGCAGGGATTGCTCGATCAGGATGCGCAAACCTTGCGTCAGCGTTTGTACACGCGCCGCGATGACCTGGCGGACGGCGAATTGCCGGTGCCGCTCAAACTCATTCATATCAACCGTTGCCCGGTGGTGGCCCCGCTTGCAGTGTTGCGTGCAGAGGATCAGCAGCGTCTGGGCCTGGATATGGCGTTGTTTCAACAGCGAGCACTGCGGCTAACTGACGCACAACAAATCTGGAAAGATAAAGTTGCCGAGATTTATGTCGCTGAAGATTTCACTCCCAGCGAAGATCCGGAACAACAGTTGTACGACGGATTTATCGGTGATCGCGATCGGCGCCTGTGCGAGCAAGTGCGAAATGCCGACCCGGCGCAACTGGCACAAGAGCAATGGCCGTTCGATGATGAACGTCTACCTGAATTGCTCTTTCGATATCGCGCACGCAACTTTGCCGAGACCCTGACAGGCGAAGAGCAACAACGCTGGCGAATATTTTGCCAGCAGCGTTTGACCCTGCCTGAATACGGCGCGCCGAATACCTTGCAATCATTTACAGAGGCTGCCGAGCAATGGGCAGTTAATGCCACGCCTTTGCAGAGAGAGGTCCTCAATGAATGGCAAAATTATGTCCAGGCATTGCGCAAACGTTTGGATCTTTGAATTCGAACATGACCCGGCTTAAATGCCGGGCATAAAAAAACGCCAGCGTTCGCTGGCGTTTGTTTTTTCGCCGATTGCTCTGCGAAAGGGTTGCGGCTTAGCCCAGCAGGGTAGCCCAGCCTTCAACCACGTCACCGCCCCACTTGGCTTTCCACTCTTTCAGAGTCTTGTGGTTGCCACCTTTGGTTTCGATGACTTCGCCGTTGTGCGGGTTTTTGTATTGTTTAACTTTGCGTGCACGCTTGGTGCCGGTAGTTTTCACTGCGCCGCCACGTGGTGCCTTGGTTTTTGCTTCCGGATCCAGCAGCGCGATGATGTCGCGCAGGGATTTGGAGTATTCGCCCATCAGGGTGCGCAGTTTGCCTTCGAATTCCAGCTCGGCTTGCAGTTTGTCGTCTTGCGACAGGTTCTTCAAACGAGCTTGCAGCTCTTTGATGGCTTCTTCGGTGGCGCGATATTCGTTGATCAGGGACATGGTTACTACCTTGGTGAAGTGTTGAATGGCAGGGGGACAGTGTCGCAATAATAGTCAGGGTGTTTCATCAAGTAAACATTTAACCCGGGTTTTTATTTGAATTAGTTACGAGAAACTGCCGACTTTCGAATATTCCGTTAAATAATGTGAGCGACTCATCACAGACATTCACAGTTGCCTGGTGGAATGCCGCCGCCAGCGCCTGAGGCTTTTGCGATTAGTCCCGGCTAGAGGCACGCCGTCTGCCGTGGCACGGGCACAGGCCGATCAATACTGCAGTTTTCCTGCGCAGTCGCTAGAATGGCGGCCTTTGCGAAGTTCTGGAGTTCCCCCTCATGCGCACTTTTCGTCTGGTGATCTCTTGCCCGGACCGCGTTGGCATCGTTGCCAAAGTCAGTAATTTTCTAGCCTCTCATAACGGCTGGATCACCGAAGCGAGCCACCACTCCGACAATCAAGTGGGCTGGTTCTTCATGCGTCACGAAATTCGTGCCGACTCGCTGCCGTTCGGTATTGAAGAGTTGCGCGAGAAGTTTGCACCGATCGCCGAAGAGTTCGCGATGGACTGGCGCATCACCGACACCGAGCAGAAAAAGCGCGTGGTGCTGATGGCCAGCCGTGAATCGCACTGTCTGGCGGACTTGTTGCATCGCTGGCACAGCGATGAACTGGACTGCGAAATCGCCTGCGTGATTTCCAACCACGACGACCTGCGCAGCATGGTCGAGTGGCACGGCATTCCTTATTATCACGTCCCGGTCAATCCGCAGGACAAGCAGCCGGCGTTCGCTGAAGTGTCGCGGCTGGTCAAACAGCACGATGCCGAAGTGGTGGTGCTGGCGCGCTACATGCAGATCCTGCCGCCAGAGTTGTGCCGCGAATACGCGCACAAGGTGATCAACATTCACCACAGCTTCCTGCCGTCCTTCGTCGGCGCCAAGCCGTATCACCAGGCCTCGCTGCGTGGCGTGAAACTGATCGGTGCGACCTGCCACTACGTCACCGAAGAGCTGGACGCCGGGCCGATCATCGAGCAGGACGTGGTGCGGGTCAGCCACAGCGACAGCATCGAAGACATGGTGCGCTTCGGCCGTGACGTCGAGAAAATGGTCCTGGCCCGCGGCCTGCGCTATCACCTCGAAGACCGCGTGCTGGTGCACGGCAACAAAACTGTGGTGTTCTGATCGAACCCACGGGCTTGAAAAAAACAGGGTCTGGGCGTTGAATCGCTCAGGCCCTTTTTTATTTCAGCTACTCGGAGCAAGCCGATGAGCGATCCACTCGACAAAGCCACCTCCAAAGCCCCGGCAACCCTGGGCGAAGGCTGTCTGAGCCGCTACGACCCGGACGACATGAGCCCTGACGACGGCACGGAGTTTCCGGGGGCCGCCGAGTTGTGGGAACAGCTCCAGGAACAGCAGGACGACGCTAAGAAGCCTGCCTGACATTCATCAGCTTTTTCAGCAGTGGCCGGCCCAGCATCAACACGAACACCGGGCCACCGACCAGCAGATAGAAGTAATACGTCACCACCCGCCAGATCAGGATCGCCGCCGCAGCGGTGGATTTGCCGACCATTGGTGCCAGTAGCGCTGCCGAGGTCAACTCCGCCGCCCCGGCGCCGCCGGGCAGCAGACTGAATTGCCCGGCGCCCAGCGAAAGCATCTGTACCAGAAAGCTCCACGCCCACTGCAAGTCCGCGCCCAGCCCGCGCAGCGCCAGATACAACACGCTGTAACGCAGCAGCCAGTGCACGCAAGTCAGGGCGAAGACCTTGATCAGGGTTTGCCAAGGCAACTTCAAGGTGTCGGTGAACGCGGCAAGAAAGTGCAACAACTTGCGCGCCCAGCGCCGCCGCGTGCGCGCCGTGACGTTCATCCCCGCGAGCAATCGCCCGCTCAGACGAATCAGTGCGCGGTGGTAGCGCGCGATCAGCACACAGCTGAACAAACCGCCGAACAGCGAAACCGCACTGACCGTCAATAGCCACTCGAGGCGATCGCTCAGATGCTGGAACAACGCGTAAATCAGAATCGCGCTCAACGCGCAGAGAAAGAACAGCAGATCGCTGAGCTGATCCATGGCAAACACCGCGCTGCTGCGAGCCGGACGTACGCCGAAACGCGCCAGCAAGGCCATGATGGTCAGCGGCCCACCGCTGCCGCCGGGGGTGGCGCAGTAGGCGAATTCTGCGGCCATGACCACGCCCAGGCTTTTGATCGGCGGCACCTGTTCACGCTGGTCGCCAAGCAACAAGCGCAAACGCAGGGTGTTGATGCCCCAGCAGAACAGGATCATGCCGAACATCACCAGCAACCAGCGCAGCGGGAAGCTTTGCAGACGCGCCCAGGTTTCGCCGCCGCCCAACACGACCGGAATCAGCACCGCAACGAGCAGGCCGATCAGCAACAACAGGCTGCGCTTCATGCTGCGCGCTCCAGTTGCGCGCGCTGTCGAGCGAGCCAGTTGATCTTGGTCAGCGGTTCGCGGCCATCGGCCAGCAGGCGTTCCAGAGTCTTTAGCCAATAATTTCGAGAGAAGGGGTGGCGCATGTCCACCGGGTGCAATCCCAGGCGTATTACCGGCGCCTGCCGCCAGCGCTGTTCGCGTTGATCGCTGAGCACTTTGGACAAGCCTCGGCGCCAGGCACTGCGCGCGCTCCACACCAAGCCCGGTGCATCGATGGCGCTGAAATCCGGCAATCGATAGATGTGCTGTGGACTGCTGGTGTATTGCAACGGCAGCTCACGCAATGCCTGGCGCGTGCCATCGCTCATCAGCCACGCCGGGGCGACGAAACCGTGCACCGGCCAGTCGTGGCGTTGAAAAATCTCAAGACCGGCATGCAGGCGGGAGAGGGCGGTTGCGCGGGACAAGCGATAAAACTCGCCTTCGTGGGTGTAGACCCGGCGCATGAACCAGTCGCGTGGTGTCGTCGGGCCCGGCTCCTGATCGTCGTGATAGTAACCGTGCAGCGCCAGTTCATCGCCCCGGGCCAGCCGCTCATCAAGCAAGCGGCCGAATGCCGGGTGAGCATCCAGGGCGTTGCGTCGATGAAAATCCGGTACCACCAGCCAGGTCATCGGCACCGCGCCCATGGCATCCACGGCCTCGACAAATGGCTGGTAGTCGGCCCATGTTTCCGGCGCCACGTCGTGCAAGACCAACAGCACGGCGCGGCGATTGTTCGATTCAGCCATTGGCCACCCGGGGAATCGCATGGCCGAGTACGGCGTGATAATGGCTGAGCAGGCTGTCGACCACTGTGTCCCAGGCATAATGCCGCTCGACATGCTGGCGCGCCTGCCGGCCGAGTTTCGCGCAGCCGCGGCTGAACAGTTCGCGCACCGCATTGGCCATCGCCTGCGGATTGTTCGGCGCACACAGCAGGCCGCAGGATTCATCGACGATTTCTTCGAATGCTCCTGCGGCCACGGCAACCACCGGAATGCCGCAGGCCATGGCTTCGAGAATCACCAGGCCGAAAGTCTCCTGATCGCCGGCATGCAGCAGAGCGTCGGCGCTCGCCATCAATTGCGCTACCCGCGCCGGAGGGCAGAACTCGTCGATGACGCTGACGTTGTCCGGGACGATGGCCGGCATCGACGAGCCCACCAGCAGCAGGTGATAACGCGGGCCGAGACGTTGCATGCACTTGAGCAGCACCCGCAGGTTTTTCTCTTTGGAACCGCGCCCGGCGAAAATCAGCAGACGCGTGTCCTCGGCGATGCCCAGTTCCGCACGCAGATTGCGCTCGCACGCGCCTGGATGAAAGGTTTGCAGATCGACGCCCAGCGGCTGTACGAAAACGTTGCGCACACCCAGCCCGGTGAGCTTGTCGGCCATCACCTGGCTCGGCGCCAAGACCCGGTCGAAGTTGCCGTAAAGTCTGGTCACGTAGGCCTCGACATTCGGCGTGACCCAGTGGCCCATGCGGTTGCCGACCAGCAGTGGCAGGTCCGAGTGATAAAAGCCGATCACCGGCACATCCAGTTGCCGCCGTGCGTCCAGCGCCGCCCAGGCGGTCAGGTAGGGATCGCCGACTTCGATCAGATCAGGCTGCAAATCCTGCAGGACGTTGCGCCATGGCGCCAGACGCAGCGGGAAGCGGTATCCCTTGCCAAAGGGCAGGGCAGGGGCCGGAACTGTGTAAACACCGTCGTTTTCGCCATAGCGGGCACCGGGAATCAACAGGCTGTGACGAATGCCGGATCTGCCCGTCAACCGGCGGTGTTTGGCATCCAGATAAGTCCGCACGCCGCCGCTGGCCGGGGCGTAGAACATGGTGATGTCGGCGATATGCACGGTGATCATCCCTCCGCTGCTGGGTTCTCCCTTGTTGACCTTTATCGAGAATAGATGTTCGGTCGGGATTGCGCGGTGGATTTGAGGAACGCCCTCACCCTAACCCTCTCCCGGAGGGAGAGGGGACTGATCGGGGTGAATTCTGGAACTACATCGGCCTGGTCGTTTGAGTCGAACTCAGACTTTGAAAGGCTTGAAAATCTGCTCCCTCTCTACACGGACGGCGTTCCGATGAGGGGGAGGCTCTTGATCTTCAGATTCTGAAGCTGCCAACCAATTGCTTCAACCGCGCAGCCTGCTGCTCCAGATCCGAACAGGCACGCAAGGTCGCCTGCAGGTTTTCCACGCCTTCCTGGTTCAGCGTGTTGATCTCGGTGATGTCGACGTTGATCGACTCGACCACGGCGGTCTGCTCTTCGGTCGCGGTCGCCACCGACTGGTTCATGCCGTCGATTTCGCCGATGCGCTGGGTCACGCTGTTCAGGCGCTCGCCGGCGAGGTTGGCGATCTCGACGCTGTCCTGGCTGTGGCGCTGGCTGTCGCTCATGGTGCTCACCGACTCGCGGGCGCCGACTTGCAGCTCCTCGATCATGGTCTGCACCTGCTGCGCCGACTCCTGCGTGCGGTGGGCCAGATTGCGCACTTCATCGGCAACCACGGCGAAACCGCGACCAGCCTCACCGGCACGCGCCGCTTCGATCGCCGCGTTGAGCGCCAGCAGATTGGTCTGCTGGGAAATGCTGGTGATCACTTCGAGAATCTGCCCGATGTTCACGGTCTTGCTGTTCAGCGACTCGATGTTGCTGCTCGATGCACTGAGCATGCTCGACAACCGGTTCATCGCTTGAATGCTGCGTTCAACCACTTGCTGGCCATCCTCGGCGAGGCCGCGCGCATCGCTGGCCTGATTTGAAGCCTGCGCGGCGTTGCGGGCGATTTCCTGCGCGGCGGCGCCGAGCTGGTTGATCGCTGCCGCCACGCTGCTTGTGCGCGAGGCTTGCTGATCGGAGTTGTACATCGACGAGTTCGAGGCCGCGACCACACGCAGCGCGACTTCGTTGACTTGCCCGGTGGCCGACGAGACTTCACGGATTGAGCCGTGAATACGCTCGACGAAACGGTTGAATGCAGTACCCAGCACGCCAAACTCATCGTTGTTGACGATACTCAGGCGTTTGGTCAGGTCGCCTTCGCCGTCGGCGATGTCTTCCATGGCGCGGGTCATGACGTGCAGCGGCTGAATCAGGATGCGGATCAGCATGCCCAGCAGCGCGATAATGATCGCCACGGCAATAACCGTCGCGATCACCGCCGAGGTGCGGAATTCGCTGAGCATCGCAAATGCCTGATCCTTATCTACCGACAAACCGATGTACCAGTTCACCGACGGCAGACCCTTGATCGGCGCGAAAGTGACGATGCGGGTCTTGCCATCGACGCTGACTTCGCTGAAGTCGCTGCTGATGCGCGGCGTGTCCTGGGGATAGGCTTCTTTGAGTGATTTCATCACCAAGGCCTTGTCCGGATGCACGAGTATCTTGCCGTCGGCGCTAACCAGAAACACGTAACCCATGCCGTCAAAATCCCGCGCGGCGAGGGTGTCGACCAGCGATTGCAGGCTCAGATCACCGCCGACCACGCCGACGCTCTGGCCAGCCTTCTTCGAGGCGGTGGCGATGGAGATGATCAACTGCCCGGTGGCGGCATCGATGTACGGCTCGGTCAGGGTCGAGGTGCTGCTGCCCTCGGCGCCTTTGTACCAGGGGCGCACGCGCGGGTCGAAACCATCTGGCATTTTCGTGTCGGGGCGGATGGTGAAATGGCCGGTGGCATCGCCCAGGTAGGTGGCCATGAACGTCGAGGTCAGGGTTTTCTGCTCGAGCAGGCTGGCGACGTTGGCGGAGTCGGGGTTGATGGCGATGTTCTGGGCGGCGTTTTCGATCAGCAGAATACGCCCGGTCAGCCAGGTCTGGATATTACCGGCAGTGACCTCGCCCATTTCTTCGAGGTAGCTGTTCAAGTCATCGCGGATCGCGTTGCGTTGCAACCAATCGTTATAAAGGGTGAACGAGGCGAAGGCGGCGATGACGACGAGGGCGGCGGCAAGCAGGATTTTATGGCTGAAGCGCAGATTTTTGTTCATGGCTTGGGGTTCCGCTAAGGTCTTAATGTCCCGGGCGTGCTTTCATAGGGGCACGTGAAACGGGCAAGGGTCAAAAAAGCTGATATTTCCGTCTCTCCTTAGGGAAATGTCCGGCTGACTCGGGTCGGGTCTCTCCACCTTTCTATCGGCCATGCAGCATCAAAGATTAACCATTGGGTGACAAAATGCCTGACTCCTCGCAACTCGTAATCGGCGCCGATCCGGCGGGCCAGCAGACTGCTCAGGCGATGCGCCTGGCGAACCGCCACGGCCTGATCGCCGGCGCCACCGGCACCGGCAAGACCGTCACCTTGCAGCGCCTGGCCGAAGCGTTCAGCGACGCCGGTGTCGCGGTGTTCGCCGCCGATATCAAGGGTGATCTGTGCGGCCTCGGCGCCGCCGGCAATCCACAGGGCAAGGTCGCCGAGCGCATCGCCGGCATGCCGTGGCTCAACCACACGCCGCAGGCGTATCCGGTGACCTTGTGGGATATTCATGGCGAATCCGGGCATCCGCTCCGTACCACCTTGAGCGAAATGGGCCCGCTGCTGATCGGCAGCCTGCTGGAGCTCACTGACAGTCAACAGTCGGCGCTGTATGCGGCGTTCAAGGTCGCCGATCGCGAAGGTCTGTTGTTGCTCGATCTGAAAGACTTGAAAGCACTGCTCAATCACCTGAAGGACAACCCGCAACTGCTCGGCGAAGACGCGGCGCTGATGACCACCGGTTCCAGTCAGGCGCTGCTACGGCGGTTGGCAACCCTTGAGCAGCAGGGCGCAGAAGCCTTGTTCGGCGAGCCGGCGCTGCAACTGGAGGACATTCTGCAACCGACCGCCGACGGTCGCGGACGTATTCATTTGCTCGACGCCAGTCGCCTGGTGCACGAAGCGCCGAAGGTCTATGCAACGTTCCTGTTGTGGCTGCTGGCCGAACTGTTCGAGCAATTGCCCGAGCGTGGCGATGCCGACAAACCGCTGCTGGCGCTGTTCTTCGATGAGGCGCATTTGCTGTTTGGCGACACGCCGAAGGCGTTGCAGGAACGTCTTGAACAAGTGGTGCGGTTGATTCGCTCCAAGGGCGTTGGCGTGTATTTCGTCACCCAGTCGCCAGCCGATTTGCCCGATGACGTGCTGGCACAGCTCGGGTTGCGTATCCAGCACGGTTTGCGCGCATTTACCGCCAAAGAGCAGAAATCCCTGCGCGCGGTGGCCGAGGGCTTCCGTCCGAATCCGGCGTTCGACAGCTTGTCGGTATTGACCGAGTTGGGGATTGGCGAGGCCTTGGTCGGCACTCTGACCGAGAAGGGCACGCCGGAAATGGTCCAGCGGGTGCTGGTGGCGCCGCCGCAATCGCGGATCGGGCCGCTCAGCGCAACCGAACGCACCGTGCTGATTGCCGGATCGCCGTTCAAGGGCCGTTATGACAAGCCGATCGATCGCGAGTCGGCGTATGAAATCCTGATGGGGCGTAAAGGCCTGGCGCCGGAGGCTGAGGTGCCCGCAAGAAAACCCGCGCCTGAAGAACCAAGCCTGGCCGACCGGGCCGGGGAGTTCCTCGGCACCGCGGCGGGGCAGGCACTGAAGTCAGCCATGCGTCAGGCGGCCAACAATCTGGGCAAGCAACTGGTGCGCGGCTTGATGGGCTCTTTGCTCGGTGGCAGCAAACGCCGCTAAACCCGAACTACTGGAGATCCAGATGTGGAAGCGAGCCTGCTCGCGAAAGCGGTCTGCCATTCAACATCGATGGCGTCTGACACGACCGCTTCGCGAGCAGGCTCGCTCCCACATGGGTATTGCACGTTCGAACAAAAGTCAGGTTTTGGCCTTGGCATGCGCCGCCAGTCGTTCCAGCGCCGCACGCAAACCCGGATCGCTGATCCCATTGGCCGTTTCCTGAATCGTCGCCGCAGCATCGGTCGACAGATCCATGGTGTGCCCGGTCGCGCCGCGCTGCACCGTCGGCGGCTGCACCTTGAACAGAATCCGCGTCAGGCTGGCGAATTCGTCGAACATCTGCAATTGCCGCTGCAAGCGTTTCTGCTGATAGCGCAGGCGTGTGGCCCAATGGCCATCGGTGACAATCAACAGCAGACTGCCCTCACGCCACGACGCCACATGGCAGTGTTCGCGGGCGGCGGGTTGCAGCTGGCTTTCGAGCAGACGTTGCAAATGCCCCAGCCGTTGGGCATGGCCGAGGATGGCTTTGAGCGGCTTGGCTTCGCGTAGCAGAACGGCGGGTGCTCTGGCCGTGAGAGGGCGAAATGCCATGATCGAACACCTGAAGTAACAGAGGCGCCATGGTAGCAGAAAGCTGCGGAACCACTCGCCCATTGCTTTTGTCCCTGCTTTGCTCATTAAATCAACGACTAACTTCTTGCCCGCGTGGCTTGAAGTTGAGCAAAACGCCCTTATTTCAAGTGAGCCCCGTCAAAGCGCAGTGCCAGCATCGTGGAACATCGCCACTTTCCTCACCACCGTTTCCGGGTAGAATGCTCGTTCGCATGCGGCCATGAGGGCTGCACGGGCGACTCACGGGGCCGCCCTCCATCCCTTTAGTGTGGAAGATCCTGCCGATATGTTTGCGCCTTTGTTAAAGAAACTTTTTGGAAGCAAGAACGAGCGTGAAGTCAAACGCATGCTCAAGACGGTGCAGCTCGTCAATGCCTTCGAAGAGCAAATGGTGGCCCTTTCGGACGATCAATTGCGCGCCAAGACTCAAGAGTTCAAGGACCGCATCGCCAAAGGGGAAACCCTCGACAAGCTGTTGCCGGAAGCCTTTGCCGTGGCTCGCGAGGCCGGCAAGCGCGTGATGGGCATGCGCCACTTCGACGTGCAACTCGTCGGCGGCATGACCCTGCACGAAGGCAAGATCGCCGAAATGCGCACCGGTGAGGGTAAAACCCTGGTGGCAACCCTCGGCGTTTACCTCAATGCTCTGTCCGGCAAGGGCGTGCACGTGGTGACGGTGAACGACTATCTGGCCCGTCGTGACGCCAACTGGATGCGTCCGCTGTATGAATTCCTCGGCCTGACCGTCGGCGTCGTGACGCCGTTCCAGCCGCCGGAAGAGAAGCGTCTGGCGTACGCCGCCGACATCACCTACGGCACCAACAACGAATTCGGTTTCGACTACCTGCGCGATAACATGGCGTTCAGCATGGAAGAGAAATTCCAGCGCGAACTCAACTTTGCCGTGATCGACGAGGTCGACTCCATCCTCATTGACGAGGCGCGTACCCCGCTGATCATTTCCGGTCAGGCCGAGGACAGCTCCAAGCTGTACATGGAGATCAACAAACTGATCCCGCAGCTGGAACTGCACGTCGAAGAAGTCGAAGGTCAGGTCACCAAGGCCGGCCACTACACCGTTGACGAGAAGACCCGCCAGGTCGAACTCAACGAAGCCGGTCACCAGTTCATCGAAGACATGCTCACCCGCGTCGGCCTGCTGGCCGAAGGCGAGAGCCTGTACTCGGCGCACAACCTCGGTCTGCTGACCCACGTTTACGCCGGTCTGCGTGCGCACAAGCTGTTCAACCGCAACGTTGAATACATCGTGCAGGATGGTCAGGTCGTGCTGGTCGACGAGCACACCGGTCGTACTATGCCGGGTCGTCGTCTGTCCGAAGGCCTGCACCAGGCCATCGAAGCCAAGGAAGGACTGAACATTCAGGCCGAGAGCCAGACCCTGGCTTCGACCACGTTCCAGAACTACTTCCGTCTGTACGAAAAGCTGTCCGGCATGACCGGTACCGCTGACACCGAAGCGTTCGAATTCCACCAGATCTACAACCTGCCGGTCGTGGTCATTCCGCCGAACAAGCCGTTGGCGCGCAAAGACTACAACGACCTGGTGTTCCTGACCGCCGAAGAGAAATACGCGGCGATCATCAACGACATCAAGGAAGGCATGGCACAGGGCCGTCCGATCCTCGTCGGTACGGCAACCATCGAAACTTCCGAGCACGTTTCCAGCCTGCTTGCCAAGGAAGGTATCGAACACAAGGTCCTGAACGCCAAGTTCCACGAAAAAGAAGCTGAAATCATTGCGCAGGCCGGTCGTCCGGGCGCGCTGACCATCGCCACTAACATGGCCGGTCGCGGTACCGACATTCTGTTGGGCGGTAACTGGGAGGTGGAAGTCGCGGCGCTGGAAAACCCGAGCCCTGAGCAGATCGCCCAGATCAAGGCCGACTGGCAGAAGCGTCACCAGCAAGTGCTGGAATCCGGCGGCTTGCAAGTGATCGCCTCCGAGCGCCACGAATCGCGTCGTATCGACAACCAGCTGCGTGGCCGTGCCGGCCGTCAGGGCGATGCCGGTTCGAGCCGTTTCTACCTGTCGCTGGAAGACAGCCTGATGCGCATCTTTGCCTCTGACCGGGTGAAGAACTTCATGAAGGCCCTGGGCATGCAGCCGGGCGAAGCGATCGAGCACCGCATGGTGACCAATGCGATCGAGAAGGCGCAGCGCAAGGTTGAAGGGCGCAACTTCGACATCCGTAAGCAATTGCTCGAGTTCGACGACGTCAACAACGAACAGCGTAAAGTGATCTATCACATGCGCAACACGTTGCTGGCCGCCGACAACATCGGTGAAACCATCGCCGACTTCCGTCAGGACGTGCTCAACGCGACCGTCAGCGCCCACATTCCGCCGCAGTCGCTGCCCGAGCAGTGGGACGTCGCCGGCCTGGAAGCCTCGATTGCCAGCGATTTCGGTGTGACCCTGCCGATCCAGCAGTGGCTCGACGAAGACGATCACCTGTACGAAGAAACCCTGCGCGAGAAGCTCATGACCGAGCTGATGGCGGCATACAACGAAAAAGAAGATCAGGCCGGTGCCGAAGCACTGCGCTCGTTCGAGAAGCAGATCGTGCTGCGCGTACTGGACGATCTGTGGAAAGACCACCTGTCGACCATGGATCACCTGCGTCACGGCATCCACTTGCGTGGCTACGCGCAGAAAAACCCGAAGCAGGAATACAAGCGCGAGTCGTTCACGCTGTTCTCCGAGCTGCTCGATTCGATCAAGCGCGACTCGATCCGTGTACTGTCGCACGTTCAGGTTCGCCGCGAAGATCCGGAAGCCGAAGAGCAACGCCTGCGTCAGGAAGCCGAGGCGCTGGCCGCCCGCATGCAGTTCGAACACGCCGAAGCGCCGGGGTTGGATCAGCCCGAAGCACTGGGTGAAGAGGTCGATGTCGCCCTCGCCACCGCACCGGTGCGTAACGAGCAGAAGCTGGGCCGCAACGAGCTGTGCTATTGCGGTTCGGGCAAGAAATACAAGCATTGCCACGGGCAGATCCAGTAAAACCCGTCGCACACGCTGAACTACCCGCGCCGCGACCGGCTCTTGCCGTCGCGGCGTTTTGCCATTCACACCACCGTCGCTGCGAGTGGCGGTGCTGACATCATTGAGTAAGGAGCGCATTCATGGCTGTTGGTCTTGGTCCGTTGCCAACGTTGCACCCGGTTGCCGGTTTTGAACTCGGTATCGCCTCGGCCGGCATCAAGCGCCCCGGGCGCAAGGATGTTGTAGTGATGCGCTGTGCCGAGGGCTCGACCGTGGCGGGCGTGTTTACCTTGAACGCGTTCTGTGCGGCGCCGGTGATCCTCGCGAAAAAACGCGTGCAGAATGCCGTGCGCTACCTGCTGACCAACACCGGTAACGCCAACGCCGGCACCGGCGAGCCGGGTCTGGCGGCTGCCGAGCGCACCACGGCGAAACTGGCTGAGCTGAGCGGCGTCGATGCCAGCCAGATCCTGCCGTACTCCACCGGTGTAATTGGTGAGCCGCTGCCGGTCGAGAAGATCGAAGGCGCACTGCAAGCGGCGCTCGATGATCTGTCGGAAAACAACTGGGAAGCCGCCGCCACCGGAATCATGACCACCGACACCTTGCCGAAGGGCGCCAGCCGCCAGTTCGAGCATGATGGCGTGACCATCACCGTCACCGGCATCAGCAAAGGCGCGGGCATGATCCGCCCGAACATGGCGACCATGCTCGGCTACATCGCCACGGACGCCAAAGTCTCGCGCGATGTGCTGCACAACCTGATGCTCGACGGCGCCAACAAGTCGTTCAACCGCATCACCATCGACGGCGACACCTCGACCAACGACTGCTGCATGCTGATCGCCACCGGCAAGGCTGCACTGCCGGAGATCACTCGCGCCGAAGGCGAGCTGTTTGCCAAACTCAAGCAAGCGGTGTTCGAAGTGTGCATGGACGTGGCTCAGGCCATCGTGCGTGACGGCGAAGGCGCGACCAAGTTCGTCACTGTTGAAGTCAACGGTGGCGGCAACCATCAGGAATGCCTGGACGTCGGCTATACCGTGGCGCACTCGCCGCTGATCAAGACTGCGCTGTTTGCCTCCGACCCGAACTGGGGCCGTATTCTCGCCGCCGTCGGCCGTGCCGGTGTGCCGGACCTGGACGTGAGCAAGATCGACGTGTTCCTCGGCGAGGTGTGCATCGCCAGCCGCGGCGCCCGTGCGGCGACCTACACTGAAGCGCAAGGCTCGGCGGTGATGCAACAGGAAGAGATCACCATCCGCATAGAACTGGGTCGTGGCAATTGCAGCGAAACCATCTGGACCACCGACCTGTCGCACGAGTATGTGAAGATCAACGCTGAGTACCGTACTTGACCTGACCCGGGACCGAGTCGCTCGATTCGCGAGCAGGCTCGCTCCCACAGGGGTATCGCCGCAGCTCGGTCTATTGTGGGAGCGAGCCTGCTCGCGAAGACGGCGGTCCAGACACAATCCATTCAGAAGCTTTCCTCTGACGAAAAGGCGCCACCACCATGTCCCTGCACCTGATCATCGGCGACAAACTGCTTTCCTCCTGGTCCCTGCGCGCCGCCCTGGCGCTGGAGCTGACCGGCGCACCTTACAGCGAAGAACTGATCAAGCTCGGCAAACCCGACACTCGCGAGTTGCTGCTCAAACATTCGCCGACCGCCAAGGTGCCACTGCTCAAAACCACCCGCGGCACCATCGCCGACTCGCTGGCGATCGCCGAATACCTCGCCGAACAATTCCCCTCCGAGCAGCTCTGGCCGAGCGATGTGTTCGCCCGTGCGCAGGCCCGTTCTGCTTGCGCGCAGATGCACAGCGGCTTCTTCGCCATGCGCAATCACATGCCGTTCAACCTCAATCACGACGCGCCGCTCAATCCGGTGCCGCCAGAAGTGAAGGTCGACATCGAGCGCATGCTCGCCTTGTGGGCGGAATGTCGTGCGGCGGCGACCGAAGACGGGCCGTACCTGTTCGGTCGCGTGAGTCTGGCCGATGCTTTTTTCGCTCCGATCGCCGTACGCCTGCGTACCTATCAGGTACAACTGCCGGCCGCCGACGAAGCCTATGTTGAAACCATCTACCAATGGCCTGCATTCAAAGCGTGGCAGAAGGCCGGACTGGAGGAATTGAAGCCGTGAAACGCGTTCACGTCGCCGCTGCAGTCATTCGCGACGCCAGCGGCAAAATCCTCATCGCGCGCCGCGCCGACACCCAGCATCAGGGTGGTCTGTGGGAGTTTCCCGGCGGCAAGGTCGAGGCTGACGAATCGGTCGAAAGTGCGCTGGCCCGAGAGCTGAACGAGGAACTGGGCATCGTCGTCGGCGCTGCCCGGCCGCTGATCAAGGTGCGCCACGATTACCCGGACAAACAAGTATTGCTGGATGTCTGGGAAGTCTCGGCATTCAGTGGTGAGCCGCATGGCGCCGAAGGCCAGCCCTTGGCCTGGGTGACAGCGAAGGAGCTGGTGAATTATGAATTCCCGGCGGCCAACCAGCCGATCGTTGCCGCGGCGCGCTTGCCCAACGAATATCTGATCACCCCGGAAGATCTGGAAACCCCGGCGCTGCTACGCGGTATCCAGAAGGCGATTGCCGGCGGCATCAAGCTGATCCAGCTACGCGCGCCGAATGGCTATGACCCCAAGTACCGCGATCTGGCGGTCGATGCGGTCGGCCTGTGTGCCGGCAAGGCGCAGTTGATGATCAAGGGGCCGTTTGAATGGCTCGGCGATTTCCCATCGGCGGGTTGGCACATCACCTCGGCGCAGTTGCGTAAATACGCGGCGGCGGGGCGGCCGTTGCCGGCAGAGCGCTGGCTGGCGGCGTCGTGTCACAACGCTGAAGAACTGGCGCTGGCCGAGCAGATGGGCGTGGATTTCGTCACCCTGTCGCCGGTGCAGCCGACACTGACTCACCCGGATGCGCAGCCGTTGGGCTGGGAGCAGGCCGGGACGCTGATCGAATGTTTCAGTAAACCGGTGTTTTTGCTCGGTGGGGTAGGGCCGGCGAAGCGGGACAAGGCCTGGAGCGTCGGGGCGCAGGGTGTGGCGGGGATTCGCGCGTTCTGGCCTGAATCCTGATTTTGCGGTGGGGCTTCTAGCCTCTTCGCGAGCAGGCTCGCTCCCACATTTGACTGCGTTCCAGTTGGAGAAATGCAGTCCCTGTGGGAGCGAGCCTGCTCGCGAAGGCGTCCTGTCAGACGCTACTTATCTCGGGGTTTTGCCGCCGCCTGCCACAAAATCTCCGCCACCCCCTGCCGCCGCGCAATCAACCTTGCCGCCACAAACAACAGATCCGACAACCGATTGATATACGCCAGGCCAACCCCGGCCAGCGGTTCCAGCGCATTCAGATGCTGGCAACGCCGCTCGGCACTGCGCGCCAGGCTGCGGCACACGTGCGCTTGGGCGATCAGCATTGAACCGCCGGGCAAGATGAAATTCTCCAGCGGCCCCAACTCTTCATTCCACACGTCAATCGCCGCTTCCAGGCGTTCGATTTCCGCTGCGTTCAACGCCTGATATTCCGGCATTGCCAGTTCGCCACCCAAATCAAACAGGCGATGCTGACAAGGCGCCAAGACCTCGATCAGCTCATTCAGCCCCGGGCAGCGTTCACGCTCGGCGATCAACCCGGCCAGCAACACGCCGACCTGACTGTTCAGCGTATCGACCTCGCCGATCGCCTCGATCCGTGGATGATCCTTGGGCACGCGACGGCCATCGCCGAGGCCGGTTTCGCCCTTGTCACCGGTGCGGGTGTAGATTTTCGACAGGCGAAAGCCCATGAGTTACCTCGGTAGTTGACTGGTTTCGGCGGCGATGGGGGTTGGCTGGCTCAGCGGCAGGCGCAAGGTGAAGCAGGTGCCCTGGCCCGGCGCGGACTGCACTTCCATCTGCCCTTTGTGGTTATTGGTGATGATGAAGTACGACACCGACAGGCCCAGCCCGGTGCCCTGGCCGATTTCCTTGGTGGTGAAGAACGGTTCGAAGGTGCGTTTGCGCACGCTTTCGCTCATGCCGATACCGTTGTCTTCGACTTGAATCTCGGCCCAGGGCGGATTGAGTCTGGTACGCAGAATGATCCGCCCCGGCTCGCTGTCGTCCTCGCGCTGGTGGATCGCCTGCGCAGCGTTTTTCAACAGATTGAGCAGCACCTGCTCGAGCTCGTTGGCGGTGCCCGGCACCGGGCCGAGCGCCGGGTCGAACTGACGGATGATCGCCTGGCCCTTGAAGTCGAAACCGATGGCCAGATCGAAATCGTTGCCAGCGATTTCCACGGCTTGATCGATCAGTGCCGGCAAATCGCAGGGGGCCATTTGCCGGGTACTGCGGCGGCTGAAACTGAGCATGTGCGTAACGATCTTCGCCGCCCGCGCACCGGCCTGTTGAATGCCGTCGAGCAGTTGCGGCACTTCGCGCCCTTGCAGGTAGCGGTTGACCGTGTCCAGTTCGATGCCCAGTTGTTCGGCGGTTTCCAGGTTCTTCGGCAGATCCGCGGACAGGCGTCGGCGGATGTTCTGCACGTTGTGCAGGATCGCGCCCAGCGGGTTATTGATTTCATGGGCCATGCCGGCGGCGAGTCCACCGACCGAGAGCATTTTTTCCGACTGGACCATCATCTCTTCCAGCGACAGGCGCTGGGTGATGTCGTCGATGCGGATCACCACGCCACGCCCGGCACCGCCCATCAGCGGATAAAAGGTCAGCGCGTAGTGCTTCGGCTCGTCGTCCTTGAACCAGGTGACCCGCTCGATTTTCGCCACGGTGTGCTGCTCGACGGTCTGCTTGATTTGCGGCAGAAACGGCTTGAGCGGTTCGAAGGCAAGGAAGATCGGCTGGTTCAGCGCTTCGTCCAGACGCGTGCCGGAGAGGGCGCTGGCTTCCTGGTTCCATTGGGTGACGTAGAGCTGCTCGTCGAGGGCGATCAGCGCCGAGGGCATCGAGTCGATGATGCTGTTGAGGTAGTTCTGGAAACCGGTGAGCTTCTTCTCGATCTTGCTGCGCACCTGGACTTCCAGTTCCAGTTTGCGATTGGTGTGGCGAGTTTCTTCGGCCAGCCCCTGGGCCTGATCGTAAGCCGCCTGCGAATCATCGCGGGCGCGCTTGAGCTGCTGCTCGCGCGCTTCGATGCGCGACAGCATGGTGTTGAACGCCTCGGCCAGACTGCCGATTTCATCGTGGTTGCCGCGCGCAGCACGCAAGGCGTAGTTCTCTTCACGCGTAACTTGCCGCGACAGCTCTTCGAGTTGATGGATCGGCCGGGTGATCAGGCGTTTGATCTGCCGGGCAATCACCAGCCACAGCAGCACGCTGAAAATCAGAATACCCAGGCTGGCGGTCAGGGTGCCGGTGTAGAACGCCATCGGCAGCTCGCTGCTGGCAACCAGCAGCAAGTGGCCCGGTGAGGTGCCGGGACGGGGCAGCGTGATCAGCTGGTTGCTGCGAAACTCGGTCAGTTGCCAGGCCTCGACGTGGCGGTAATGCTCCGGCAGGCTGAGTTTGTCGCCACGCTGCACTTGCGCCAGACGTTGCCCTTTGCCGTCGTAGAGGGCGGCGGCGCGCAACGGTGAATAACTGTCGAGCTCCTTGAGCAGGCGCTCGGCACTTTGCGGTGATTGCAGGGCTTCGCTGACCAGGCTCGGATTGGAGATCAACCGGCCGATGGTCTGCAAGGCCTGCGGGGCCATGCTTTCCTGGGAGATGTAATAGGCGGCGCTGATAAAGGTCAGGTTGGCGACCAGCAGAACCGTGGTCAACAACACCAGCAGGGCGGCCAACAGTTTCTGGCCGACCGGCAGGTTTTCGAGGCGCTGGCGCAATGGCATCAGGTTTATCGCAACAAAGGAACAAGTCGCCAGCGTAGCCGCTGCTCAGTCGCTGGGCAATCCGAGGCTGCGCAGATGGCCGATCAGGCGCTGTTGCAGTTGCTGCAGATGCGGCAGGTTTACCTGGTGGCGTTCGGCAACCTTGCAGGCGTGGCCTAACAGGTAACTGATTTCGGTGCGGCGCTGGTTGGCGACGTCCTGGTACATCGAGGAGTAATTGGCCGCGGTGGCTTGAATCACTCGCTCGACTTCCGCTTGCAGGTTGTCCGCCGCTGCCGGTTGGCCACAGCGTTCAAGCAATTCGGCCAGCTCGCCACACAGGGTGGCGACTTCGCAGTGATGCTCGGTCAGTCCGCCGTTACGGCAGTCGTGCAACACCGTCAGCGGGTTGATCGCACAGTTGAGCGCCAGTTTGCGCCACAGGCGGGTGAGGATGTCAGCGGTCCATTCATGGGGAATGTTCGCCGCTTGCAGATCGTCCAGCCAGATCGGCGCCAATGGATTTGCGGCATCGCCGAGCCAGGTAAACCCATGCCCGGCAAACACCACGCGCCAGTCGCCATCGCGAAACGCACCCTCGGTGCTGGAGGCGCTGATACACCGCGCATGCGGCACCTGGGCGGCGACCGCGTCCTGACTGCCGAGGCCGTTCTGCAGCAGGATCAGCTCGGCATCCACCGCCAGACGCGGGGCGATGCGGGCGACGGCGCTTTCAGCGTCGTACGCCTTGCACGCCACCAGCAGGCGGCGGATCAGCGCGGGGTTGTCTGCGGTTTCAGCGGGAACTGCATGGGTGCTGGCTTGTCCGTTTTCTACCAGGGTCAGTCCACCGGCGGCCTCGTAGCTGCGCAAGCGCGTGTCGTCGCGCACGATCAACCGCACCGGCAGGCCCGCGCGGGCCAGGCGGGTCGCCCATAACGTGCCGAGACTGCCGGCGCCCAGTACATGCCAGGGAGTCGACATCAGTTTTTTGCTCGATTGCTTGCAGGCATGTGCGGCGCGCCGTATCGGTGAGAAAAGACCCGTTATAATGAGCCCGATTTTAACCGCAAGCCAAGCGCGCTCCATCATCATCGAGCGCGCCTTTTTATTGGAGAGATTACATGCCGTCGTTCGACGTGGTATCCGAACTGGACAAACACGAGCTTACCAACGCGGTCGAGAACGCCGTGAAGGAACTCGACCGTCGTTATGACCTGAAAGGCAAAGGCAGCTTCGAGTTCAAGGAAAAGGACCTGACCGTCAGCCTGACCGCTGAGGCCGAATTCCAGCTCGAAGCGATGATCGAAATCCTCAAGCTGGCGCTGGTCAAGCGCAAGATCGACGTACAGTGCCTTGAGGTCAAGGACGCCTATGCCTCGGGCAAGCTGATGAAGCAGGACGCCGTGCTCAAGGAAGGCATCGACAAGGAACTGGCGAAGAAGATTGTCGGCCACATCAAGGAAGCCAAATTGAAAGTGCAGGCCGCCATCCAGGGCGAGCAAGTACGTGTGACCGGCAAGAAGCGCGACGACCTGCAGGAAGCCATCGCGGCACTGCGCGCCAAGGAATTCGGTATGCCGCTGCAGTTCAACAACTTCCGCGACTAAGCTCTGTCGGATGGCCTGTGGGAGCGAGCCTGCTCGCGAATGCGATGTTTCATTCAGCCATGAGGTTGACTGACACACCGCATTCGCGAGCAGGCTCGCTCCCACATTATTTTGTGTACACCCTGGCAGTTGTTCTGTCGGTGATTTTTTACACCCGGGAAGCCGGAAATCAGGAGAAAGAACATGGATTTGAATGCTGAGGTGGACCACCTGGTCAAGGCGTCCCAGGCGTGGATTCCGATGATCATGGAATACGGCAGCCGCGTGCTGCTGGCGGTGATTACCCTGGCCATCGGCTGGTGGCTGATCAACAAGGTCACGCAAAAGCTCGGCGGTCTGTTGGCCCTGCGCAATGCCGACCTGGCGCTGCAAGGCTTTATCAGCAGCCTGGCGAACATCATTCTCAAGGTGTTGCTGATCGTCAGCGTCGCGTCGATGATCGGCGTCGAAACCACCTCGTTCGTCGCGGCCATCGGTGCGGCCGGTCTGGCTATCGGTCTGGCATTGCAGGGCAGCCTGGCGAACTTTGCCGGTGGCGTGCTGATTCTGCTGTTCCGGCCATTCCGTATCGGTGACTGGATCGAAGCCCAAGGCGTGG
Organism: Pseudomonas retamae; assembly: GCF_043496865.1. NCBI lineage: Bacteria > Pseudomonadati > Pseudomonadota > Gammaproteobacteria > Pseudomonadales > Pseudomonadaceae > Pseudomonas > Pseudomonas retamae. Next base: position 69,546 of record NZ_JBIEIL010000014.1, read on the forward strand.
CGGGCACTGTCGACAGCATCCAGATTTTCCACACGGTGCTGCGTACCGGCGACAACAAGACCATCATCCTGCCCAACGGCAATCTATCCAACGGCATCATCACCAACACCAACCGTCAGCCGACCCGCAAAGTGGTATTCGATGTGGGCGTCGATTACGAAGCCGATCTGCAAAAGGCCCGTCAGGTGCTGCTGGATCTGGCCAAGGATGAGCGCGTGCTGCAGGACCCTGAGCCACAAGCGGTGATTTCGACACTGGGCGACAGTTCGATCACGGTTTCCCTGCGGGTCTGGGTTAAAACTGCCGATTACTGGGATGTGATGTTCATGTTCAATGAGCTGGCGCGCGATCGTTTAAAGGCTGCCGGAATTGATATTCCTTTTCCACAGCGGGTTATTCGTGTAATGCAGGAACCGGCAACTAAATGATAGGTTGCTAATTAACTGTCTGACTTCGCAGTCAGCGCAGTTGAATGCAGCAGCAATAAAAAAGGCCCATCCTGAGATGGGCCTTTTTATTTGTTATCGCAAACTAACTGGATGCGATTACAACAGCGACAGCGGGTAGTCAACGATCAGACGGAACTCTTTAACGTCGCCTTCGCCTTCATCGGCGTTGGCATTGTGCCACGCTTGACGAATACGGAACGACAGGTCTTTTGCCGGGCCAGACTGAACTACGTACTTGGCTTCCAGGTTGGTTTCGTTGTGCTTGCCATCTTCGCCATACAGACCGGTGTATGCACTGCCTGCCGGAGTATGGGTGCCATCGATGTCCCAGCCTTTAACGTAACGGGTCATGAAGCTCAGACCTGGAACGCCGTACTCGGCCATTTTGATGTCATAACGGATCTGGGCAGATTTCTCGCCAGGTGCGTTGAAGTCAGAGTACTGGATGGAGTTGGCGAGGAAAATCGAGTCGCCGCCACGGTTGTTCTTGCCGATACCGATGTAGTCGAACGGCGTGTCACCGTTGACTTTCTGGAAGGCCAGAGTAACGGTGTGCGCTTTGAGGAACGACAGCGCGGTGGCCAGGGAGAAGGCGGTGTTGCTGATGTCGCCTGCTTTCGAGCTGCCGGTATCGGTAGTGCGGTAGATGTTGAAATCGGTGTTCAACGAAGTGTCACCACTGAACGGGGTGGTGAGGTTCACGTTCGCGTAGTACTGGTTCCAGATATCTTCCAGCTTGGCGCCGTACAGCGATGCCGAGAGGTTCTCGGTGATGCCGTATTTACCGCCGAAGTAGTCGATGGTATTGGCTTCAACGCCGGCGTAGGTGGCGTACAGACCGCCATCACGGGCGTTCTTGTCCTGGCTGGTACCCGAGTAGAAGTGACCAGCCTCGAGGTCGAGGTCTTTGACTTCGCTGCTCTGCAGTTGGAAACCGCTGGCAGTTTGCGGAAGGATACGCGAGCCGCCGACGGCGAACACCGGAGCGGTGCTTGGCTGCATGTCGCCGATTTTCAGCTCGGTTTTCGATACGCGGAACTTGATGGCAGCGCCGGCTTTGCCTTGGCTGTCATTGACGTCGCGCGAACCATTTGCATTGACGGTGTCGCTACGGGACATGTTGCCCGAACCACTGGTACCGTCGCCACCATCGAGTTTGATCGCCAGGTAACCGAATGCATCGACGCCGACGCCTACAGTACCTTGGGTATAGCCAGAGCTGAAGTTGCCCCAGATACCCTGGGTCCAGTCCTTGACGTCCCGGGCGCGATCCTTGTTGTCACGGTTGAAGTAATAGTTACGAATCAGCAAGTCAGCTTTGGCGTCTTCAACGAAGCCCTTGGCCTCTGCCTGGTCACTAACGAACGGTGCGGCCGTAGCCAACTGAGAACCGGCAGCTGCTGCAACTGCCAGTGCGATCATGCTCCACTTCATCACGCGCATCGTGATTTGCTCCTTTGGTTTTAGAAGAGTACTGCCGTCCCACCTGTTTTATTATCTGGGCGGCTCTTTCTTTTTGTGTCGGCGCAAACTTATATCACGCCGACCATGTTGGCGATACTTGCGAATTCAACCTTTCAGCTTCTTTACGACGTTGTCGCGAATGACTGGCTGGATGTCGCAAATTCACAGTACCGACGCAGCCGGACTGACAACTTTCTCGCTGTTCATGGGCCTTTTTGCATCGGTAAAAAAGAGTCCCTGGCAAAACACTTGAATCTCCATCGGGCAACCCTGCCACTGTTTTTATGGGGCTTAGGCATCCACTTCCGGTGGTGCGCTTATAGTCCATATGAGTACGAATGCAACAAGCGTGCTCAAACCGCGTTTTTCCTGCGGTTATTTTTTCAAGCGCCCGCCTGCGTTTGTGAAAACCTTGTGAAACGGGGGCTTCAAGGCTGTTTTTTTCAGCGCTTGACGTCAGCCCTGCCATGGTGTTGTCACGCTGTTCCGCGCGCGTGACAACAAAAAACGTTACCCGTTCACCCCCCTCAGTGAGTATTCGGCGGATGCCCGACGCACTGAGCGTAGACGTGTTGTGCGTTTTTGGTGCAGATAATTTTCCGCCCCTGTTCGATTTCCCGCGGTGATGAGCGCTTGAGAGGCCGAGCATAGGGCATATTCCGATCATTTCTTCGGGATGATGACGGGTATGGGGTCCGTGTTGGTGCGTAGCGCTGCCAAATGTCCCATGTCGGGGCGCATGCGCGATGGCAGGCCACGCTGTCGTGAACGCTCGCGCAATCACAGGTATGCTGCACTCCTGTGGCTTGGCGGGTCGTTCCAGGAAACGCCGCCAAGCTGAATATGTCGATCAGCCGGGAGTGCGCGCAGTGTTTGCTTTAGATTCACGACTTCAACAGGACACGCTGGTGATCGGTGACTTCCCGCTCTGCCGCTTGTTGCTGTCCAACGACAGCCAGTACCCGTGGTTCATCCTGGTGCCGCGTCGCGAGGATATCAGCGAGTTGTTTCAGTTGGATGTCGCTGACCAGCAGCAGCTCTGGCAGGAAACCACCACACTGGCCGAGCTGCTCAAGGATTCGTTTGATGCCGACAAACTGAACGTCGCGACCCTGGGCAACGTCGTCAGCCAGTTGCACATGCATGTCATCGTGCGCAAACGCGATGATGCCGCCTGGCCGGCGCCGGTCTGGGGCAAGCACCCAGCCCAGCCGTACAGCGCAGAGCAGGTCGCCGCCATCCGCGAGCGCTTGCGTCTGGTGCTGACCGACGATTTCACTTTTGCGGAGGCCTGAGTCATGAGTCTGGAACAACGCGTTACCGATCTGGAGAGCCGGTTGGCCTTTCAGGACGATACGATTCAGGCATTGAATGACGTGCTGGTGGCGCAGCAGCGCGTGGTCGAGCGTCTGCAATTGCAGATGGCGGCACTGCTCAAGCGCCAGGAGGAAATGGTCGGGCAGTTCGGCTCTTTCGAAGAAGACGCACCGCCGCCGCATTATTGAGTTCGTACAGGCATAAAAAAACCGCGAGCAGCCAGGCTGTTCGCGGTTTTTTGCTTTGGGGTCAGCGGCGCGGCAGCGCGGCGATGACGTCCTCGGCTTGCAGGCCCTTGTCGCGGTTCATTACCGAGAACTCCACGCGCTGGCCTTCGACCAGAACGCGGTGACCTTCGCCACGGATCGCGCGGAAATGCACGAAAATATCATCGCCGGAATCGCGCGAGATAAAGCCGAAGCCTTTGGAAGTGTTGAACCACTTGACGGTACCGGTATCACGGTTGGTCATGTCGTAGCTGGTCGGCGCGGCGGCCGGTGAAGAGCGATAGAAACTCACTGCCAGGTGTACGACCACCGCAACCAGTGCGATTACCAGGCTGAACAGCACGGCAGGCTGGCCGGCGATGACCGGCATTGGTGCGATCAGGGTCAGGGTTTGCAGGACGACGGTCAGTACCAGAAGAGCGCTGACCAGGTTTTGCAGATGCTGGCGCGGACCTTTGTTCCAGTACGGGATCACTGGCGCAAGGATCAGGTTCAGCAGGCCGAAAAAGGCCAGATAAAGTGCATCGGGTTGTTGCAGGTAGGGAACGGCTTCGGATTTCAAGCTGGGTATGAACGACAGCAGCAAAGCCGCTGCGCCCATCAGCAGGTGGACGATTTTCAACATTTTGATTGGCTCACGTTTATGACGGCTCACAAGGAAGAGCTGAAGGCGAACGGTTCGCTTCGGAACAAAAAAAGAGGCGGTGGACACGTTCACGACATCAGCCTATGCGCAACACCCCGAAATATGGGGCATAGCGACACGTCGCCTATTTAACAGCAAAGCCTTCGGCGACTCAAATCAGCCCGGCCAGTGGCAGTGCGTCGGTCGTTTTGTCGCAGTGCGAGCGTGTGAACGGGGCTGCGAGGTGGCGGCAGCCTTGCTAGAGTGGGCCTGCATCTTTTGGATGAAATCAATCGCCCTCAGGAGGTCACCATGGCAATCGATATCGGTATCAGTGAAGAGGACCGCAAGTCCATCGTCGAAGGACTGTCGCGTCTGCTGTCGGACACCTACGTGCTGTATCTGAAAACCCATAACTTCCACTGGAACGTTACCGGCCCGATGTTCCGTACCCTGCATCTGATGTTCGAAGAGCAGTACAACGAACTGGCGCTGGCGGTGGACTCGATCGCCGAGCGCATCCGCGCCCTCGGCTTTCCGGCGCCGGGTGCCTATGCCACCTACGCACGTCTGTCGTCCATCAAGGAAGAGGAGGGCGTGCCAAGCGCCGAAGACATGATCAGGCAACTGGTCGAGGGGCAGGAAGCGGTGACCCGCACGGCGCGCGGGATTTTTCCGCTGCTCGACAAGGTCAGCGATGAGCCGACCGCCGACCTGCTGACCCAGCGCATGCAGGTGCACGAGAAGACCGCGTGGATGCTGCGCGCGTTGCTCGAAGCCTGATCGAACGCGCAGGCCTTGCATTCCTGGGCCTGCGCCCCGTGCAAAATCTTACTTGTATCGTTGGCTTATCCTACGGCGACGGTCAACAAGTCGTCTGGCTATAACTTTGTGTCTGCGCTTTTATGAACGCCACAGGATGTGACTTTTCAAACAAGCAGAGATGGCAAAGGAGTGTCAGCGATATGGTAGAAGGAGACAGGCGCGGCGACCGCAGGGTCGGCTCGCCACATGATTTGAAGGTCGATCCGTTCGTCAGCGGATTCGACATGGCGCTGATCAGGCCGTTGTCTCGATCCGTGCGCCTGAATGGTTACGCGACCTGCCTGCGTCTGGAGCAGGTCTACTGGAACATCCTCGGCTCGATGGCGGCGGACAATTGCTGTTCGATCAGCTCGCTGTTGTCCCATGTCGACCGGGAAGTGCATTTGCGGCACGGCGGGGTGAAAAATTTCAGCGCGCTGGTGCGGGTGGTGTGTGTGATGAACGGCATCGGTCAGACGGCGCGCTCCGATTCGCTCTGATACGGCGCTTGCAAACGAGGTCGCGGCCTGTGCAGCTTACCGGCTGCACAGGCCGCATTTAATCGATATAATCCCGCTCTTTCGCCGCAAAGCCCTGCGCGCGGCAGCAATCTGATCGCCGAGACACCTCCATGCCGATGTACGATTACCAATGTGCTTCCTGTGGTCATCAGTTGGAAGCCATTCAGAAGATCAGCGACGCACCGCTGGTCGACTGCCCTGCCTGTCAGGCGCCCGAACTGAAGAAACAGCTGTCCATGCCGGGTTTTCGCCTCAGCGGCAACGGTTGGTACGAGACCGATTTCAAGACCGGAACCAAGAAGAATCTGGCCGGTGGCGACAAAGCTGAATAGCGTTCAAGCCCTGAACGAACGACACGCGTGAGTTTCCGCATTGCATGAGCAACGGATCTCCACCGAATATCGAATGACGAGAAGCGAACCATTATCATGATGCGCAGCCACTATTGCGGCCAACTGAACGAAAGCCTGGAAGGTCAGGAAATTACCCTTTGCGGATGGGTTCACCGTCGCCGCGACCACGGCGGGGTGATTTTCCTCGATATCCGTGATCGTGACGGTCTGGCCCAGGTGGTCTTCGATCCGGATCGCGCCGAGAGCTTCGCCGCCGCCGATCGCGTGCGCAGCGAATACGTGGTGAAGATCACCGGCAAGGTGCGCCTGCGTCCTGCTGGCGCAACCAACGCCAACATGGCTTCGGGCATGATCGAAGTGCTGGGTTACGAACTGGAAGTGCTGAACGAGTCGGAAACCCCGCCATTCCCGCTCAACGAGTTCTCCGACGTTGGCGAAGAAACCCGTCTGCGTTATCGCTTCCTCGACCTGCGTCGTCCGGAAATGGCCGAGAAGCTGCGTCTGCGCTCGCGCATGACCACCAGCATCCGTCGCTTCCTCGACGAAAACGGCTTCCTCGACGTCGAAACGCCGATCCTGACCCGTGCCACTCCTGAAGGTGCGCGTGACTATCTGGTGCCGAGCCGTACCCACGCCGGTTCGTTCTTCGCCCTGCCGCAATCGCCGCAGCTGTTCAAGCAATTGCTGATGGTGGCCGGTTTCGACCGTTACTACCAGATCGCCAAGTGCTTCCGCGACGAAGACCTGCGCGCCGATCGTCAGCCGGAATTCACCCAGATCGACATCGAGACCAGCTTCCTCGATGAAAAAGAGATCATGGGCCTGACCGAGCAAATGATCCGCAACCTGTTCAAGGAAGTGCTGGATCTGGAATTCGGCGAATTCCCGCACATGACCTTCGAAGAAGCCATGCGCCGCTACGGTTCCGACAAGCCGGACCTGCGTATCCCGCTGGAACTGGTGGACGTTGCCGACCAGCTCAAGGAAGTCGAATTCAAGGTATTCAGCGGTCCGGCCAACGATCCGAAGTGCCGCATTGCCGCACTGCGCGTTCCAGGCGGGGCGAGCATGCCGCGCAAGCAGATCGACGATTACACCAAGTTCGTCGGCATCTACGGCGCCAAGGGCCTGGCCTACATCAAGGTCAACGAGCGCGCGGCCGGTGTTGACGGTCTGCAATCGCCGATCGTCAAGAACATCCCGGAAGACAAGCTCAACGTGATCCTTGATCGCGTCGGTGCGGTCGATGGCGACATCGTGTTCTTCGGTGCCGACAAAGCCAAGATCGTCAGCGAAGCCCTCGGCGCGCTGCGCATCAAGCTCGGTCACGACCTCAAGCTGCTGACCTGCGAGTGGGCGCCGATGTGGGTCGTCGACTTCCCGATGTTCGAAGAAAACGACGACGGCAGCTTCTCCGCGCTGCACCACCCGTTCACCGCACCGAAGTGCACCCCGCAGGAGCTTGAAGCCAACCCGGCCGGCGCACTGTCGCGTGCCTACGACATGGTGCTCAACGGCACCGAGCTGGGCGGCGGTTCGATCCGTATTCACCGCAAGGAAATGCAGCAAGCGGTATTCCGTCTGCTGGGCATCAACGAAGCGGAACAGGAAGAGAAGTTTGGCTTCCTGCTCGACGCGCTGAAGTACGGTGCACCGCCGCACGGTGGTCTGGCCTTCGGTCTGGACCGTCTGGTGATGCTGATGACCGGCGCCCAGTCGATCCGCGAAGTGATCGCCTTCCCGAAAACCCAGAGTGCTGCCGACGTGATGACGCAGGCTCCGGGTGTGGTGGATGCCAAGGCCTTGCGCGAGCTGCACATTCGTTTACGCGAAACGCCAAAGGCTGAGTAAGACGGGCCTGAAGGCGCATCTTCGGATGCGCCTTTTTTCTTTCTATAAAGAGCAGGTCGAGATTTTTGTGTTTGCTGGCTGCTGCACACGCAGGGCGGGCAACGTTTCAAAGAGAATTCGGAGCGAGTTATGGCAGGTCATTCCAAGTGGGCGAACATCAAGCACCGCAAAGAACGTCAGGATGCCAAGAGGGGCAAGATCTTCACCAAGTGGATCCGCGAACTGACTGTTGCGGCCCGTCAGGGCGGCGGTGACCCGGGTTCCAACCCGCGTCTGCGTCTGGCCCTGGACAAGGCGCTGAGCGCGAACATGAGCCGCGACATCATCGATCGCGCCGTTGCGCGCGGCGCCGGTGCGACCGAGGCGGACAACGTTGAAGAGCTGACCTACGAAGGCTACGGCCCGGGCGGCGTGGCGGTGATGGTCGAGTGCATGACCGACAACCGCAATCGTACCGCTGCGGCTGTGCGTCACGCGTTCAGCAAATGCGGCGGCAACCTCGGCACCGACGGTTCGGTGGCGTACCTGTTCGAACGCAAGGGCCAGATCAGCTTCGCGCCGGGCGTCGATGAAGATGCGCTGACCGAAGCGGCGCTGGAAGCCGACGCCGATGACGTCGTCACGCATGAAGATGGCTCGATCGACGTGTTCACCTCGTTCACCAGCTTCTACGCGGTGCGCAATGCGCTGGAAGCCGCCGGCTTCAAGGGCGATGACGCGGAAATCGTCATGCAGCCGACCACCAGCGCCGAGCTGGATCTGGAAGGGGCGGAGAAGGTGCTCAAGCTGATCGACATGCTTGAAGACCTGGATGACGTGCAGAACGTCTATTCCAACGCCGACATTCCGGAAGACGTCGCCGCTCAGCTCGGCTGATTAGCGACTAGTCTTCCCTGTGGGAGCTGGCTTGCCAGCGATGGCGTCGGCGCATCAGTATTGATGGCGCCTGACACTCCGTCATCGCTGGCAAGCCAGCTCCCACATTTGTTTTTGTGTTATTTCGAATCTGCAGGCGTTATGACTTTAATTCTGGGTATCGACCCCGGCTCGCGCATCACTGGTTACGGGATTGTTCGTGATACCGGGCGGGGCGGCTGTGTTTATGTGGCGTCTGGCTGCATCCGTACCGGTGCGGGCGAGTTGCATGAGCGTTTGCAGATTGTTTATCGCGGCGTGCGCGAAATCATCCAGACTTACGGCCCGGTCACCATGGGCATCGAAAAAGTCTTCATGGCGAAAAATGCCGATTCGGCACTAAAGCTCGGGCAGGCCCGCGGGGCGGCTATTGTTGCAGGTGCCGAAGAGTGTCTGGAGATTGCCGAGTACACCGCCACGCAGGTCAAGCAGGCCGTAGTGGGCACCGGTGCCGCCAATAAAGAACAAGTGCAGATGATGGTCATGCACATGCTGAAACTGACCAGCAAACCGCAGATCGACGCTTCCGATGCCCTCGCAATCGCTATTTGCCATGCGCACACGCGTTCCAGTCTGCTACCGCACGGCTTGGGGACCGCACGCAGTCGTGGCGGGCGCCTGCGTCTCTGATAGCATCAGCAGCAATTTTCCTGAAAGCGGATTCATGCGCCTGTGTCGTCGGCGCGAATTTCGCCTTTCGACAGTCGCCAGCCCACGGCTGGCCAATGCTCAAGGATCTGAAACGTGATTGGACGCTTGCGCGGCACCCTGGTTGAGAAACAGCCGCCGCACCTGATTCTGGATGTAAACGGCCTCGGGTATGAGCTGGAAGTGCCCATGACCACCCTCTATCGCCTGCCGTCTGTCGGTGAACCGCTGACCCTGCATACCCATCTGGTCGTACGCGAAGATGCGCAGTTGCTCTATGGTTTTGCCGGCAAGCGTGAGCGAGACTTTTTCCGCGAGTTGATCCGGCTCAACGGGGTCGGGCCGAAATTGGCCCTGGCACTGATGTCGAGCCTGGAAGTCGACGAGCTGATCCGTTGCGTGCAATCGCAGGACACATCTGCGCTGACCAAGGTGCCGGGTGTCGGCAAGAAAACGGCCGAGCGCCTGCTGGTCGAACTGAAGGATCGCTTCAAGGCCTGGGAAACCTCGCCGGCCATGTTCGCGCTGGTGCCGAATCAGCCGGACGGCCCGGCACCGGTCAATACCGCCGAAAACGATGCGGTCAGCGCGCTGATTTCCCTGGGCTACAAGCCGCAGGAAGCGAGCAAGGCGATTTCCGCCATCAAGGACAAGAATTTGAGCAGTGAAGACATGATCCGCCGCGCCCTGAAGGGAATGATTTAAGTGATTGAAGCTGATCGTCTGATCGCCGCTGCGCACAGCCCGCGCGAGCGCGAAGAAGTCCAGGACCGCGCCATTCGCCCGGTCAGCCTGGCCGACTACATCGGCCAGCCGACCGTGCGCGAGCAGATGGAACTGTTCATCCAGGCTGCGCGTGGCCGCAGCGAGTCGCTCGACCACACGCTGATTTTCGGCCCGCCGGGGCTGGGTAAAACCACGCTGGCCAATATCATCGCCGAAGAGATGGGCGTGTCGATCAAGAGCACCTCCGGCCCGGTGCTGGAGCGTCCGGGGGATCTGGCGGCACTGCTGACTAATCTCGAACCGCACGACGTGTTGTTCATCGACGAAATCCATCGCCTGTCGCCGATTGTCGAAGAAGTGCTGTATCCGGCCATGGAAGATTTCCAGCTCGACATCATGATCGGCGAAGGGCCGGCGGCGCGTTCGATCAAGCTCGACCTGCCGCCGTTTACCCTGGTCGGCGCCACCACTCGCGCCGGCATGCTGACCAATCCGCTGCGTGACCGCTTCGGTATTGTCCAGCGCTTGGAGTTCTACAGCACGGCGGATTTGGCGACGATCGTCAGCCGTTCGGCGAGTATTCTCGGGCTGCCGCTGGATCCGGAAGGTTCGTTCGAGATCGCTCGTCGCGCGCGTGGCACCCCGCGCATTGCCAACCGTTTGTTGCGTCGAGTGCGGGACTTCGCCGAGGTGCGTGCCAAAGGTCATATCACCAAGTCGGTGGCGGATCTGGCGTTGAATCTGCTGGATGTCGACGAACACGGTTTCGATCATCAGGACCGGCGTCTGCTGCTGACGATGATCGAGAAGTTCGACGGTGGCCCGGTCGGCATCGACAGCCTGGCGGCGGCGATCAGCGAAGAGCGCCACACCATCGAGGACGTCCTCGAACCTTATCTGATTCAGCAGGGCTACATCATGCGCACGCCGCGGGGCAGGGTAGTGACCCGACATGCGTACCTGCATTTCGGTTTGAACATTCCGTCACGCATGGGCGAGATGCCCGTGGCAGACGAGTTTCTTGATGCGGCGGACGATTGATACACATTTGTTGGCGATTTATTCAGGGTTTGTACTGTCACAGCACGGTACTTTTGCGGTAAAGCTCTGAAACCACGAAAAACAGTTGTCTCGCCGGATTGGCAACCTGAGGAGTAAGCACTAGAGTATGCGCGCGCAAAACGGGCTTGGGCCGTTCGCACATCGTTGTCGCGTTTATTACGAGGACACCGATGCGGGCGGCATCGTGTATTACGTTAATTACCTCAAGTTTATGGAACGGGCTCGAACCGAGCGGCTCCGCGAACTGGGCTTTGCCCAGTCTGCGCTTGCCGGGGAGGACCTGTTGTTTGTCGTGCATTCCAGCGAAGCGCGCTACCACGCGCCGGCGCGACTGGACGACGAACTGCTGGTAAGCGCTGATGTAACCGAATTGAACCGTGCCAGCCTGCGCTTCAAGCAGCAGGTCAGGCGGGCGACGGATAATGTGCTGCTCTGCGAAGGGCAGTTTCTGGTGGCCTGTGTGCGCACCGACAGTTTGAAACCCCGGGCCCTTCCCGAAGACTTGCGGGCGGCCTTCGCCGACGCGGTCGGTCCGGGTACACACTCAAAGCAGGAGATAAAGCGTGGAAGCTAACGTCGTCGACCATTCCTCCATGTGGAGCCTGGTCAGCAATGCCAGCATCGTGGTGCAGTTGGTAATGTTGACCCTGGTGGCCGCATCGGTGACCTCATGGATCATGATCTTTCAGCGCAGCAATCTGCTGCGTGCCGGTCGACGCGCCCTGGAGAGCTTTGAAGAGCGCTTCTGGTCGGGGATCGATCTGTCCAAGCTGTACCGTCAGGCCGGCAGCAACCCGGATCCGGACTCGGGCGTCGAGCAGATCTTCCGTGCCGGCTTCAAGGAATTCTCCCGTCTGCGTCAGCAGCCAGGCGTCGATCCTGAAGCGGTGATGGAAGGTGTGGCGCGTGCCATGCGCGTTGCTATCTCGCGTGAAGAAGAGAAACTCGAGCAGAGCCTGCCGTTTCTCGCCACTGTCGGTTCGGTCAGCCCGTACATCGGTCTGTTCGGTACGGTGTGGGGCATCATGAACTCCTTCCGCGGTCTGGCCAGCGCTCAGCAAGCGACCCTCGCCACCGTAGCGCCGGGTATTGCCGAAGCCCTGATCGCCACCGCGATCGGTCTGTTCGCTGCGATCCCGGCGGTCATCGCTTACAACCGTTTTGCTGCGCGCAGCGAAACCTTGCTGGGCCGCTACTACACCTTCGCCGACGAATTCCAGGCGATCCTGCACCGCAAAGTGCACACCAGCGAAGAATAAGCAGGTATTTCCCGATGGCTTTAATCGCTCGAGCTCGCAAAAAGCGCAAGCCGGTCGCCGAGATGAACGTGGTGCCCTACATCGACGTGATGTTGGTGCTGCTGGTCATCTTCATGGTGACCGCGCCGATGCTCAATCAGGGCGTGAAAGTTGATCTGCCCAAGGTTTCCAGCGAAGCCTTGCCGCAGGACAACAACACCCAGGTCCTGACCATTTCGATCAAGGCTGACAAGACCTACTACTGGAACCTTGGCAGCGAAGTCGACACCGAGAAACAGCAGGATCGCGCCATGACCCTGCCACAGATGACCGATGCGGTGACCAAGATCATTCGCGCCGGCACCGAGGGCGGCAAACGCACCCAGGTGTTCATCCGAGGCGACAAGACTGTCGACTACGGCGCCGTCATGGGTGCCATGGGCGGGTTGCAGAAGGCCGGGGTCGGTAACGTTGGTCTGATTACCGAGGCCCCCTGATGCAGCAACAGCGAGAGCCGTCCGCCTCGGAAAGCTACTTCTGGCCCAGCGTTCTGGCGATTGTCCTGCACGTGCTGGTGTTCGGCATGCTGTTCGTCAGTTTTGCCTTCACGCCCGAACTGCCGCCGGCCAAGCCGATCGTCCAGGCGACCTTGTACCAGCTGAAATCGAAAAGTCAGGCAACCACCCAGACCAATCAGAAGATTGCGGGTGAGGCGAAGAAATCCGCCGCGCGCCAGACCGAAGTCGAGCAGATGGAACAGAAAAAGATCGAGCAGGAAGCGGTGAAGGCGGCGGAACAAAAGAAAGAGGAAGCGGCTCAAAAGGCCGAGGAAGCCAAGAAGGCCGACGAGGCGAAGAAAGCGGACGAAGCGAAAAAGGCTGATGAAGCCAAGAAAGCCGACGACGCGAAGAAAGCCGAGGCGAAAAAGGCCGAAGAGAAACAATTGGCTGATATAGCCAAGAAGAAAGCCGAAGACGAAGCCAAGAAAGCCGCTGAAGAAGAGGCCAAAAAAGCCGCTGCGGAAGAAGCCAAGAAAAAGATCGTCGAAGACGCGAAAAAGAAAGCCGCCGAAGACGCCAAGAAAAAAGCTGAAGCTGAAGAGGCGAAGAAGAAGGTCGCCGAAGACGCGAAGAAGAAAGCTGCTGCCGATGCTGCGAAGAAGAAAGCGCAGGAAGCGGCACGCAAATCTGCCGAAGATAAAAAGGCTCAGGCCCTGGCAGACCTGCTTTCCGACACGCCGCAGCGTCAGCAGGCCTTGGCTGATGAGCAGGGTGACGAAGTCGCGGGCAGTTTCGATGACCTGATTCGTGCACGAGCGGCAGAAGGCTGGGCACGTCCACCTTCGGCACGCAAAGGCATGACGGTGGTGCTGCAGATCGGCATGTTGCCGGACGGTACGGTGACTTCGGTCAGTGTGGCCAAATCCAGTGGTGACGGCCCGTTCGATGCTTCGGCAGTCGCGGCAGTGAAGAATATTGGACGTTTGACAGAAATGCAGGGAATGAAGCCGAGCGATTTCGCTCCGTATCGTTCATTCAAGATGACATTCACACCTGAGGATCTAGCCTTGTGAGAAACCTTCTTCGAGGAATGCTGGTCGTGATCTGCTGCATGGCAGGGATCGCGATGGCAGATGAAAAGAACATTCTGGTCACCAGCGGCAGCGATCGGGCCACGCCGATCGCGGTCGTACCGTTCGGCATGCAGGGCGGCGCGGTGCTGCCGGACGACATGGCCGAAATCATTGGCAACGATTTGCGCAACTCGGGCTATTACTCGCCGATTCCAAAAGCCAACATGATCAGCCAGCCAAGCCAGCCGAGCGAAATCATCTTCCGTGACTGGAAGGCGGTAGGTGCTCAGTACATGATGGTCGGCAGCATCGCTCCAGCCGGTGGTCGCTTGCAGGTGCAGTGGGCACTGTTCAACGTAGCCACCGAGCAGAAAGTGGCCGACGGCAGCGTTTCCGGTACGACCGACCAGATTCGTGACATGGCGCACTTTATCTCCGATCAGTCGTTCCAGAAGCTGACCGGTATCGACGGTGCGTTCTCGACGCGTTTGCTGTACGTGACCGCCGAACGCTTCTCCGAGAAAAACACTCGCTACACCCTGCAGCGTTCCGACTATGACGGCGCCCGTGCAGTGACCCTGCTGCAATCGCGTGAGCCGATCCTGTCGCCGCGTTTCGCACCGGATGGCAAGCGCATCGCGTATGTGTCGTTCGAGCAGAAGCGTCCGCGTATCTTCATGCAGAACATCGACACCGGTCGCCGCGAGCAGATCACCAACTTCGAAGGCCTGAACGGCGCGCCAGCCTGGTCGCCGGATGGCACACGCCTGGCGTTCGTACTGTCGAAAGACGGTAACCCGGACATCTACGTGATGAACCTCGGCTCGCGTCAGCTGACCCGAGTGACCTCAGGTCCTGGCATCAATACCGAACCGTTCTGGGGCAAGGATGGCTCGACCATCTACTTCACCTCCGACCGTGGCGGTAAACCGCAGATCTATAAAACCAGCGTCGGTGGCGGTGGTGCCGAGCGTGTGACGTTCGTAGGCAACTACAACGCCAACCCGAAACTCTCGGCTGATGAAAAGACTTTGGTGATGATCCATCGTCAGGATGGCTTCACCAATTTCAAGGTGGCAGCTCAGGATCTGCAGCGGGGTAGTGTAAAGATCCTCACTGATAGCACTCTGGACGAGTCACCTACTGTTGCGCCCAACGGCACCATGGTAATCTACGCCACCCGCCAACAGGGCCGGGGAGTCTTGATGCTCGTGTCCATTAATGGACGCGTGAGGCTCCCGCTTCCTACCGCTCAAGGCGAAGTCAGAGAACCGTCCTGGTCCCCTTACCTGAAGTGAGCGGGCGCTACACGTTTTACTTAACACACTGGGGTTCATTAGGAGTTTCACGATGGAAATGCTGAAGTTTGGTAAATTTGCTGCGCTGGCTCTGGCCATGGCTGTAGCTGTAGGTTGCTCGTCCAAAGGCGGCGACAACGCCGGTGAAGGCGCTGTTGATCCAAACGCTGGTTACGGCGCAAACACCGGTGCCGTTGACGGTTCCCTGAGCGAAGAAGCTGCTCTGCGCGCAATCACCACCTTCTACTTCGAATACGACAGCTCGGACCTGAAGCCAGAAGCCATGCGCGCTCTGGACGTTCACGCCAAAGACCTGAAAGCAAACGGCGCTCGCGTTGTTCTGGAAGGCAACACCGACGAACGTGGTACTCGTGAGTACAACATGGCACTGGGCGAGCGTCGTGCGAAAGCCGTTCAGCGCTACCTGGTACTGCAAGGTGTTTCCCCAGCTCAGCTGGAACTGGTTTCCTACGGCGAAGAGCGTCCAGTTGCTACCGGCAACGACGAGCAGTCCTGGGCCCAGAACCGTCGCGTCGAACTGCGTAAGTAATTCGATATGCGAACGTGCCGTCGTGCTGTAACTGTTCTGGCTCTCAGCCTCGCGCCGCTTGCGGCGTGGGCTGCGGTTCCTGTGGTCGATGACAACTCCGGTTATTCAAATAGCGGGAGCAGTTATCCGCCTGCGGGTTACGGTACGAACGGCGCCTATGCCGGGGGAGCGGCTTCGGCCCCTGCCTCGGCACAAGGCATGCTGTTCAACCAATTGCAACAGATGCAGGATCAGATCTCGCGCCAGCAAGGCGTGATCGAAGAACTGCAGAATCAGGTTGCGCGCATGAAGCAGGAATCCCTGGAGCGATACCAGGATCTTGATCGGCGCATAGGATCCGGCGTTGCACCAGCCGCGACTCCCGAGAATTCTTCTGCCGGTGGCGATGCAAGTGCTGCTGCCGGTGCTGCCGCAGGTGCGGGGGCTGCTACGGCTGCCCAGGCGCCTGCCGCAGGTAGCGAACCGGCTGATCCGGCCAAGGAAAAGCTGTATTACGATGCCGCTTTCGACCTGATCAAAGCCAAGGATTTCGACAAGGCCAGCCAGGCGTTTGCCGCTTTCCTGCGTAAATACCCGAACAGTCAGTACGCGGGCAACGCCCAATACTGGCTGGGCGAAGTGAACCTGGCCAAAGGTGATCTGCAAGGTGCAGGTCAAGCGTTTGCCAAGGTTTCGCAGCTGTATCCCAAGCACAACAAAGTGCCGGATTCGCTGTACAAGCTGGCTGACGTAGAGCGCCGCCTCGGTCACACCGACAAGGTCAAAGGCATCTTGCAGCAGGTGGTTTCCCAATATCCGGGGACTTCCGCGGCGCAACTGGCCCAGCGCGATCTGCAACGCATGTAAGCAGCTTGACCCGTTTGGAAGAAACCCGCGCTTGTCGCGGGTTTTTTCGTTAGAATTCACGCCCTTTTTCTGAAACACGCTTCTTGTGGTCCGCGCGTTGGCGGGATTGCCTGAAGTGCCTGACGGAGGCGGACAGCCTGTTTAGCTGTTACGCCCGTGGCGACTATGCAAGACACATTGAGAATCACCGAAGTTTTCTACTCGTTGCAGGGGGAAACGCGGACTGCCGGGCTGCCCACGGTTTTCGTGCGCCTGACCGGTTGCCCCTTGCGTTGCCAGTATTGCGACAGCGCTTACGCATTCAGTGGCGGCACCGTGCGCGCCCTTGACGACATCCTTGAACAGGTCGCCGGGTTTCGCCCGCGTTATGTCTGCGTCACCGGCGGTGAGCCGCTGGCCCAGCCGAACGCCATTCCTTTGCTCAAACGGTTATGTGATGCCGGCTACGAGGTCTCGCTGGAAACCAGTGGCGCACTCGACGTCTCGGCGGTCGATCCGCGCGTCAGTCGCGTTGTGGACCTGAAAACGCCGGGCTCGAAAGAAGCCCATCGCAACCGCTACGAAAATATCGAACTGCTTACGCCCAATGATCAGGTGAAGTTTGTCATCTGCTCGCGGGAGGACTACGACTGGGCGGTATCGAAACTGATTCAGTACGGGCTCGACCGCCGCGCCGGGGAAGTGCTGTTTTCCCCCAGTCACCATGACTTGAATGCGCGTGAGCTGGCGGACTGGGTGGTGGCGGATAACCTGCCGGTGCGCCTGCAATTGCAGCTGCACAAATATCTTTGGAATGACGAGCCGGGGCGCTGAGATGACTGAACAACTGAACACTACCGAAAAACGTGCGGTCATCCTGCTGTCCGGCGGCCTCGACTCGGCCACCGTGGTGGCGATGGCTCGCGCCGAAGGTTATGCCTGCTACACCATGAGTTTCGATTACGGCCAGCGTTCTCACGCCGAATTGCACGCCGCCGCGCGCGTGGCTCGCGATCTGGGCGTGGTCGAGCACAAGGTCATCGGTCTCAATCTGAATGGCATGGGCGGCTCGGCATTGACCGACACCAGCATCGACATTCCAGAAGAGTTGGGCGAGGGCATCCCGGTGACTTACGTGCCGGCACGCAACACCGTGTTCCTCTCGTTGGCGCTGGGTTGGGGGGAAGTGCTCGGTGCGCGCGATATCTTCATCGGCGTCAATGCGGTGGATTATTCCGGTTACCCGGATTGCCGCCCGGAGTTCATCGAGTCGTTCGAGCGCATGGCCAACCTGGCAACCAAGGCCGGCGTGGAAGGCAACGGTTTCCGCATCCAGGCGCCGTTGCAGAACCTGAGCAAGGCACAGATCGTCCAGGCTGGTGTGAAGCTTGGCGTTGATTACGGCCTGACCGTTTCCTGCTATCAGGCCGACGATGACGGCCGCGCGTGCGGCAAATGCGACAGCTGCCGCCTGCGCGCAGAAGGCTTCGCGGCGGCTGGTGTGGACGATCCAACCCCTTATTTTTGATTATTTTCAAAAAGGTGTTGAATAGTCCTTAAAAATCAGTATTATACGCGCCACCACACAGCGGGTCGTTAGCTCAGTTGGTAGAGCAGTTGGCTTTTAACCAATTGGTCGTAGGTTCGAATCCCACACGACCCACCATATTTGGCGGTTTAGAAAATCCGGAAGGCCCACGAAAGTGAGGATTTCCGGGTTTTTTTTTGCCTGTAATTCGGCCATCGCCTGTTTCGCCGATGCCTGCGCTGACGCAGGTCAGAATGATCTTTTGTATCAACGGGATATTCTGTAGCCTTGCGCAGCTTCAACGCTGTCCGTGCCTGATATTACTCACTCTCCCGGCGGTACCCTCTAGCGGTCCGGAGCCGGGTGTATACTCGACTTTCGCGCGAATGCGCCTGCAGGTCTTGCGAACATGACGCAGATTTCCGAACGCCTTCTGGTTCAAGCCCACCTCGACGCCAAACAGCCCAAACCGCTGACTGCCGAGCAAGAGGCTTACTACCGTGCCGCTATCGCCGCCGAGCTCAAGGCTCAGGACGCGGTGCTCGTGGCGCACTTCTATTGCGACCCGGTGATTCAGGCCCTGGCCGAAGAAACCGGTGGCTGTGTTTCTGACTCCCTGGAAATGGCGCGCTTCGGCAATGCCCACCCGGCCAAGACCGTGGTGGTCGCCGGCGTGAAGTTCATGGGCGAGACGGCGAAGATCCTCAACCCGGAAAAACGCGTGCTGATGCCAACTCTGGAGGCGACCTGCTCGCTGGACCTGGGTTGCCCGGTCGACGAGTTCTCGGCGTTCTGCGATCAGCATCCGGAGCGCACCGTGGTGGTCTACGCCAACACCTCGGCAGCGGTCAAGGCGCGAGCCGACTGGGTGGTGACTTCGAGTTGTGCGCTGGAAATCGTCGAAAGCCTGATGGATAACGGCGAGACGATCATCTGGGGCCCGGACAAGCACCTCGGTACCTACATTCAGCGCAAGACCGGTGCCGACATGCTGCTCTGGGACGGTGCCTGCATCGTTCACGAAGAGTTCAAGTCCAAGCAGCTCGAAGACATGAAAGCGCTGTACCCGGACGCGGCGATTCTGGTGCACCCGGAGTCGCCGACCTCGGTGATCGAACTGGCCGATGCTGTCGGTTCAACGAGTCAACTGATTGCCGCAGCGCAAAGCCTGCCGAACAAGACCCTGATCGTGGCGACCGACCGTGGCATCTTCTACAAGATGCAGCAGTTGTGCCCGGACAAAGTCTTCATCGAGGCGCCCACCGCCGGTAACGGCGCCGCGTGCCGCAGTTGTGCGCATTGCCCGTGGATGGCCATGAATACCCTTGAGCGCACGCTGAAGAGCTTGAAGGAAGGCACGAACGAGATCTTTGTGGATCCGGCGTTGATCCCACAGGCGATCCGGCCTTTGAAGCGCATGCTCGACTTCACCCAGGCTGCACGGATGAAGCTGGCCGGTAACGCTTAAGGTCTCACAAACAACACAAAACAAAATGTGGGAGCGAGCCTGCTCGCGAAAGCGGAGTGTCAGTCACCATTGAAATCGACTGATACGCCGCATTCGCGAGCAGGCTCGCTCCCACAGTGGTTTTCAGAGTCCGGGAATTATCTGGTCTTCTTCGGGATCCGTACAACACGGCTATCGGAATAGATGTCATGCCAGGTGCGCTTCTGCTTGTCGTACAGCGACCAGAAGAATCCCAGCCCTACGCACAGCCACGACGCGATCGACACCATGAAGCGCAGCAGCGCCTGCCACAGGCTGATTGCTGTGCCATTGGCGTTCTGCACGCGGATGCCCCACACCTGCATGCCCAGCGTCTGCCCGCCATGGGTCCAGAACTTGGCGAAAAAGCCGAAAAGCACCAACAGCAACACCGTCGAGTAGAGCGGATCGCCATCGAGCTGCCCGGCATCAGTCATCACCCGCAGGCGTTCTTCGCCAAGGATCGCGGCCTGAATCAGTTTGTAAACGAAGCCAGTGACGATCAGCAGTGCGGTACACAATAGAAAGTCATAGAACATCGCGGCCAGACGGCGGCCGAGGCCAACAGCAGGAAAGTCGCCCTGTGGGGTGAGCAGGTTTTTCGACATGGCAGCCTCTGAGCGCGTAAGGAAATGGCATTTTACGGACTCGCGCGCACAAAAAAGCCCCTGATATCAATATCAGGGGCTTTTTCGTAGCAGAAATCAGGCTTCGGCTTGTACTTCGTCAGCCTGCATGCCTTTCTGGCCCTGCACAGCAACGAAGGTCACTTTCTGGCCTTCTTTGAGGCTTTTGAAGCCGTTGCCCTGAATGGCGCGGAAATGCACGAACAGATCCGGACCGCTTTCAGGAGTGATAAAACCAAAACCTTTCTCGTCGTTGAACCACTTGACGGTACCGCTCTGACGTGTAGACATTTCTTATTTCCTTTGACGCAATAAATTGATGACAGTCTCTTTCTCATGAAAGAGTACTGGGGCTGGTTGCAGGAGAGTAAGAAGACGTCGAGCGGGATGTAGCTAACTTGTAGGCTACTGCCCAGGTCACGATTCAAAGCTGACCCATGCAAACACAGTGAACGAACTCTACGCCAACTACGGGAGAAAAAACAAGCCCCGTGAAGCGCCCGGTTTTACTGCATTTGCTGGCATTTTGTCAGTTTGTTAGTGCAGCCTTACAAGGTTGCCTTGTTCGCTTGTTTTCAAAGGTTATAAGTAAAGTTCATATTCGAATCAAATGCTGGGTAATGCACTTTTTTGTGGCGATTGCGTTACACATTAGTGCACGCATAACGCAATCGCGTTACTTATAGAAACAGTCAATCAGCCACGGTAGTAGCGTTGCGGAACAAATGGCATTTTGCTTACAAGCATTTGCACCTTTTTCCCACGCACGATGGCCCACACCGGAGTCTCAAGAGCAGCATAAGCGCTGTCGAGATAACCCATCGCCAACGGCCCGCCCAGGGTCGGGCCGAAACCACCGCTGCACACGCTGCCGATGATCTCCCCGGCTTCGTTGACGATCTCTGCGCCTTCACGCACTGGCGTACGTTCCTGTGGCAGCAGGCCAACGCGCTTGCGGGCGATGCCGTTTTGCTGTTGCGCGAAAATCTGTTCCGCACCGGGGAAACCGCCGGCCCGCGTGCCATCCGCGCGACGTGCCTTGGAAATCGCCCAGAGCAGGCTCGCCTCGATCGGCGTGGTCTCGGTGTTCATGTCGTGGCCATACAGGCACAGGCCGGCTTCCAGGCGCAGCGAATCACGAGCACCGAGGCCAATGGCCTCGACCTCCGGTTCGGCGAGCAGGGCGCGAGCCAGTTTTTCCGCTGCTGCGGCCGGAACGGAGATTTCGAAACCGTCTTCCCCGGTGTAGCCCGAACGGCTGACAAAGCAATCAACGCCCAGCAACGACACACGGTTGAACTGCATGAACGTCATCTTCGCCACTTCCGGCGCAAGACGCGCCAGCACGGTTACGGCTGCCGGGCCTTGCAATGCCAGCAGCGCGCGCTCTTCGAAGAGCGCTGTAATGGTGCACTGATCGCCGATGTGTTGTTGCAGATGCGCCAGGTCCTGATCCTTGCACGCGGCGTTGACCACCAGGAACAATTCGTCGTTGCCGAGGTTGGCGACCATCAAATCATCGAGGATGCCGCCGCTCTCATTGGTGAACATCGCGTAGCGCTGCATGCCCACCGGCAGGTCGACGATGTCCACCGGCACCAGGGTTTCCAAGGCTTTGGCGGCGTTGGCGCCGGTCAGGCGGATCTGGCCCATGTGCGAGACGTCAAACAGCCCGGCCTGTTCGCGGGTGTGCTGGTGTTCTTTCATTACGCCGAGCGGGTATTGCACGGGCATGTCGTAGCCGGCGAAGGGCACCATGCGCGCGCCGAGTTCGAGGTGCAGCGCGTGCAGCGGGGTTTTCGAGAGTTGTTGTTCGGTGGACATGCGTGGCTCCTTTGAATTTGGATTGCGGGGGAGAGGCAAGATCAAGAGCCCCTCACCCCAGCCCTCTCCCGGAGGGAGAGGGAGTTAACTGTGTCGTCTTCCGGAGGGAGGTGAACTTGATTGCGTTATCTCCCGGTGGGACAGGGCGCTAGTTACGTTCAGCATTCGATAATGTTGACCGCCAGGCCGCCGCGGGCGGTTTCCTTGTATTTGCTTTTCATGTCGGCGCCGGTCTGGCGCATGGTGCGGATGACTTTGTCGAGGGAGACGAAATGCTGGCCGTCGCCGCGCATGGCCATGCGCACCGCGTTGATCGCTTTCACCGAGCCCATCGCGTTGCGCTCGATGCACGGCACTTGCACCAGCCCGCCAATCGGGTCGCAGGTCAGGCCGAGGTTGTGTTCCATGCCGATTTCCGCGGCGTTCTCGACTTGCTGCACGCTGCCGCCGAGCACTTCGCACAGCGCGCCGGCCGCCATCGAGCAGGCCACACCGACTTCACCCTGACAACCGACTTCAGCGCCGGAGATCGAAGCGTTTTCCTTGTAGAGAATGCCGATTGCCGCAGCGGTCAGCAGAAACCGCACGACGCCGTCGTCATTCGCGCCGGGGATAAAACGCATGTAGTAATGCAGCACTGCTGGAATGATCCCCGCCGCGCCGTTGGTTGGCGCCGTGACCACGCGCCCGCCGTTGGCGTTTTCTTCGTTGACCGCCAGTGCATACAGGTTGACCCAGTCGAGCACTGACAGCGGATCGCGCAGCGCCGATTCCGGGTTTTTGCACAACTGCCGATGCAGCGCCGCTGCTCGGCGTTTAACCTTCAGTCCGCCCGGCAAGATTCCTTCGTTGCGGCAACCCGCGGCGACACAGTCCTGCATGACCTGCCAGATCTTCAGCAGTCCGGCGCGGGTCTCCGCTTCCGGGCGCCAGGCGCTTTCGTTGGTCAGCATCACCTGACTGATCGACAGACCGTAGGTGCTGCAATGGCCGAGCAAGTCCTTGGCGCTTTTGAACGGGAACGTCAGCGGTGTGGCGTCTTCGACGATACGGTCGGCACCGGCGGCATCCTCATCGACGACAAAACCACCGCCCACCGAGTAATACTCGCGGCTGCGAATCTGCAGCCCCGCCGCATCGAAAGCGCGGAAGATCATGCCGTTGGGGTGATAGGCCAGCGGTTTGCGAATCATCGCCAAGTGTTCTTTCTCATTGAACGCAATGCTCTGTTCGCCGAGCAGATTCAGCCGGCCGCCGCCACGAATCTCTTGCAGACGCGCGGCGACGGTTTCGGTGTCGACGGTGTCCGGGTGCTCGCCTTCGAGGCCGAGCAACACGGCCTTGTCGCTGCCATGTCCCTTGCCGGTGGCGCCGAGCGAACCGTACAACTCGACGCGCACGCTGGCGGTGGCCGAAAGCAGGCTTTCCCGCCGCAAACCTTCAGCGAAACGCGCGGCTGCGCGCATCGGGCCGACGGTGTGGGAGCTGGAGGGGCCGATGCCAATCTTGAACAGGTCGAACACGCTTAACGACATGAGTGTTTCTCCGGTTTCTTGTTATGGGAATGGCGATGTTACGGCTCACTGCATTTCCCTGTGGGAGCGAGCCTGCTCGCGAAGGCGTAGTGTCAGTCAATGCTCCGGTATCTGACACGGCGCCTTCGCGAGCAGGCTCGCTCCCACATTGGGATTTGCAGTGTTGCTGAAATAGGGGCAGGCAAACCCGCCCCTCATTCCCTTAAGCGTAGCTTTCGATCGACGGGCAGGCGCACACCAGGTTGCGATCGCCGAAGACGTTGTCGACGCGACCGACCGGTGGCCAGTATTTGCCTTCAACCAGCGACGCCACCGGGTACACCGCTTGTTCGCGGCTGTACGGATGAGTCCACTCGCCCACCAGTTCCGCCGCGGTGTGCGGGGCGTTTTTCAGTGGGTTGTCGTCCTTGTCCAGCGTGCCGTTTTCCACCGCGCGGATTTCTTCGCGGATGCGGATCATGGCGTCGCAGAAGCGGTCCAGTTCTTCTTTGGATTCGCTTTCGGTCGGCTCGATCATCAGCGTGCCGGCGACCGGGAACGACATGGTCGGCGCGTGGAAGCCGAAGTCGATCAGGCGCTTGGCAACGTCATCGACGCTGATGCCGCTGCTGTCTTTCAATGGGCGCAGATCGAGAATGCACTCGTGCGCCACCAGGCCGTTGCTGCCGGTGTACAGCACGGGATAGTGCTCTTCGAGTCGACGGGAAATGTAGTTGGCGTTGAGGATCGCCAGCTGCGAAGCGCGCTTGAGACCGGCGCCGCCCATCATGCGGATGTACATCCAGGTGATCGGCAGAATGCTCGCGCTGCCGAACGGTGCCGCGCAAACTGCGCCTTCCTTGCGCTCCATCTGACCGTGGCCTGGGAGGAACGGAGTCAGGTGCGACTTGACGCCAATCGGGCCAACGCCCGGGCCGCCACCGCCGTGAGGAATGCAGAAAGTCTTGTGCAGGTTCAAGTGCGAAACGTCGCCGCCGAACTTGCCCGGGGCGCAGAGGCCGACCATCGCGTTCATGTTGGCGCCGTCGATGTACACCTGGCCGCCGTTGTCATGAATGATCGCGCAGATTTCGCGGATGCCTTCTTCGAACACGCCGTGGGTCGACGGGTAAGTGATCATCAGCGCGGCGAGGTGTTCGCGGTGTTCGATGGCTTTGGCGCGCAGGTCTTCGATATCGACGTTGCCACGCGCGTCGCACGCGGTGACGACTACGCGCATGCCGGCCATGTTGGCGGTGGCCGGGTTGGTGCCGTGGGCCGACGATGGAATCAGGCAGATGTCGCGGCGTTCATCGCCACGGCTCTGGTGGTAGGCGCGGATCGCCAGCAAGCCAGCGTATTCACCTTGCGAACCGGCGTTCGGTTGCAGCGAGATCGAGTCGTAGCCGGTGGCGGCGCAGAGCATCGCTTCCAGCTCGTCAGTTAGTTGCTGGTAACCGGCGCTTTGTGCGGCCGGGGCGAACGGGTGCAGGGCGCCGAATTCGGCCCAGGTCACCGGGATCATTTCGCTCGCGGCGTTGAGTTTCATGGTGCACGAGCCCAGCGGGATCATGGTGCGATCCAGTGCCAGGTCCTTGTCCGCCAGTTTGCGCAGGTAGCGCATCAGCTCGGTTTCCGAGTGATAACGGTTGAACACCGGGTGGCTGAGAATCGGCGACTGGCGAACCAGCGACGCAGGAATGGTGCTTTGTACCGAAGCGGCCAGCGCAGCGAAGTCCGGCAGGGTCTTGCCGTCAGCGAACAGGCCCCAGAGGGTTTCGATATCGGCCTGGGTGGTGGTTTCGTCGACCGACAGACCCAGACGTTCGGCATCGATGACGCGCAGGTTGATCTGCGCCGCGTGCGCCTTGTCGTGCAGCGCCGCGGTGTTCGCTCCGGTCGCTACGGTCAGGGTGTCGAAGAAGCTGGCTTGTTCGACTTTGGCGCCCAGCGCGGTCAGGCCCTTGGCCAGAATCGCGGTCAGGTGATGCACGCGGTTGGCGATCTGGGTCAGGCCTTTCGGGCCGTGATACACGGCGTACATGCTGGCGATGTTGGCCAGCAACACCTGCGCGGTGCAGATGTTCGAGGTGGCTTTCTCGCGGCGGATATGCTGCTCGCGGGTCTGCATGGCCAGACGCAGCGCCGGCTTGCCGAAGCGGTCAACCGAAACACCGACCAGACGGCCCGGCATGTCGCGCTTGAACGCATCTTTGGTGGAGAAATACGCGGCATGCGGGCCACCGAAGCCCAGCGGCACGCCGAAGCGTTGCGCCGAACCGATCGCCACGTCAGCGCCGAACTCGCCCGGGGCGGTCAGCAGGGTCAGGGCCAGCAGGTCGGCGGCCACTGCGACCAAAGCGTTGGCGGCGTGAAAGCGTTCGGTCAGTTCGCGATAGTCGAACACGTCACCGTTGCTGGCCGGGTATTGCAGCAGTGCGCCGAAGAACGGGGTCACGTCGGTCAGTTCGCGCTCGTCGCCCACGACCACGTCAATGCCCAGCGGCTCGGCACGGGTGCGCAGCACGTCGAGGGTTTGCGGGTGGCTGTGGATCGAGGCGAAGAACTGGTGGCTGCCCTTGTTCTTGCTCAGGCGTTTGCAGAAGGTCATGGCTTCAGCAGCGGCGGTGGCTTCGTCGAGCAAAGAGGCGTTGGCGATCGGCAGGCCGGTGAGGTCGCTGATCAGGGTCTGGAAGTTCAGCAGCGCTTCGAGACGGCCTTGGGAAATTTCTGGCTGGTACGGGGTGTAAGCGGTGTACCAGGCCGGGTTCTCCAGCAGGTTGCGCAGGATCGGCGAGGGTGTGTGGCAGTTGTAGTAGCCCTGGCCGATGTAGGTTTTGAACAGCTGATTCTTGCCGGCGATCGATTTGATCATCGCCAGCGCGTCGGCTTCGCTCAGGCCGTCGTCCATGCCGAGCACGCTGGTGCCCTTGATGCTTTCCGGGATGACGCTGGCGCTCAGGGCTTCGAGTGAGTCGAAGCCGAGGCTGTTGAGCATGGCTTGCTCGTCGCCGGCGCGCGGGCCGATGTGACGGGCGATGAATTCGTTGGCGGTGCCGAGGTTGATTTGGCTCATGTCGCTACTCCTCAGGCTTCGGCTTGGGCTTTGATCAGACGGTCGTAAGCGTCCTGATCGAGCAGTTTGGCAACGGCCGCGGCGTCGCTTGGCTGAAAGCGGAAGAACCAGCCTTGGCCCAGCGGATCTTCGTTGACCAGTTCCGGAGCATCTTCCAGCGCCGGATTGACTTCCAGTACGTCGCCATCGAGCGGCATGTACACGCCGCTGGCAGCCTTTACCGATTCCACGGTGGCGGCTTCGGCGCCTTTTTCGTAGGCCTGCAGCTCAGGCAGTTGCACGAACACCACGTCGCCCAAGGCGTTCTGCGCGAAAGCGGTAATGCCGACAGTAACGCTGCCGTCAGCTTCGGTGCGCAGCCATTCGTGATCTTCAGTAAAACGCAACTCGCTCATGGAAACTCCTCAGGGGCCAGACTCGTCTGGTGGACGCGGTGGAAAGCGTGGGCGGTGATGCCCTTATTAATGAGGAATTGTTTAGCAAGAATGCGGCCAATAAGATTTTTAGCTTTTGAATCAATAGGTTAGCTATTTACGACGGCGACGTTCGACGGTCGGGTGTAGCGAAATCGCTACAGTCGCCGCTGAGGATAAAAGCTGAGCGGGATCAAAGCCTTGCACAGCGCTGATCGAGGAAGGGTGTATCGATATCGTTCCGCTGTAGCGGTTTCAGTACAGATGGAGGTCGTTTTCAACGAATGTCGACCCTACACGCAAACCCTGTGGGAGCGAGCCTGCTCGCGAAGCGGTGTGTCAGTCGCTAATGATTTTGCTGATATACCGCTTTCGCGAGCAGGCTCGCTCCCACCGGGGGGACTTTTCCACAGGGAAAACAGATGTTGTGTTCAGGGCTTGTTGGGAATGCCGTACTTGCGCAGTCGATGGGCGATCGCCGTGTGCGAGGTCTGCAAGCGGCTCGCCAGTTGTCGGG
Source organism: Pseudomonas retamae (assembly GCF_043496865.1). Classification (NCBI taxonomy): domain Bacteria; kingdom Pseudomonadati; phylum Pseudomonadota; class Gammaproteobacteria; order Pseudomonadales; family Pseudomonadaceae; genus Pseudomonas; species Pseudomonas retamae. Next base: position 96,976 of record NZ_JBIEIL010000014.1, read on the forward strand.
TCGAGGGATAGCTGACGTAGAGCTTTTCCAGCAGCTCGCGCTCGAAGCCTTCGACTGCCTGTTCAAGGCTGTCGACGTCGGTGTCGGTCTGCCGTGCGACCGAGGTGCCAGCGATGTCCAGATCGCCGATATCCACCAGGCTGCTTTCACAAATCGCCGCCGCGCGGAAGATCACGTTTTGCAGCTGGCGCACGTTGCCCGGCCAGCGGTTGCCGAGCAGCGCCGGGTAAGTCCCCGGTGCGAGGCGGCAGACCGGGCGTTGAATCTGCGCGCAGGCCTGCTGCATGAAATAGCGCGCCAGCAGCAGAATGTCCTGGCCGCGTTCACGCAGCGGCGGCACTTCGACGTTGAGCACGTTGAGGCGATAGAACAGGTCTTCGCGGAACAGGCCTTCGCTGACCATTTTTTCCAGATCGCGATGGGTGGCGCTGAGGATGCGCACATTAACCTTCACTTCGCGATCACCGCCCACTCGGCGGAAACTGCCGTCATTGAGAAAACGCAGCAACTTGGCTTGCAGGTACGGTGACATTTCGCCGATCTCATCGAGAAACACCGTGCCCTGGTTGGCCAGTTCCATCAGCCCGGGTTTGCCGCCGCGCGCGGCGCCAGTGAAGGCGCCGGGGGCGTAGCCGAACAGTTCGCTCTCGGCGAGGTTTTCCGGCAGCGCCGCGCAGTTGAGGGCGAGAAACGGCGCACTGTGGCGCGCGCTGATCGCATGGCAGGCGCGGGCGACCAGTTCTTTGCCGGTACCGGTTTCGCCCTGGATCAACAGCGGAGCATCCAGCGCGGCGACCCGTTGCGCGCGCGCCTTGAGGGTGCGAATCGCCGGGGATTCGCCGAGCAGCGCATCAAAACCTTCGGCGTGGTCGTGGTGCAGCGCCGAGAGTTGTTCGCCGATACGGTTCGGTTGATACAGGGTGAGCAGGGCGCCGGCGTCGGTGATCGGCGTCGCGTCGAGCAACAAGGTCTGGCCGTTGACCGTGATCTCGCGCAGCGGCAGGCGGAAGCCGTTTTCGAGCAAGGCGTCGAGCAGCGCCGGATCGTTGAACAGTTCCGCGACACTTTCCCCGGCCGGTTCGCGACCGTACAAGGCAATCAGCGCCGGGTTGGCCAGCAGCACCTTGCCGGCGCTGTCGAGGGCCAGCACCGGGTCGGTCATCGCCGCCAGCAGGGCATCGAGTTGCAGGTGTCGACGCTGGCCGGGAAGGATGTCGACCACCGTCACCGCCTCGACGCCACGGACCCGAAACAGCGCATCCTTGAGTTCTTCGAGCACCTGTGCGCTCAGGGTCGGCGCGTCGATGTAGACGTTCGGCGGGATCATCTCCACCGCATCCAGATTGAGATTGCGCCCACCGAGGATAGCCAGGACTTCCTGGGTAATGCCGACGCGGTCGATGAAGCTGACGTGGATACGCATGGGGCGGTTCAGTGATCTGCAGGGCGGGAGCGCGCAAGTATGCCTTGGGGCGGGGAATTGGTGAAATCTGTGTCCTGCGCTGATCGTTCCCATGCTCCGCGTGGGAATGCCGCCACGGACGCTCCGCGTCCGCTGTGACGCAGAGCGTCACGGGATGCATTCCCACGCAGAGCGTGGGAACGATCATTGGAAGGGGTTCATTCGAAGTGTTCGGGATTCACCGGATCCCCCGAGTGCATATTCAGCTTCTGCCGAATATCCTCGAACATCAGATCGTAATGCTTGTGCACCGAACCGATCTGGCTGTGGGTCTTGGGGATTCCGTACTTCTCGGCGATCCGCGTGACATCGCGGGCGAAGTTGTAAGCCTCTTCCTTGGGCAGGAAAAATGTCTCCTTCACGTCCTTGCCTTGCATGCTGCCATGCAGAGTGAACTGAATGCCTTTGCCTTTCTGCGGATCGGTGAACACTTCATAGTCCAGATGCACGTTGTAATTGACGTCATCGTCGGTCAGCGCGTGTCGCTCGATGTGCAAATGACCAGGTTCGAATTGGGCCATTGAGTTACTCCTTTCAAGGCATGGGAGAAGGGCAGGCCCAGGGCCTGCCCCCGGAGTTATTGTTCTCGGTAGCTGATGCCCGGCTTGGCCGTGGACACGCGGGTACCGGTGGTGCCCTGCACGATCGCTTCGATATCCGCCAGCGAGCCGATCACCGCGACCTTGCCAGTATGGCGCGCGAATTCACAGGCTGCCTGCACCTTCGGTCCCATGGAGCCGGCGGCGAAACCCAGACGTTCGAGTTCATCCGGGTGGGCTTCGGCGATGGCTTTCTGTGTCGGTTTGCCGTAGTCGATGAATGCCGCGTTGACGTCAGTGGCGATCACCAACAGATCAGCTTCCAGCTGTTCAGCGAGCAGCGCCGAGCACAGGTCCTTGTCGATCACCGCCTCGATGCCTTTGAGGTTGCGCTGCTCGTCGTACATGGTCGGAATCCCGCCGCCGCCGGCGCAGATCACGATGCTGCCTTTGTCGAGCAGCCACTTGATCGGGCGGATTTCGAAAATGCGTTTCGGCCGCGGACTGGCGACCACGCGACGGTATTTGTCGCCGTCCGGGGCAATCGCCCAGCCTTTCTCGGCGGCGAGTTTTTCTGCTTCGGCCTTGTCGTACACCGGGCCGATGGGTTTGGTCGGGTTCTTGAAAGCCGGGTCGTTGGCGTCGACTTCAACCTGAGTGAGCAGGGTGGCGAACGGCACTTCGAAGTCGAGCAGGTTGCCCAGTTCCTGTTCGATGATGTAGCCGATCATGCCTTCGGTTTCGGCGCCGAGGACGTCCAGCGGGTACGGGCTGACCGAGGTGTAGGCCGCCGCTTGCAGCGACAGCAGGCCGACTTGCGGGCCATTGCCGTGGGCGATGACCAGTTGGTTACCGGGATGGATCTTGGCGATTTGCTCGGTGGCGATGCGGATGTTGGCGCGCTGGTTGTCAGCGGTCATCGGCTCGCCACGGCGGAGCAGGGCGTTACCGCCCAGAGCTACGACGATACGCATGGTGCATGTCCTTCTGAACAGAGGAAAGGCAAACGACTCGATCTCCCTGCCGGAACCGGGATCCCTGTGGGAGCGAGCCTGCTCGCGAATGCGGTATGTCATTCAACAGTGATGTTGTCTGATCTGGCGCTTTCGCGAGCAGGCTCGCTCCCACATTGGGTTTCCGGTTCCGGCAGCGGGAGCGCAGTGGCGTTAAAGATCAGCCAGGGTCGAAACCAGAATCGCCTTGATCGTGTGCATGCGGTTTTCCGCTTGCTCGAAGGCGATGCAGGCGGGCGACTCGAACACGTCGTCGGTCACTTCGATGCCGTTTTTCAGGTGCGGATACTGCTCGGCAATCTGCTTGCCGACTTTTGTATCGCTGTTGTGAAAGGCCGGCAGGCAGTGCATGAACTTGGTGCGCGGGTTGCCGCTGGCTTTCATCAGTTCGGCGTTGACCTGATACGGCAACAATTGCTGGATGCGCTCGGCCCAGGCTTCCACCGGCTCGCCCATCGATACCCAGACGTCGGTGTGAATGAAGTCGACGCCTTTGACCGCCTCTTTGGGATCTTCGGTCAGGGTAATGCGCGCGCCGCTTTCCTCACCGTATTTCTTGCAGCGCTCAACCAGATCGTCGAGCGGCCACAGGGCTTTCGGCGCGCAGATGCGCACGTCCATGCCCAGTTTGGCGCCGATCAGCAACAACGAGTTGCCCATGTTGTTGCGCGCGTCGCCCAAGTAGGCGTAGCTGATTTCATGGATCGGCTTGTCGGCGTGTTCACGCATGGTCAGCACGTCGGCGATCATCTGGGTGGGGTGATATTCATCGGTCAGGCCGTTGAACACCGGCACCCCGGCGAACTTGGCCAGTTCCTCGACGATCTCCTGTTTGAAGCCACGGTATTCGATCGCGTCGTACATGCGCCCGAGCACGCGGGCGGTGTCTTTCATGCTTTCCTTGTGGCCGATCTGCGAGGAATTCGGGTCGATGTAGGTAACGTTGGCGCCTTGGTCGTAGGCGGCGACTTCGAACGCGCAACGGGTGCGGGTCGAAGTTTTTTCGAAGATCAGGGCGATGTTGTTGCCCTTCAGGTGTTGTTGCTCGGTGCCGGTGTATTTCGCGCGTTTCAGATCGCGGGACAGGTCGAGCAGGTAACGCAATTCGCGAGGGGTGTGGTGTTCCAGGCTCAGCAAATTACGGTTGTGAATGTTAAAAGCCATGATGGATCTCCTTCGGTGTCGGTTATCCCCCTGGCTGCACTCGGTAAGTGCCGGCCAGGGCTCAGAGGTTAGTAATCAATCGGGTCGCGGATGATCGGGCAGGTCATGCAGTGGCCGCCGCCGCGGCCGCGGCCCAGTTCGCCGGCGCTGATGGTGATGACTTCCACACCGGCCTTGCGCAGCAGGGTGTTGGTGTAGGTGTTGCGGTCGTAGCCGATGACCACGCCCGGTTCCACCGCCACCACGTTATTGCCGTCGTCCCATTGCTCGCGTTCGGCGGCGAAGCTGTTGCCACCGGTTTCCACTACGCGCAGCTTGGGCAGGTTGAGCGCCGCGGCGACGGTGTCGAGGAAGCTGCCTTCTTCGCGGCGAATGTCGATGCCGCCCTGTTTGCTGTCATCAGGGCGCAGGGTGAAGGCGACGATCTGATTGACCACTTCGGGGAAGATCGTCACCAGGTCGCGGTCGCAGAAGCTGAACACGGTGTCCAGGTGCATCGCTGCGCGCGATTTCGGCAGGCCGGCAACGATGACTTTTTCCACCGCTTTGTTCTTGAACAGGTTCAGCGCCAGTTGGCCAATGGCCTGACGCGACGAACGTTCGCCCATGCCGATCAGCACCACACCGTTGCCGATCGGCATGACGTCGCCGCCCTCAAGCGTGGAGCTGCCGTGGTCCTTGTCGGGGTCGCCGTACCAGATCTCGAAGTCGGCGTTGGTGAACTGCGGGTGGAATTTGTAGATGGCCGTGGTCAGCAGGGTTTCCTGACGGCGCGCCGGCCAGTACATCGGGTTGAGCGTCACGCCGCCGTAGATCCAGCAGGTGGTGTCGCGGGTGAACTGAGTGTTGGGCAGCGGCGGCAGAATGAAGCTGGAGTGGCCGAGGAAGTCGCGGAACATCTGGATGGTCTTGCCACCGAAGCTGTCCGGCAGATCGTCGGCGGAAACCCCGCCAATCAGAAACTCGGCAATGTGCCGTGGTTCGAGGCTTTTCAGCCAGGATTTGACTTCGTTGATCAGGCCCAGGCCCACCGAATCGGCGGTGACCTTGCGCTCGAGAATCCAGTCCAGCGCCTCAGGGATGGCGACGATGTCGGTGAGCAGGTTGTGCATTTCCAGCACGTCGATGCCGCGCTCACGCATCTTGGTGACGAAGTCGAAGTGATCGCGCTTGGCCTGCGCCACCCACAGCACGTCGTCGAACAGCAGTTCATCGCAGTTGTTCGGGGTCAGCCGCTGATGGGCCAGACCTGGGGAGCAAACCATGACTTTACGCAGTTTCCCGGCTTCGGAATGGACGCCGTACTTCACTTTTTCCGTGGTCATTTCAGTGTTCCTCCAGATGACGATTCAATCAGGGGTTACAGCGTCAGGAAGCCGTCGTAGAGACCGTAGGCCGCCACCACGGCGCCTATGACCACTGCGGCGAAAATCAGCTTCTCGACGTTGGTGAAAACCGGTTGTTTGAGTTCCAGCTTGGCCTTGGCGAACAGGATCGCGCCGGGTGCGTAGAGCAGGGCCGAGAGCAGCAGATACTTGACCCCGCCGGCATACAGCAGCCACACCGCATAAATCAGGGCGATGCCGCCGATAATCAGGTCCTTGCGCCGCTCGGCGGCGAAGCCTTCGTAACTCTCGCCACGCACCGCCAGCAGCAGGGCGTAAGCCGCCGACCACAGGTACGGCACCAGAATCATCGACGTGGCGAGGTAGATCAGCGACAGGTAGGTACTGGCTGAAAACAGGGTGATGATCAGAAAGATCTGCACCATCGCGTTGGTCAGCCACAGGGCGTTGACCGGTACGTGATTGGCGTTTTCCTTGCGCAGAAACTCCGGCATGGTGTGGTCTTTGGCGGCGGCGAACATGATCTCCGCGCACAGCAGCACCCACGACAGCAACGCCCCCAACAGCGAGATGATCAGGCCGACGCTGATCAGCACCGCACCCCAATGCCCGACCACGTGCTCCAGCACCGCAGCCATCGACGGGTTCTGCAGTTTTGCCAGTTCCGGCTGGGTCATGATGCCCAGCGACAGCACATTGACCAGCACCAGGAACAGCAGCACGGTGATGAAACCGATCACCGTGGCCTTGCCGACGTCGGAACGTTTTTCTGCGCGGGCCGAGAAGATGCTCGCGCCCTCGATGCCGATGAACACCCACACGGTGACCAGCATCATGTTGCGCACCTGGTTCATCACACTGCCCAGGTCAGGGTTTTTCACGCCCCAGATGTCGGCGGTGAAGATGTCCAGTTTGAACGCGAAGACCGCGATCAGCACGAACAGCAGCAGCGGCACGACCTTGGCAACGGTGGTCACCAGGTTGATGAACGCCGCTTCCTTGATTCCGCGCAGCACCAGGAAATGCACGCCCCACAGCAACACCGAGGCGCCGATCACCGCCGCCGGGGTATTGCCTTCACCGAATATCGGAAAGAAGTAACCGAGGGTGCTGAACAGCAACACGAAGTAACCGACGTTGCCCAGCCAGGCGCTGATCCAGTAGCCCCATGCGGACGAGAAGCCCATGTAATCGCCGAATCCGGCCTTGGCGTAGGCGTAGACACCGCCGTCCAGGCCCGGCTTGCGATTGGCGAGGGTCTGAAAAACAAAAGCGAGGGTGAGCATGCCGACTGCGGTGATGGCCCAGCCGATCAGCACTGCACCGACGTCGGCGCTGGCGGCCATGTTTTGTGGCAACGAAAATATCCCGCCACCGATCATTGAACCGACTACCAGTGCAACCAGTGCACCGAGTCTTAGTTTTCCGGGCGCTTCAGACATTTGCATGACTCCATTGCAGGAGAGAAGAGATCACAGCGTAAATCTGTTGTCTGTTCAAACAGCTGACGTAGATCAGTTCATGGTCACATTCCATTGTTAATGAATGACTTAGGCAACCACTAGTGGCATATGGCTTTCGTCTTCGAGGCCCGTTCTAGAGGCTTTGTGGCTATGTGGTTGGGAATGGCTATTATTACTTTCGAATTATCACGCTAGTTCTTTTCTGGCGTTTGGCAAATTTTCCGCCGCTGTTTTCAGTACAGAATTGATTAATCAGGATCAGCACACAGAATGGCTTCGACGTGCTATGCGTTATCGTTGTCGGCTATATATAAAGGGGTACGCTGAACCTTTATCTGATAAGCGTCATCTACCATTAAGATTTTTAGCCGGTCCTTGTTACAAATAAACTTCGCCACTGTTTTTCAAGGAGACTTGCATGTCGCAACCGACACACAAGCTGCGACTGGGCGCGCTGATTGCGCTGGTGGTGGGGTCGATGATCGGCGGGGGAATTTTCTCGCTGCCGCAGAACATGGCCGCGCGCGCTGATGCCGGAGCGATCCTGATCGGGTGGGGCATCACTGCCGTCGGCATGCTGACGCTGGCCTTCGTATTTCAGACCCTGGCCAATCGCAAGCCGGAGCTGGACTCGGGCGTGTACGCCTACGCCAAGGCCGGGTTCGGCGATTACATGGGGTTTTCCTCGGCGTGGGGCTACTGGATCAGCGCCTGGCTGGGCAACGTCGGTTACTTCGTGTTGCTGTTCAGCACCCTCGGCTATTTCTTTCCAGTGTTCGGTCAGGGCAATACGCCGATCGCCATCGGCTGTGCTTCGGTGCTGCTGTGGGCCGTGCATTTTCTGGTGATGCGCGGGATCAAGGAGGCGGCGCTGATCAACCAACTGACCACCGTCGCCAAGGTCGTGCCGCTGATCATGTTCATTGTCATCGCGGCGGTGGCGTTCAAGGCGGATATTTTCACCCGCGACATCTGGGGCACCAGCAATCCGAATTTCGGCGGGGTAATGGATCAGGTGCGCAACATGATGCTGGTCACCGTGTTCGTATTCATCGGCATCGAAGGCGCCAGCGTGTATTCGGCGCGGGCGGAGAAACGCAGCGACGTCGGTCGCGCCACGGTGATCGGTTTTATCGGCGTACTGGCGCTGCTGGTGCTGGTCAATGTGCTGTCGCTGGGGATCATGACCCAACCGGAACTGGCCAATCTGCAGAACCCTTCACTGGCAGCGGTGCTTGAGCACATTGTCGGGCCGTGGGGCGCGTTGCTGATCAGCGTCGGCCTGGCGATTTCGCTGCTCGGGGCGTTGCTGTCGTGGGCCTTGCTCTGCGCCGAGATCTTGTTCGCCACCGCCAAAGACAAGACCATGCCGGCGTTCCTGACCAAGGAAAACAAAAATCATGTGCCGGTCAACGCGCTGTGGCTGACCAACGCGATGATCCAGATTTTCCTGTTGATCACGCTGTTTTCGGCGGGCACTTACACCAGCCTGATCTACCTGGCCTCGTCGATGATTCTGGTGCCGTACCTGTGGTCGGCGGCCTACGCGGTGCTGCTCAGCGGGCGTGGCGAAACCTACGAACAGGCCTCGGCCGAACGCAGCAAGGACCTGCTGATCGGCGGCATCGCTCTGGTCTATGCGGTGTGGTTGCTGTACGCCGGCGGGGTGAAATACCTGCTGCTGTCGGCGCTGTTGTATGCGCCGGGGGTGATTCTGTTTGCCAAGGCCAAACATGAAGCGGGCGAACCGTTATTCACCACGGTGGAGAAGGGGATTTTTGCCTGTGTGGTGATTGGCGCGGGGTTGGCGGCGTATGGGTTGTATAGCGGGGTGTTGAGTTTGTGATCGGAATGTTGCTTTGGCAGGGCCGGCGTATTCGCGAGCAGGCTCGCTCCCACAAGGGAGCGCACATCTCATGTGGGAGCGAGCCTGCTCGCGAAAGCGCTCCCAACATCACCACTGCGCTTGATGTGACCCCAATTCGGCGGCCGGCAGATCCCACCAAACCGGCGTCCCGCTGATCAGCACCGGCACGCGCAACCGCCGCGCCGCCCCCCACGCGGTCTGTTCAATCGCCGGATCCTGATCCAGCGCTTCTTCGGCACGCAACGGCTCATTCGTGCCGGCCCCACGCTCGACCAACAACTTCGCCGTACGCGCCAGCGACAACCGCGCCGACCCCCCGCGTCCGTTGGCCAGTCGTTCAGTCAGCAACCTCAGCGCACTCGCCGCCATCAGATACCCGGTCGCATGGTCCAGCGCCTGCACCGGCAAGGGCGTCGGTTTATCCGCCTGCTGCCAGCGCATCCCGGCCTCGGCGATGCCGCTGCTCATCTGCACCAGGCTGTCGAAGCCGCGCCGGTTGCGCCACGGACCGCTCCAGCCATAGGCATTCAGGCTGACGTCGATCAACCCCGGCGCCAGTTGTTGCCGACGTTCAAAGCCGAAGCCGAGATTTTCCAGGGCATCGGCGCGATAGCCGTGCAGCAGCAGGTCGGTCTCTTTCAACAGGCTTTCGAACACCGCGCGATCTGCCGCGTCGTGCAGATCAAGGCGCGCGCAGCGCTTGCCAACGGTCATTTCCGGGACGACGCCGGGTTCGTTCCACGTTGGCGAATCGATGCGCAACACATCCGCGCCCAGCCCGGCGAGAAAGCGGCTGGCCGTGGGGCCGGCCAGCACGCGGGTCAGGTCCAGCACCTTGATCCCGGCCAGGGGGCGCGCGGCTGAGCCTTGCCAAGCCAGGGTTTTGCCATCCGCCTGTTCAGCAAAATGCACCAGCGGCTCGGCATTCACCGCCAGCCCTTGCCGGTGCTGCTGCCACTGCGCCCAGCTGCGCATTTCGGCGGCGCAACCGTTGGCTTCGACCACCGCTTGCTCCAGCGCCGCACTGGTCCACTTTGCGACGTTGGCCGCCATCGCCGCACGGTCGGCGCAGGCACCGAGCACCCGTTCCGCGGCGGCGCGGTGATGCGGGGCGTTGGTGTGCAGGCGGATCCAGCCGTCGGCGGTGGCGTAGTCACCGGCGACCGCGTCCCACAGCGGCGGGACTTGCCAGCCGATTGGCCGGATTGAGGAACTGAACCAGAACGACGCCAGGCGACGATCGACGGCGACGGTCGGCAACTCAGCGGTCTGCTGGCCGAGCAATTCGCTGACCGTCTGACCGGCCGCGGCGAGGCTGGCGCAGGCCAGATCGGTGACGGCGAACGCCGAGGGCAGGGCACCACGCCCTTCGCACGCGATTGGTGTGGGTGGCAAGCCGAGCGCGGCTTGCAGGGAGGTGAGCAAGTCAGTCATCGAAAACCCCTCCGGAGCGAGAGGGCGATGATAGTGCAAAAAACACCCTGAAGATCGTTCCCACGCTCTGCGTGGGAATGCCTCAAGGGACGCTCCGCGTTCCAGCTTTCGATTGGGACGCAGAGCGTCCCGGGCTGCATTCCCACGCAGAGCGTGGGGAACGATCAGAGGGGGACTACACGCGGAACTGATCCATCAATTTCATCTGCTGGCTCGCCAGGCTGTTGAGCTGGCTGCTGATCGCGGCCGATTCAGTGGCCTGCCCGGTCAGGGTTTCGGTGACGGTGCGGATCGCCGAGACGTTGCGGTTGACCTCTTCGGCCACGGCGCTCTGCTGCTCGGCGGCGCTGGCGATCTGCAGGTTCATGTCGCTGATCACTGTCACCGCGTCGCTGATCTTGCCCAGCGCGTCGACTGCCTGACGAATCTGCCCGGCGTTGTTGTGCGCCTGGGTCTGGCTCGAATGCATGGTCGCGACCACGCCACGGGTGCCGGTCTGGATGCGCTCGATCACCAGGCGAATTTCCTCCACCGAGTCCTGAGTGCGCTTGGCGAGGTTGCGCACCTCGTCAGCGACCACGGCGAAACCACGGCCACTCTCACCGGCGCGGGCAGCTTCGATGGCGGCGTTGAGGGCGAGCAGGTTGGTCTGCTCGGCGATGCTGCGGATGACTTCCAGCACCGAGCCGATCTGCTCGCTGTTGACCGCCAACGCTTCGACTTCGCTCACCGCTTTACTGACTTCGTCGGCCAGTTGATTGATATCGCGGGTGCTGCGCTCGATGATCGCCATACCGTCCTTGGCCGACTGATCGGCGCCTTTCGCAGCATTGGCGGCGTTCGAGGCGCTGTTGGCGACGTCGTGGGCGGTGGCGCTCATTTCGTTCGACGCTGTGGCGACCTGGTCAATCTCGCGGAACTGCACCTGCATGCCTTCGCTGGTCTGCCGCGCGATCTCCGAAGACTGGTCGGCGGTGCCGCGGGCTTCGGTGATGCTTTGTTTGATCTGGGCGATGGTCGGTTGCAGCTTGTCGAGGAAGCGGTTGAACCAGTTCACCAGTTCGCCCAGTTCATCTTTTTTGCTGTAGTTCAGGCGCTGGGTCAGATCGCCTTCGCCGCTGGCGATGTTCTTCAGCATTTCAGCGACGCTGTTGATCGGCCTAGTAACGCCGGAAGCGGTGAGCCAGATCAGCAGCAGGCCGACCAAACCGGCCACCACGGCGACCAGCAGTGCGGTAATCACGCCGGTTTCCTGAGCATCGTCGAGCACCGCTTGCAGTTTCACCGAATCGGCCAGCAGCACGTGTTTCGGCAGGTCGATGACCACGCCCCAGGCGCGCGAATTGCCGATCGGGTCGACCGGATACACCGCGCGGATCAGGTCGCCCTGTTCGAGGATCTTCGGCGTACCGGCGGTGAGCAGTTGCAGCACGTCCTTACTGTCGACACCGGGGGTGTCGCCGATCTTCTTGCCGACCTTGCTTGCATCGGCGCTGTCCGCCGCGAGCACGCCGCTGCCGGAAACAATAAGCATGTGCCCGGCGTTGTTGAACAGGTTGCGCTGCGACTCGACGGCGGCGGCTTGCAGGGCGTCGAGGGCAATGTCGATACCGACCACGCCGAGGGCTTTGCCGTCGACCATCAAGGGCACGGAAATGGTCGTCATGAGCATTTCCTTGTCGCCGACGGTGTCGGCATACGGATCGAGCAGGCAGGTGCGCTTATTGTCGCGAGGGCAGGTGTACCAGCTGTTGTAGGGCGTGCCGCTGACGCTGAGGGTGGTTTTGGTCAGGTCTTCTTCGACCATGATCGTGTTCAGCGCAGCACCGCCGGCGCGGCTCCAGTAAGTGGCGAAGCGCCCGGCTTCGTTGGACTGGCGCGCGGCGTCATCGACGAATTCGCTGTCCTTGCCATCCAGACCGTTGGGTTCGAAGGCCAGCCAGATGCCCAGCACCTTGTCGTTGCGCTCGAACGCGGTTTTCAGGCTCTGGTTCAACTGTTCGCGCAGGGCGCCGGCGTCGAGTGAACGCTTGGCAGCCATGACGCGCAGGTCCTTGATCTGATCGGCCAGCGCGGTGATCACCAGCAGGCTTTCGCCGAAGGTTTTCTGCACACGCACCGCTTGTTCGGCGGCTTTGGCCTGCAGCAGATTTTGCACGCTGGCGGTGAGCAACTGGTTGCTGGAAGTACTGACCAGTTCGTCGTTCTGATTGGTCTGGTACATGTTCATGCCGACGATCAGCGCAACCACACCGAGCAGGCACAGGCCGCTGAGCAGGACGATTTTCAGGCGAATGGAGAGTGAGTCGAACATCGGGCGTCTCGTAAATGGAATAGGAAAAGTGACTGTCGGGTAAATGAACTACCCGGTTCGCCAAATCCATTCAGCGCCATGTCTGCTCATCGGCGAGCAACGAGACGGCATGAGGCCGCTGCCGACGAACGGTCAGTGCTAAACGTTTGCGCAGGAGATTGTGCCGAAACCAAGAATAATTACAGGGATGTTTCAGTTTGCTGCGGGGGGAGGTTTTCCGGGCGCGACCAGATCCACAGATTGCCCAGCGCCATGCCGGCGATCGCCAGATAGATCGGCCAGCCATGCTCGAGCAGCACCAGCATCAGCGTTGCGCACAGCAGCATGCTCAGCGTCGCGCTGACCTTGGCCTTGCGCGCGATGATCTTGCCGTTGCGCCAGTTGCTCAGGATCGGCCCGAACAGGCGATGATTTTCCAGCCACGCACTCAAGCGCGGCGAACTGCGCGTCGCTGCCCACGCGGCGAGGAGGATGAACTCGGTGGTCGGCAGACCGGGCACGACAATCGCGACCAGCCCGATGCCAAGGCTGACATAGGCGAGCAGGCCGAACAGCAGGCGGGCGAGTTTTGAGGAGGCGGGTGCGGGCATGGGTTCGGGATTGCAGTGAGGCGAAACGGGGATTCTACAGGCTTTCTGCAGTTCCCTTGTGGGAGCGAGCCTGCTCGCGAAAGCGGTTTATCGGGCACATTGATGTTGAATGTGCCGCCGTCTTCGCGAGCAGGCTCGCTCCCACAGGGGGGATTGTGGTGTGTCAGGCCGGTTCGGCTTCTGTGGCGTAAGCCTGATCCAGCAACACGGTGAAGCGATTGAACGCATCGAGCGCGCCTTGCTCGGCTTCGGCTTCTTCTTCAGCCGTAAATTGCAGCGAATCGAGGGTGCGCACAAAGCTCTTCCAGCCTTCGGCTCGGCCACCTGCAGGTTCGCCGAGATGACGCGCGCCGAAGCTTTCGCTCAGCTCCAGCGCCACCGCACGTTTGATCAAAAACGCCGCGCCGAGCTTGGAGCCTTCGGAGACGAACAGCCAGCCCAGCGCGCGCGCCTTGCTCGGTTTGTTCACGGCACCGGCCACCGGTGCCGGGACTTCGGTGGCGAGGTCAGCCAGGTCTGCCCTGGCAGCTTCGGCGCGGCACCGGGCCGGCAGGTCCGGGATGATCGCGGTCAGTTCGGCATCGTTGTACAGCGCGACCAGTTCCGACTGGAACAGGTACTGCGCAACGACAAAACGGGCGAAGCTGGCGCGCGTCTCGAACGGTGCATGGGCTTTCACCAACGCATCAAGTTTGCTGTGCGGCTCATGGGTGATCTGGTTCAGGCGTTGTGAACGCAGGGCTTTTTCCGAGGCTGTCATGGGGTGTCCTTGATAAATGAGGCGCTTGATAACAAGACGTACGGGCGGGCGCCAGAGCGTAAAAAAACCTCACTGCGCGGCGATGACACACGCAGTGAGGTCGGTCGGATCAGATGTCCCAGATCAGGTTGATCGCGAAGTTGCGGCCCGGCTGGGTCAGGCGATCAAGGTTGGCCGGTTGGGTGACCGAGGCTTCGCCGACGCTGTCGTAACCGCGCACGTCATCCCACAGCCAGTACTGCTTGTCGGTGAGGTTGTAGATGCCGCCGCTGACGGTGACGTCGTCGCTGACCTTGTAATAGCCGGCCAGATCGAGAATGCCGAAGCCCGGCGTCTTGAACTGGCTGCTGACGCCGTCCGGCGACTTGAAGTTGCTGTCGTCGACGCGGTCCTTTTTCTTCACTACGGTCCAGCTCAGCAGGCCACCGTAATGGTCCTGGTCGTAACCGAGGCCGAACACGCCGGTCAGCGGGTTGACGCTGTTGATCGGCTCGCCGCTGTCATTGTTGCGACCGTAGGCGTAGGCGATCGAGCCCTGGGTGTACAAGCCTTGCGGCGCGCCGAACGCATCCAGATTCAAGCGGCCTTTGACTTCGGCACCCTTGATGGTGGCGCGCTTGATGTTGTTGCTCTGGAAGGTCAGTTGATCGTCGCCCGGCTTGACCGCGTCTTCGTTGATGAAATCGCGGTACTTGTTATAGAACACCGCCACGTCGAACGAGCCGTGCTCGAAATGGCCGCGCAGGCCGGTTTCGAAGCTTTTGCTTTTCTCCGGTTCGAGATCGGAGTTCGGTGCGACGGTGTACCCGGTGGTGGTGTTCTCGAAGCGCCCGTACAGCGATTTTGCCGTCGGGGTGCGGAAGCCTTCGGCGTACTGGCCGTACCAGGTGTAATTCTCCGTCAGGGCATAGGTCAGGCCGAATTTCGGCGAGACTTTGTGCCAGGTCTTGTTCTTGTCGCTGACGGTGCCTTGGCCGTCGGCGGCCACGGTGTTGAGGAATTCCTGAGTGATGTGCGGCTTGAGCTGGGTGTAGTCGTAGCGCAGGCCCGGCAGAAAGGTCCAGTCGTTCCAGCTGATCTGGTCCTGGGCGAACAGGCTGTAGGTGTTGATGGTCGGGTCGGGGAAATCGCTGGCCTCGGCCAGCACGTCCGCGGCACTGGTCGCGCCGATGGCGCTGCAACCGCGGCCCACGGCCAGACAGGTGCCGTCGCCGCTGCGCGAACCGGTGACTTTCTGCTGCTTGATCGTGGTGCCGTAAGTCAGCACATGATCGGTGGCGCCGAGGGTGAAGGCCTTGTCCAGTTGCGCATCGAAGACCCACTGTTTTTCTTCGTAGATCGTGTCGCGGGTGCGCAGCACTTTGCGGGTGATCGGGTAGTAATACTCTGCGGTGCTCTGGTCAGTCTTGGCGATCTGGTAATTGAGGCTCCACTTCACGTTATCGGCCAGCAGGCTGTCGAGGGCGAAGGTGTGCTCGAGGCCAAAGCGCTCACGGCTGATGGTGTCGTTGCCGGTGCGCCACTGGTACATGCCGCCGGGCAACACGCTGTCGGGGATGGTCGGCGCACCGTTGAAGTAGGGGCCGCCGTAGGCGCTTTTCTGATCGGTGTCGCGGTCGTCCTTGTACTTCTCGTAGGTCAGGCCCAGACGGGAATCGTCGTTGTAGTTCCAGCCGAGCTTGGCCAGTACGTTGGTTGCGCGCACGTCTTCCGGGTTGGCGGCGGTGCGCGCAAGGCCGGTGCCGTTGTTGCCGCCGTAGGATTCGGTTTCGTGACCGTCGCGCTGGCTGTAATGCAGCAAACCGTCGAACTCGCCGGAGCGCCCGGCAACGGTGGCGGATTTCAGCCAGCTGTCGTCGGCCGAGCTGTAACCGGTTTTCAGGCGCGCGCCGAGGTCTTTGCCGGGCTTGATGATGTCGTCGGCCTCCAGCGTGTAATAGCTGACCGCGCCGCCGATGGCGTTGCTGCCGTACAGCACCGAGGCCGGGCCGCGCAGGATCTCGACGCGTTTGACGATTTCCGGGTCAACGTAATTGCGCTGGCTCTTGGCGTACGGGCCGTTGAAGAAACCGTTGGGGATTTCCACGCCATCGACCTGGGTGAGGATGCGGTCGCCGTCGATGCCACGGATGTTGTAGCCGCTGATGCCGCCACGCTGGCCGGCGCCGCCGACGGAAACGCCCGGCTCGTAGCGCACCAGTTCCTTGATGGTGTTGACGTTATTACGATCGAACTCTTCGCGGGTCTGCACGGTAACGGTGGCCGGCACGCTGTTGACCGACTGTTCCTGGCGGGTGGCGCTGATGGTCACTTGATCCAGATTCAGCGTGCCGCTGCTGTTGCGCTTTTCCAGCACAACGTTGTTGTTGCTCAGTTTGCGGAAGCTCAGGTTGGTCCCCACCAACAGCCGCTCGAGGGCTTGCTCCGGCGGCAGCGAACCGCGCACACCCGGCGATGCCACGCCCTGGCCCAGTTCCGCCGGCAGGCCGACCTGCCAACCGGTCACGGCAGTGAATGCATTCAACGCCGAGACCAAAGGCTGCTGGCCGATGGCAAACGCGTAATCGCCCATGTTGCGCGCCGGTTGCTCGGGCGCCGCCAGCAGCGGTGCGCTGCCGGCCATGAGGATGGCCGCGGTCAGCAGCGACAGTACGCGGGAAGGGGAAGCGGTCTGGCGGGTAAGGCGTGAGGACATCGATAGCGCTCCGTGTCGCACGAATCTTTATAGGTGCTGATTGGCATCGCTTGATGCGAATCAATTGCATTGGCTATAACGAGACGTACTGACGCGGGCTATCGAGTAAAAATAATTCTCATTCAGTTCAGGATGACCAAGGCGGGGAATTCCTGCAGCCGCGCCGAAGTGATGTGCGCAAGCGAGCGGACCACGTCGAGCGGCTGATCGAGGCGGTAATTACCGGTCACGGCGACGTCGGCCAACTGCTCGTTGGTATTGATGATCCAGCCCGGATAGTAGCGGCGCAGCTCGGCCAGCACCTGATTCAGCGGGCAGTTCTCGAACACCAGGCGGCCCTGTACCCACGCCAGATCGGTGTTGGCGTCGAGTTTGGCCGGGTGATCGAAACCGTTGGGGCCGATGCGGATGCTTTCGCCGGCGCTCAGGCGCACCCGCGCATCGTTATGGGTGGCGCGCAGATCGACATCGCCACGCTGCACATTGACCTGCGCGACCCCGTCGAGATAACGCACGGCGAACGCGGTGTCGCGCACGCTGGCGCGGACCGGACCGGCGTCGATTTCCAGCGCCTGACCGCGGCCGCTGGCGACTTCGAAAAACGCCTCGCCCTGAAACAGCCGGGCCACGCGCTGCTGATCGTTGATCGTGCTGGAAAACGCCGAATTGGTGTTGAGCAGCACTTTCGAGCCGTCCTCCAGTTGCAGGCGCTGGCGTTCGCCCACCACGGTCAGATGGTCGGCCTGCAGGCGCATCGGCAGGTTGCTGAAACTGAACAGACCGAGGATCAGCACCGCCGCCGTGGCCAGTGGTTTCCAGTGCGGGCGCAAGCGTTGCAGGAAGGTGACTTTCGCCGGTTTCGCCGCCAGGGCTTGCGCGCACAACGCCACTTGCGGACCGTCCCAGATCGCCTGGGCCTTGGCGAACGCCTCGGCATTCAACGGATCGGCCGCCAGCCACGCGTGGAACTGCCGGGTCTGTTCCTCGTCCGGGCTGCCGAGCACGATGAGCCAGTCCAGTGCCTGGTCCATTGCGTTGGCAGCGTCCTGCGCCGAATCCGGCGAAGGCGAGCGGTGGGTGTCCGTCACGGTGTTTCCTCGGCAGTGTCTGTGCACGGCTGTTTTATTAGTGAAGCGTAAAAGTCGGGCAAGGGTAACAAAGCGCGATGATCAGTGCAGTCGATGCTGGCACTTACGGAAACGCCCTACAGCATCAGTCGCCATTCAGGCGCTCAGCTACACCGATGCAGATCGACATGATCAGCTTCAGTTCTTTTTGTACGGTGCTGAGGGAGACGTTCAGTTCGTCCGCGATTTCCTGATAGCTGTTCCCGTGCAAACGGCTGAGGATGAAAATCTGCTGCTGACGCGGGCTGAGTTGACCGAGGCTCACGTTCAGGCGCTCCAGCATCTGTTCGGCGTGGGCAGCGTCTTCGGCGCTGCTGGCGGGGGCGGCGACGCTGTGGACAATATCCGGTGGGACATCATCGACCATGGTTCGCGCGTGGATCTTGCGCGCGCGCAGATGATCCAGCGCCAGATTGCGCGCGGTCTGAAACACAAACGGTTCGAGGTGATCGATGGCCCGCTCGCTCAAGGCGCGGGTGACGCGCAGGTAGGTTTCCTGCAGCAGGTCTTCAGCGGTGCTGTGATTGTTGACCATGCGCTCCAGCGTGCGCAGCAGGGACGTGCGCTGGGCAAGGAAGACATGATTGAAGCGCGATTGACTCACGGGAGGACCTGATCCATTTCAAGCGAATGATAATGCTTATCATCTAGGTGAATGGTCAAGCAATGATTTCAGATTGAAATCAGAAACCCCTGTGGGAGCGAGCCTGCTCGCGAACGCGGAGTGTCAGGCGACCTGGATATCGACTGACAGATAGCTTTCGCGAGCAGGCTCGCTCCCACAGGGAAGGGGATAACCTGAAGTTATTCGGCGTTACACAACGCCAGGCAGTTATCCAGCATGCGGTTGGAGAAGCCCCATTCGTTGTCGTACCAGGCCAGCACTTTCAGCAGTTTGCCGCTGGATTTGGTGTGGTTGGCGTCGAAGATCGACGACAGCGGGTTATGGTTGAAGTCGCTGGAAACCAGCGGCAACGTGTTGTAGCCGAGGATCTTCGAATGCTGGCTCGCCGCTTTGAGCAGGGCATTGACTTCGTCGGCGCTGGCTTCTTTCTTCAACTGCACGGTCAGGTCCACCAGCGACACGTTGATCACCGGCACACGCACGGCCATGCCGGTCAGTTTGCCGGCCAGTTCCGGCAGCACCAGGCCTACCGCTTCGGCGGCGCCGGTCTTGCTCGGGATCATGTTCTGCGTGGCCGAACGCGCGCGGTACGGGTCGGTGTGATAGACGTCGGTGAGATTCTGGTCGTTGGTGTAGGCGTGGATAGTGGTCATCAGACCGCTTTCGATGCCCAGCTCGCGGTGCAGCACCTGCGCAACCGGCGCCAGGCAGTTGGTGGTGCATGATGCGTTGGAAATGATCTGGTGCGACTGGCGCAGGATGTCGTGGTTGACGCCGTAGACCACGGTGGCGTCGGCGCCTTTGGCCGGGGCCGAGATGATCACTTTGCGTGCGCCGGCGCTAATATGCGCGGCGGCTTTGGCGCGGTCGGTAAACAGACCGGTGCATTCGAACACCACATCGATCTTTTCCGCCGCCCATGGCAGTTCGGCCGGATTGCGAATGGCGCTGACTGCGATGCGGTCGCCGTTGACCGTCAGGCTCTCGTTATCGTGCGCCACTTCGGCGTCGAAGGTGCCGTGAACGGTGTCGTATTTGAGCAGATGGGCATTGATCGAACTGTCGCCCAGATCGTTGATGGCGACGATCTGCAGATCCTGTCGATAGCCTTGGGTATACAGTGCGCGCAGGACATTACGGCCGATGCGGCCAAAACCATTGATTGCGATTCGAAGAGTCATGGAACAGCGCCGCCGTCGTTTTGTTGTTGGAATTACAAGATTATTCGCATAAAAATAGAAAACAAGCCTTTTTAGTGGCAATATTTTGTTTTATCTACAACGAGTGACCTGAATCAACTGGTCCGAATGGTCAAAAAAGCCGTCTGTCATTCCACCGACACCGGCGTTTGATCAGCATAGACAATCAGGTCGCCACATCCGTTAGCCTGGAGTTCTACACATGCATCCCCGCGTTCTTGAGGTCACCGAACGGCTTATCGCCCGCAGCCGCGCCACGCGTCAGGCTTACCTTGCATTGATTCGCGGCGCCGCCACTGACGGGCCGATGCGCGGCAAGCTGCAATGCGCCAACTTCGCCCACGGGGTAGCCGGTTGCGGCAGCGAAGACAAGCACAGCCTGCGGATGATGAACTCGGCGAACATCGCCATTGTGTCTTCGTATAACGACATGCTCTCGGCGCACCAGCCGTACGAAGTGTTCCCCCAGCAAATCAAAAATGCCCTGCGCGAAATCGGCTCGGTCGGCCAGTTCGCTGGCGGCACCCCGGCGATGTGCGACGGCGTGACCCAGGGCGAGCCGGGCATGGAGCTGAGCCTGCCGAGCCGCGAAGTGATTGCCATGTCGACCGCCGTGGCGCTGTCCCACAACATGTTCGACGGTGCGCTGATGCTCGGCATCTGCGACAAGATCGTGCCGGGGCTGATGATGGGCTCGCTGCGCTTCGGTCATCTGCCGACCATTTTCGTCCCGGGCGGGCCGATGGTCTCGGGGATTTCCAACAAGGAAAAAGCCGACGTGCGGCAGAAGTACGCCGAAGGCAAGGCGACCCGCGAAGAGCTGCTGGAATCGGAGATGAAGTCCTACCACAGCCCGGGCACCTGCACCTTCTACGGCACCGCCAACACCAACCAGTTGCTGATGGAAGTCATGGGCCTGCACTTGCCGGGCGCGTCTTTCGTCAACCCGAACACGCCGCTGCGTGACGCGCTGACCCGCGAAGCCGCGCATCAGGTCACGCGCCTGACCAAGCAGAACGGCAACTTCATGCCGATTGGTGAAATCGTCGACGAGAAGGCGCTGGTCAACTCGATCGTTGCCCTGCACGCCACCGGCGGCTCGACCAACCACACCCTGCACATGCCGGCGATCGCCATGGCCGCGGGCATTCAACTGACCTGGCAGGACATGGCCGACCTCTCCGAAGTCGTCCCGACCCTGAGCCACGTCTACCCGAACGGCAAAGCTGACATCAACCACTTCCAGGCAGCGGGCGGCATGTCGTTCCTGATCCGCGAACTGCTCGGCGCCGGTCTGCTGCACGAAGACGTCAACACCGTGCTTGGCCACGGTTTGAGCCAATACACCAAAGAACCATTCCTTGATAACGGTGAGCTGGTCTGGCGCGAAGGCCCGACCGACAGCCTCGACGAAAACATTCTGCGCCCGGTGTCCCGTGCCTTTTCGGCCGAGGGCGGCTTGCGCGTGATGGAGGGCAACCTCGGTCGCGGCGTAATGAAGGTTTCGGCGGTGGCGCTGGAAAACCAGATCGTCGAAGCGCCGGCGATGGTGTTTCAGGACCAGCAGGATCTGGCCGACGCGTTCAAGGCCGGTCTGCTGGAGAAGGATTTCGTTGCAGTGATGCGCTTCCAGGGTCCGCGTTCCAACGGCATGCCGGAGCTGCACAAGATGACGCCGTTCCTCGGCGTGCTGCAGGATCGCGGCTTCAAAGTCGCCCTGGTGACCGACGGGCGCATGTCCGGCGCGTCGGGGAAAATCCCGGCGGCGATTCACGTCAGCCCCGAGGCTTATGTCGGTGGTGCTTTGGCGCGCGTGCAAGAGGGCGATATCATCCGCGTCGATGGCGTCAAAGGCACCTTGGAACTGAAGGTCGACGCCGACGAATTTGCCGCACGCGAACCTGCCAAAGGCCTGTTGGGCAACAACATCGGCAGCGGTCGCGAACTGTTCGGCTTCATGCGCATGGCCTTCAGCTCGGCGGAGCAGGGCGCCAGCGCCTTCACTTCTGCCCTGGAGACGCTTAATTGAAACTGGCTTTGGTCGGTGACATCGGAGGCACCAACGCACGTTTCGCGTTGTGGCAAAACCAGCAACTGCAATCGGTTCAGGTGCTGGCCACGGCCGACTTTGCCAGCCCGGAAGAGGCGATCAGCCTGTATCTGAGCGGGCTCGGTCTGGCGCCGGGGGCGATCGGTTCGGTGTGCCTGTCGGTCGCCGGCCCGGTCAGCGGCGACGAATTCAAGTTCACCAACAATCACTGGCGCCTGAGCCGCAGTGCGTTCTGCAAGACCTTGCAGGTCGAGCAGTTGTTGCTGACCAACGATTTTTCAGCGATGGCGCTGGGCATGACCCGCTTGCAACCGGGCGAATTCCGGGTGATCTGCGAGGGCACGCCGGAGCCGTTGCGTCCGGCGGTGGTGATTGGTCCCGGCACCGGACTTGGCGTCGGCACCCTGCTGGATCTCGGCGAAGGCCGGTTCGCCGCATTGCCGGGCGAGGGCGGTCACGTCGACCTGCCGCTGAGCAGCCCGCGCGAAACGCAACTGTGGCAGCACATCTACAACGAGATCGGCCATGTCAGCGCCGAGACCGCATTGAGCGGCGGCGGCTTGCCGCGACTGTACCGGGCGATCTGCGCAGTCGACGGGCATGAACCGATCCTCGACACGCCGGAAGCGATTACCGCGGCCGGTCTGGCGGGCGATCCGATTGCCCTCGAAGTGCTCGAGCAATTCTGCTGCTGGCTCGGCCGCGTGGCCGGCAACAACGTGCTGACCACTGGCGCGCGCGGTGGGGTGTATATCGTTGGCGGGGTGATTCCACGGTTTGCCGATTTCTTCGCCAGCAGCGGTTTCGCCCGCAGCTTCGCCGACAAGGGCTGCATGAGCGATTACTTCAAAGGCATCCCGGTGTGGCTGGTGACGGCGCCGTATTCCGGCCTGGTCGGCGCCGGCGTGGCCCTCGACCAAGCCCTCCCGATCTGAAACCCAATCCGCCTCTGTGGGAGCGAGCCTGCTCGCGAAAGCGGTGTATTAGTCAACAAATGTGTTGAAGGTAAAACCGATTCGCGAGCAGGCTCGCTCCCACAGTGGATTTGTGGTGTTAGTGATCGTTCCCACGCTCTGCGTGGGAATGCAGCCCGTGACGCTCCGCGTCACTGGACGCGGAGCGTCCCCAGAGGCATTCCCACGCAGAGCGTGGGAACGATCAGCAGAGCGTGGGAATGATCGGTTCATCAGGCATAATCCGCCCCAATTCCAACAACAAGGATGCCTTCGAAGTGAGTTCAGTCAACAAGTCGATATTGTTGGTCGATGACGATCAGGAGATACGCGAGTTGCTGGAAACCTACCTGACCCGCGCCGGGTTTCAGGTACGCGCCACCGCCGACGGGGCCAGTTTCCGTCAGGCGCTCAACGAGGCGCCAAGCGATCTGGTGATTCTCGACGTCATGCTGCCCGACGAAGACGGCTTCAGCCTGTGCCGTTGGGTGCGTCAGCATCCGCGTCAGGCGCAGGTGCCGATCATCATGCTGACCGCCAGTTCCGACGAAGCCGACCGGGTGATCGGTCTGGAACTCG
Organism: Pseudomonas retamae; assembly: GCF_043496865.1. Taxonomy (NCBI): domain Bacteria; kingdom Pseudomonadati; phylum Pseudomonadota; class Gammaproteobacteria; order Pseudomonadales; family Pseudomonadaceae; genus Pseudomonas; species Pseudomonas retamae. The sequence goes on from NZ_JBIEIL010000014.1 coordinate 120,156, forward strand.
GCGCTGACGATTACCTCGGCAAACCGTTCAGCCCGCGCGAACTGCAAGCGCGGATCAAGGCCCTGCTGCGCCGCGCACAGTTCGCCCACGAACGCAGCGGCAGTGAAGTGCTGGCTTTTGATGAGTGGCGGCTGGATATGGTCAGCCATCGGCTGTTTCACACCGACGGCGAAGAGGTAATTCTCTCTGGTGCCGATTTCGCGCTGCTGAAACTGTTTCTCGATCACCCGCAGGAAATCCTCGACCGCGACACCATTGGCAATGCCACCCGTGGCCGCGACCTGATGCCGCTCGACCGGATCGTCGACATGGCGGTCAGCCGCTTGCGCCAGCGTCTGCGCGACACCGATAAACCGCCGCGACTGATCCGCACCGTGCGCGGCAGCGGCTACCAACTGGCAGCCAACGTGGTTGCCGGCAATGCTCACTGAGTCGCTGCGCAGACTCGCCGCGAAAGTGCCGATGCCGCGCTCACTGCTCGGGCGCATGCTGCTGCTGACCCTGCTCGCGGTGCTGTTTGCGCAAACCCTGTCGAGCGTGATCTGGGTCTCGCAGTTGCGCGCGACGCAGCTCGAAGGGCTGGTCACCAGCGCTCGCAGCCTGGCCCATTCGATGACTGCCAGCGTCAGCTATTTTCGCTCGCTGCCGGTGGCCTACCGGCCGCTGGTACTCGACCAGTTGCGCAGCATGGGCGGTACGCGTTTCGTCGTGACCCTGAATGACAAACCGCTGGGCATGGACGTGTTGCCGGTCACCCCGCGCAAAGCGGCGGTGATGCAAGCGGTGGATGAAGTGCTGCGCCAGACCCTGGGCCATGACACCGATATTTCGGTGACCTTCGTCAGCCCCGAGGACCTGCGCATCTTCAATGCCGGCCTGAAGCTCGATGAGCTGCCGCGCTCGTGGGCGCACTACGCGCTGACGCTCGAGCCGGTCAATCCGCCGGTGCTGGTCACACAGATTCAAATGGCCCCGGGCGAATGGCTGTACATCGCCTCGCTGCTGCCCGAGCCCTACACCAGTCTCGAAGAACAAGGCCTGCCGTCGCAGCAGGTGTGGTTCATCGTCCTTACCAGCGGTTTTCTGCTGTTGTTCATCGGCCTGCTGGTGCACTGGCAGAGCCGCCCGCTCAAGCGTCTGGCGCGCTCGGCGCGGGATCTGTCGCTGGGCGCCGACGTCGAGCCGGTCGCCGAGGGCGGCGGCAGCGAAGTGGTCGAAGTGGGCCGTGCGTTCAACACCATGCGCGAGCGCATCAGCCGTTACTTGACCGAGCGCAGCCAGTTGTTCAGCGCGATTTCCCATGACCTGCGCACGCCAATCACCCGTTTGCGTTTGCGCGTTGAACTGCTCGAAGACGAACAGCTGCAAGCCAAGTTCGGCCGTGATCTGGATGAGCTGGAACTGCTGGTCAAAGGCGCGCTGCAATGCGTCAAGGACACCGATATCCACGAGAACATCGAACCGGTGGATCTCAACCATGTGCTCGATTGCCTGGTCGAGCCGTACCTGGCGCCGAATGGAAACGGCCGCGTGACCCAGCACGGCCGCGCGTTGACGGCGTATCCGGGCAAGCCATTGGCGTTGAAGCGCTGCATCGGCAACCTGATCGACAACGCGCTCAAGTACGGGCAGAACGCACATCTGCACATCGACGACGATGAAAGCGCGTTTGTGCTGCACGTCGACGACGAAGGCCCGGGCGTGCCGGAGCAGCGCCTGGAGCAGGTGTTCGAACCGCATTTCCGCCTGGCCGGGCAGCAGCAGGGTTATGGGTTGGGGTTGGGCATTGCGCGCAATATTGCCCATAGCCATGGTGGGGAAGTGACGTTGCAGAATCTGCGTGAGGGTGGGTTGCGGGTGACGTTGCAGTTGCCGCGCAGTGTGGATTAGTCAGACCGCGTTATCGTTCTTCGCGAGCAGGCTCGCTCCCACAGGGGATTGCGTTCCAACTTAAGGAATGCGGTGGAATGTGGGAGCGAGCCTGCTCGCGAAGACGTCAGATGCATCAATACAAATGTCACAGGTCAGTGACAAACCCCGTCCCCTTCGTTACAAGCCCACCCCGGCCCGTTGTTTAGACTGCCCGCAGTCCTAACAACAAAAAAGGGTCACGCCATGGACACCTTTCACCCAGGCTTCAGCAGTTGGCTGAACGCTCCTGCCCACCAGCAATGGCTCGCCGCCGAAGGCTTGCGCCTGCTGGATTTCGCCAAGGCAGCAAGACTCCCCGAAGGTTTCGGCAACCTCGACGAGCGCGGCCAATTACCGGCCAATGCGCAAGCCGAAACCATGAACACCGCGCGCATGACTCACAGCTTCGCCATGGCCCATATCCAGGGCCTGCCGGGCTTCGCCGAGCTGGTCGACCATGGCATCGCCGCGTTGCGCGGGCCGTTGCGTGATGCGTTGCACGGTGGCTGGTTCGCGGTCGCCGAACATCGCGACGACAACACCGGCAAGAATGCCTACCTGCATGCTTTTGTCGCACTCGCCGCCAGCTCCGCCGTGGTCGCACAACGGCCCGGCGCCCAGGCTCTGCTCGATGATGCGATCGACATCATCGACACGTATTTCTGGAGCGAAGAAGAGGGCGCCATGCGCGAATTCTTCAACCGCGACTGGAGCGAAGAAGAAGCCTATCGCGGCGCCAACAGCAACATGCACGCGACCGAAGCGTTCCTTGCGCTGGCTGATGTCACCGAAGACCCGCGATGGCTGGTGCGCGCCCAGCGCATTGTCGAGCGAGTGATTCACGGCCACGCTGCGGCCAACGATTACATGGTCATCGAACACTTCGATCGCGACTGGCAGCCGCTACGCGACTACAACCACGACAATCCCGCCGACGGCTTCCGTCCGTACGGCACCACGCCGGGCCACGGTTTTGAGTGGGCGCGGCTGTTGCTGCACCTCGAAGCGGCGCGGGTCCAGGCCGGCATGCTGACGCCGGGGTGGCTGGCCACTGATGCGCAAAAACTCTTCGACAACAACTGCCGGCACGGCTGGAACGTCGACGGGGCGCCGGGCATCGTTTACACCCTCGATTGGGACAACAAAGCGGTGGTCCGCCATCGCTTGCACTGGACCCACGCCGAAGCCAGCGCCGCCGCGAGTGCCTTGCTCAAGCGCACCGGCGAGGCGCAATACGAGACCTGGTACCGACTGTTCTGGGAATTCTGCGAAGTGCATTTCATCGACCGCTGCAACGGCAGTTGGCACCACGAACTCAACCCACAAAACCAGCCAAGTGCCGATATCTGGCCGGGCAAGCCTGATCTGTATCACGCCTGGCAGGCTGTTTTGATTCCGCGATTGCCGCTGGCACCGAGCATGGCCACGGCTTTGGCGCAGTTATCCCAAGGCAGTCCTGTGTAACCATGTCGTGACATTTACGCGTCCCTTCGTTACCTGCGAAGGGAAACGCTCTGTTTAAACTCCGTGCAGCGCAAGCACCAGACTTGCAATGCATAACAACAAGAAAGGTACATCTCGAATGAATGCGATTTCTCGCCTCGCTACTGTCGTTTCTGTCGCCTCCCTGTTCCCGCTCGCAATCCTGCCGCTCAGTGTCTCCGCTGCCGAATCCAAAGGTTCGGTCGAAGTCGTGCACTGGTGGACCTCCGGTGGCGAAAAAGCCGCTGTCGATGTGCTCAAGGCCCAAGTCGAAAAAGACGGTTTCACCTGGAAGGACGGCGCTGTCGCCGGGGGTGGCGGTGCGACTGCCATGACCGTGCTGAAAAGCCGCGCCGTTGCCGGCAACCCGCCGGGCGTTGCGCAGATCAAAGGTCCGGACATCCAGGAATGGGCGTCAACCGGCCTGCTCGACACCGACGTTTTGAAAGACGTTGCCAAGTCGGAAAAGTGGGACAGCCTGCTCGACAAGAAAGTCTCCGACACCGTCAAGTACGAAGGTGATTACGTGGCGGTTCCGGTGAACATTCACCGTGTCAACTGGCTGTGGATCAACCCGGAAGTGTTCAAGAAAGCCGGGATCACCAAAAACCCGACCACTCTTGAAGAGTTCTACGCCGCCGGCGACAAGCTGAAAGCCGCAGGCTTCATTCCGCTTGCTCACGGCGGTCAGCCTTGGCAGGACAGCACCGTGTTCGAAGCCGTGGTGCTTTCGGTCATGGGCGTGGATGGCTACAAGAAAGCCCTGGTCGACCTCGACAACAAAGCGCTGACCGGCCCGGAAATGGTCAAGGCGCTGACCGAGCTGAAAAAAGTCGCGACCTACATGGACGCCGATGGCAAAGGTCAGGACTGGAACCTCGAAGCAGCCAAGGTCATCAACGGCAAGGCCGGCATGCAGATCATGGGTGACTGGGCCAAGTCCGAATGGACCGCGGCCAAGAAAGTCGCCGGCAAGGACTACGAGTGCGTAGCGTTCCCGGGCACCGACAAAGCGTTCACCTACAACATCGACTCGCTCGCCGTGTTCAAGCAGAAGGACGCAGGTACTGCAGCCGGTCAGCAGGACATCGCCAAAGTCGTGCTGGGTGAAAACTTCCAGAAAGTCTTCAGCATCAACAAAGGCTCGATCCCGGTACGCAACGACATGTTGAACAACATGGACAAGCTCGGCTTCGACTCCTGCGCACAGACCGCTGCCAAAGACTTCCTCGCGGACGCCAAGTCCGGCGGCCTGCAACCGAGCATGGCGCACAACATGGCGACCACGCTGGCGGTGCAGGGCGCGTTCTTTGACGTAGTCACCAACTACATCAACGACCCGAAAGCCGACCCGGCCGATGCGGCGAAGAAACTCGGCGCGGCGGTTCAGTCAGCCAAGTAAGCAAAAGCAGGTTCGACCCTGTGGGAGCGAGCCTGCTCACGAAGGCGTTATGTCAGTTGCTACATCCGTCGACTGACCTACCGCTTTCGCGAGCAGGCTCGCTCCCAAAAGGGAAGGCGTTTGTAATCTAATTGTGGATTTGCTCATGAGTTCTGTTGCTGTGTTCAGCAAGGCCTCGCCGTTCGATGCATTGCAGCGCTGGCTACCGAAACTGGTGCTGGCGCCGAGCATGTTCATCGTGCTGGTGGGCTTCTATGGCTACATCCTGTGGACGTTCATTCTGTCGTTCACCACGTCGACTTTCCTGCCCAATTACAAGTGGGCCGGTCTGGCGCAATACGCGCGCTTGTTCGACAACGACCGCTGGTGGGTCGCGAGCAAAAACCTTGCAGTGTTCGGCGGCATGTTCATCGGCATCACCCTGGTGATCGGTGTGCTGCTGGCGGTGTTCCTCGACCAGCGCATCCGTCGCGAAGGCTTTATCCGCACCATTTACCTGTACCCGATGGCGCTCTCGATGATCGTGACCGGTACCGCGTGGAAATGGCTGCTCAACCCGGGCATGGGCCTGGACAAATTGTTACGTGACTGGGGCTGGGAAGGCTTCCGTCTCGACTGGCTGATCGACCCCGATCGCGTGGTTTACTGCCTGGTGATTGCCGCTGTGTGGCAAGCCTCGGGCTTCATCATGGCGATGTTCCTCGCCGGCCTGCGTGGCGTCGATCAATCGATCATCCGTGCTGCGCAAATCGATGGCGCGAGCATGCCGCGCATCTACTGGAAAGTCGTGCTGCCAAGCTTGCGTCCGGTGTTCTTCAGTGCGGTGATGATTCTGGCGCACATCGCGATCAAGAGTTTCGACCTGGTCGCCGCGATGACCGCCGGTGGTCCAGGTTATTCCTCCGACCTGCCAGCGATGTTCATGTATTCGTTCACCTTCAGTCGCGGCCAGATGGGCATGGGCTCGGCCAGTGCGATTCTGATGCTCGGTGCGATCCTCGCGATCATCGTGCCTTACCTGTATTCCGAGCTGAGGACCAAGCGCAATGACTAGTCTCGCTGCCAAACCTGCGATCAGCTTCAGCCGCATCGCGATCTACGCGGTGCTGATCCTCGCGGTATTCCTGTATCTGGTGCCGCTGGTGGTCATGTTGCTGACCAGCTTCAAAACGCCCGAAGACATCAGCACCGGCAACCTGCTGAGCTGGCCCACCGTGGTCAGCGGCATCGGTTGGGTCAAGGCCTGGGCCACGGTTGACGGTTACTTCTGGAACTCGATCAAGATCACCGTGCCAGCCGTGATCATCTCGACCGCCATCGGTGCGTTGAACGGTTATGTGCTGTCGATGTGGCGCTTCCGTGGTTCGCAGTTGTTCTTCGGGCTGCTGTTGTTCGGCTGCTTCCTGCCGTTCCAGACCGTGCTGCTGCCGGCCTCGTTCACCCTCGGCAAGATGGGGCTGGCGAGCACCACCACCGGCCTGGTGTTCGTGCATGTGGTTTACGGCCTGGCGTTCACCACGCTGTTCTTCCGTAACTACTACGTGAGCATTCCCGATGCGCTGGTCAAGGCTGCGCGTCTGGACGGTGCCGGTTTCTTCACGATTTTCCGCCGGATCATTCTGCCGATGTCGACGCCGATCATCATGGTCTGCCTGATCTGGCAGTTCACCCAGATCTGGAACGACTTCCTCTTCGGTGTGGTGTTCTCCAGCGGCGATTCGCAGCCGATCACCGTGGCGCTGAACAACCTGGTCAACACCAGCACCGGCGCCAAGGAATATAACGTGGACATGGCAGCGGCGATGATCGCCGGCCTGCCGACCCTGCTGGTCTATGTGGTCGCAGGCAAGTATTTCGTGCGCGGGCTGACGGCCGGCGCGGTCAAGGGGTAATCATGGCAACGCTCGAACTTCGCAACGTCAACAAGACTTACGGTGCCGGCCTGCCGGACACCCTGAAGAACATCGAACTGTCGATCAAGGACGGCGAATTTCTGATCCTCGTCGGCCCGTCGGGCTGCGGCAAATCGACTTTGATGAATTGCATCGCTGGCCTGGAAACCATCACCGGCGGCGCGATCATGATCGGCGATCAGGACGTCAGCGGCATGAGCCCCAAGGATCGTGACATCGCCATGGTGTTCCAGTCCTACGCGCTGTACCCGACCATGAGCGTGCGCGAGAACATCGAGTTCGGTCTGAAGATCCGCAAGATGCCGCAGGCAGCGATCGACGAAGAAGTCGCGCGCGTGGCCAAGCTGCTGCAGATCGAACACTTGCTCAATCGCAAGCCGGGCCAGCTCTCCGGTGGGCAGCAACAGCGCGTGGCGATGGGCCGTGCGCTGGCGCGGCGGCCGAAGATCTACCTGTTCGACGAACCGCTGTCCAACCTCGACGCCAAGCTGCGTGTCGAGATGCGCACCGAAATGAAGCTGATGCATCAGCGTCTGAAAACCACCACGGTTTACGTGACCCACGACCAGATCGAAGCGATGACCTTGGGCGACAAAGTCGCGGTGATGAAAGACGGAATCATTCAGCAGTTCGGCACCCCTAAGGATATCTACAACGATCCGGCCAACCTGTTCGTCGCCAGCTTCATCGGCTCGCCGCCGATGAACTTCATTCCGCTGCGCTTGCAGCGCAAGGACGGTCGTTTGCTGGCGCTGCTCGACAGCGGCCAGGCGCGTTGCGAGTTGCCGATGAGCATGCAGGACGCCGGGCTTGAAGACCGCGAAGTGATCCTCGGCCTGCGCCCGGAGCAGATCTGTCTGGCGAACGGCGAGGGCAATGGCCTGCCGAGCATTCGTGCTGAAGTGCAGGTCACCGAACCGACCGGTCCGGACACGTTGGTGTTCGTCAATTTGAATGACACCAAAGTCTGCTGCCGACTGGCGCCAGACGTGGCACCGCAGGTGGGCGAAAGCCTGACGCTGCAATTCGATCCATCGAAAGTGTTGTTGTTCGACGCCAAAACCGGCGAGCGTCTGGGCGTTGCGGGCCAGATGCAGACAGAAACCCGGTCGGCGAATGTGGCGCAGTTCAAAGGCCGCTGAAGAACAAGGCTGGAATGCTGTCCTGTGGGAGCTGGCTTGCCAGCGATGGCATCAACCCGATTCGACGACGGACCGAGTTGCCTGCATCGCTGGCAAGCCAGCTCCCACATGGGCCGGTTCCAACAAAAAAGGAGCACGCGGCGAATGGCCTGTCATTCGTCGCACTTTATGTAAACCGCGTTAGATAAAAACAGTTAATAACAATAAAGACGAGGATGTAGGGATGAAAAAGAAACACGTCAATGCCCGGTTGATCTGCCAGGTTTCTGCGGCGGCAGCACTGGTGCTGGCCGGTAACGCGATGGCGGCGGATGCGTTCAGCTCCGACTCCAAATGGATGACCGGCGACTGGGGCGGTGAGCGGACCAAGCTGATCGAGCAGGGTATCGACATCAAGGCCGACTACGTGGGTGAAATGGGCGCCAACCTGCACGGCGGTTACGACGACGACAAGACCGGCCGTTACAGCGACCAGTTCGGCCTCGGCGTGGCGCTCGACCTGCAGAAACTGTGGGGCTGGGACAACACCCAGGCGAAGATCCAGCTGACCAACCGTAATGGCTACAACATCTCCAACGACCGCGTTGGCGATCCGCGTGCCGGCACCCTCAGCTCCTCGCAGGAAGTCTACGGTCGTGGGCACATGGTGCGTCTGACCCAGTTGTGGATTCAGCACCAGTTCTTCGACAACAAACTCGACGTCAAGGCTGGTTACTTTGGTGAAGGCGAAGACTTCAACACCTTCCCGTGCGACTTCCAGAACCTCGCGTTCTGCGGTTCGCAAGTGGGTAACTGGGCAACCAACATCTGGTACAACTGGCCCGTCAGCCAGGCCGCTATCCGGGTGAAGTACAACATCAACGACGAGCTCTACGCACAGATCGGTGCGTACAACCAGAACCCGTCGCAGCTGGAACACGGCAACGGCTTCAAGCTCAGCGGCAGCGGCACCAAGGGTACCGTTCTGCCGGTCGAACTGGTCTGGTCGCCGAAGGTCAACAGCCTGCCGGGCGAGTACCGCGTCGGTTACTACAAGAGCACGGCTGATGCCGACGACGTTCGCGAAGACGTCAACGGTTTCGATGCAGCCACCACCGGCGACGCCTACAAGTCGCACAACAGCAAGAGCGGTTACTGGTTCGTCGCGCAACAGCAACTCACCAGCCACAACGGTGACGCCACTCGCGGTCTGAACATCGCTGCCAACGCGACCTTCCACGACAAGGACACTAACTTCATCGATAACTACCAGTCGGTGATGTTTGTCTACAAAGGCCCGTTCGATGCCCGTCCGAAAGATGACATCGGTATTGGCGCAGCGCGTATCCACGTCAACAAGGACGTCAAGCGCAATGCCGAATTGCTGAACGCTTCCAACGGTGTTTCCGACTACGACAACGCCGCGTTCTCGCCGATTCGTGAAACCGAATACAACTACGAGCTCAACTACGGCTTCCACGTCACCAACTGGCTGACCGTGCGTCCTAACCTGCAATACATCACTCATCCGGGCGGTGTGGATGAAGTGGACAACGCTTTGGTCGCTGGCCTGAAAATTCAGTCAACGTTCTAACGCGTCTGCGATAAGCTCCTCTCTATGTGCGCATATTTGCGGACAGCCCAGGCTGTCCGCTTTTTTTTGGGGCAGGGCGCAGCCCAACGATTTCAGGACCGTGGCCAATGCATGAGCATCCGCTGCAACGCTTCTTCAAATCCCTGCGCGAGCGACCGGTGTTCGCCTGGGAACGCTATCAGCTGCGCGATGTGCTGGTGATCGATCATCCGTTGTGTCAGGCGGTGTTCAGTCGGCAGGGCGCGCAATTGCTGCACTTTCAGCCGCGCGGGCAAAAACCGTGGTTGTGGTGCGCGGCGAAGTGGCCGCATGTCGGCGCGATTCGCGGTGGCGTGCCGGTGTGCTGGCCGTGGTATGGCCGCCATCCCAGCGAAAATGCGTGGCCGTCGCATGGCTGGGCGCGACTGCTCGACTGGAAACTGCTCGACAGCAGCAGCGCCGAAGACGGCGTGCGCCTGCACTGGCAATTGCAACTGTGCGACTGGCAGGTCGACCTGCACGCGCATCTGGGTGAACGCATGGAGTTACGCCTGAGCACCGAGCATCAGGACGACATGCCGTGCCAGTTGAGCCAGGCTTTGCACGCTTACTGGCGTATTGGCGATGTCGGCGAGATAGCGCTGTCTGGGCTCGAAGGCGCGCAGGGTTACGACCAGTTGAATCGTCAGGTTTGTCAGCAGGAAGGCGAGTTGCGCGTGGATGGCGGCTGTCAGCGAGTGTTCCAGCATGACGGTGAATTACAGCTCAAGGACCACGCCTGGCAGCGTGAGTTGTGCATCGACACTGGCGACAGTGGCGACACCGTGGTGTGGCATCCGGGCGCGCGGCCACTGCTCGGGGTGAGCTGGGATGAGATATCCGAGTTTGTCTGCGTCGAAGCGGCGGCGGGCGGGACCGACAGTCTGCATCTGGCGCCGGGGGAGAAGGCGCATTTGAGTTTGCAGGCGTGGGCGGCGGCCTGATCGTTCCCACGCTCCGCGTGGGAATGCAGCCCGGGACGCTCTGCGTCCCCTTCGGAGCTGGAACGCGGAGCGTCCCTTGAGGCATTCCCACGCAGAGCGTGGGAACGATCAGCCGTCAGAGATCAGTTGAACTCATCTCCAACCGGATACCGGCTGGCATTCAAGCTCTCTTTGATCTTGCGCAGATGCGGCTGGAAATCCACGCCACGGCGCAAGGTCATCCCCGTCGCCAGCACATCCAGCACGGTCAACTGAATGATCCGCGAGGTCATCGGCATATAGATGTCGGTGTCTTCCGGCAGCGGAATGTTCAGGCTCAGCGTACTGGCCTTGGCCAGCGGAGAATTTTCCGCGGTCAGGCCCAGTACCGAAGCGCCATTCTCACGAGCGATACGTGCGACTTCGACCAACTCACGGGTGCGCCCGGTGTAGGAAATGATCACGAACAGCTCACCGGTGTGCGCCACCGAAGCGATCATTCGCTGCATCAGCACATCGGCATGCGCGGTCACCGCCAGGTTGAAGCGGAAAAACTTGTGCTGCGCATCCAGCGCCACCGGGGCTGAAGCGCCGAGGCCGAAGAAGTGAATCTGCCGGGCCTGAATCAACAGGTCGACGGCGCGGCTGATCAGGTTCGGGTCCAGCGCCTGGCAAGCGCTGTCCAGCGAGGCGATGGCGCTGCCGAAAATCTTCTGCGTGTACGCTTCTGGATTGTCGTCGGCCTCGACCGCGCGGCTGACGTACGCTGCGCCGCTGGCCAGGCTCTGTGCCAATTGCAACTTGAGTTCGGGGTAGCCGCTGACACCGAAGGAGCGGCAGAAACGGTTGACCGTCGGCTCGCTCACCGATGCCGCCTGGGCAAGGGCGGCGATGCTGAAGCGGGTGGCCTGCTGCGGATTGAGCAGGATCACCTCGGCGACCTTACGTTCGGCCTTGTTCAGCTCTTCAAGGCGACTCTGGATCTGTTCCAGTAAATTTCGCACGCGGTCCATATCGAATTCCTGATTCACCGACGCAAAGGCGCGCCGGGCTATGCAAATTGGGCCTTTGATATGGCCCGTGACGGTGGCCTATCCTACTGATGCGTCCGGGCGACCACCACTCGGATTGAGTATTCTGCGAAAATGTTGTGGTTATTACTACATTTTCCCTTGAGTGATGCCTTGAAAAAAGGTATTTGTAGCTTAACTTGATAAAAGAACAAACATCATGCCTTCGATTACGGTTGAACCGTGCACCTTTGCCTTGTTCGGCGCCCTTGGCGATCTCGCCCTGCGCAAGCTGTTTCCTGCCCTTTATCACCTCGATGGCGCTGACCTGTTGCACGAGGACACGCGCATCATCGCGCTGGCCCGTGAGGCCGGCAGCGAGCAGCAACACATGGCGTTCATCGCCGCCGAACTGCGCCGCTACGTCGGCAAAGAGCTGAACGAAACCGTGGCCGAGCGCTTTCTTGCGCGCCTGACCTATCTGCACGTCGACTTTCTCAAGGCCGAAGATTACGTGGCGCTGGCGGAACTGGCCGGCAGCAGCCAGCGCATGATTGCCTACTTCGCCACCCCGGCGGCGGTGTACGGCGCCATTTGCGAGAACCTCGAGAAAGTCGGTCTGGCCGAAAATACTCGCGTGGTACTGGAAAAACCGATCGGCTCCGACCTTGAGTCTTCACGCAAGGTCAACGACGCCGTGGCGCAGTTCTTCCCGGAAGACCGCACCTACCGCATCGACCATTATCTGGGCAAAGAAACCGTTCAGAACCTGATCGCGCTGCGTTTCGCCAACAGCCTGTTCGAAACCCAGTGGAACCAGAATTACATCTCCCACGTGGAAATCACCGTGGCCGAGAAAGTCGGTATCGAAGGCCGTTGGGGCTACTTCGACAAGGCCGGCCAGCTGCGCGACATGATCCAGAATCACCTGTTGCAGCTGCTTTGCCTGATCGCCATGGACCCGCCGGCCGACCTGTCCGCCGACAGCATCCGTGACGAAAAAGTGAAAGTGCTCAAGGCGCTGGCGCCGATCAGCCCGGAAGGCCTGACCACGCAAGTGGTGCGCGGCCAGTACATTGCCGGCCACAGCGAAGGCAAATCCGTTCCGGGTTACCTCGAAGAACCGAATTCCAATACCCAGAGCGACACCGAAACCTTCGTCGCTTTGCGTGCCGATATCCGCAACTGGCGCTGGGCCGGCGTGCCGTTCTACCTGCGCACCGGCAAGCGCATGCCGCAGAAGCTGTCGCAGATCGTCATTCACTTCAAGGAACCGTCGCACTACATCTTCGCCCCGGAGCAGCGCCTGCAGATCAGCAACAAACTGATCATCCGCCTGCAACCGGACGAAGGCATTTCCTTGCGCGTGATGACCAAGGAGCAGGGCCTGGACAAAGGCATGCAACTGCGCAGCGGGCCGCTGCAACTGAATTTCTCCGACACCTGGCGTAGCGCGCGGATCCCCGATGCCTACGAGCGGTTGTTGCTGGAAGTGATGAACGGCAATCAGAACCTGTTTGTCCGTAAAGATGAAATCGAAGCCGCGTGGAAGTGGTGTGACCAGCTGATCGCCGGGTGGAAAAAATCCGGTGACGCGCCCAAGCCGTATGCGGCCGGGTCGTGGGGGCCGATGAGCTCCATCGCACTGATCACGCGGGACGGGAGGTCGTGGTATGGCGATATCTGATGTGCAACTGCCCGCGGGCGTAAATGCCCACCCATTCAACAGCCCGGTGTTGTTGGCCGAAGGTCTGGCGCTGAACGTGGCCGCGCAATTGCGCGAAGCCATCGGCGCGCGCGGCAACGCCGTGCTGGTGGTGTCCGGCGGTCGTAGCCCGGTGGCGTTTTTCCAGCACCTGGCGAAAGCGGATCTGGACTGGTCGAAGGTCGTCGTGACCCTCGCCGACGAGCGCTGGGTGCCGGTCGAGCACGCCGACAGCAATGCCGGCCTGCTCAAGCAATACCTGTTCAAAGGGCCGGCGGCCAAGGCGCAATTTCTCAGTCTCTACAGCGCGGCAGCCAGTGTTGAGCAGGCGGCCGAGCAAGCTGACCGTTTGCTCGCCGAGTTGCCGCCGATTGACGTGCTGGTGCTGGGCATGGGCGACGACGGCCACACCGCGTCGCTGTTCCCCGACAGTCCCAATCTGACTGAAGCCTTGCAGGTCGACGGCACGCGCCGTTGCTGGCCGATGCTGGCGCCGAGCGTGCCGCGTCAGCGTCTGACCATGAGTCGGGCGCTGCTGGCTTCGGCCAGACACAAGATCCTGTCGATTTCCGGTCAATCGAAACTGACCACCCTGAATGCCGCGCTGGCATCCGATGACGTCGCGGCCATGCCGGTGCGCGCATTCCTGCAACCTACGTTAGAGATTTACTGGTGCCCATGAGCCAAGGAACAGCCGCTATGACAATCGCATCCCCGACCGTTTCCATGGCGGACAAAGTTGCCCTGATCGACAGCCTCTGCGCCAAGGCGCGGATCCTGCCGGTGATCACCATCGCCCGCGAACAGGACGTGCTGCCGCTGGCCGACGCGCTTGCCGCTGGTGGTCTGACCGCGCTGGAAGTGACCCTGCGTTCACAGTTCGGCCTCAAGGCCATCCAGATCCTGCGCGAACAGCGTCCGGAATTGATGACCGGTGCCGGCACCGTGCTCGATCGCAACATGCTCGCGGCGGCGGAAGCGGCCGGTTCGCAATTCATCGTCACCCCGGGCATCACCCGTGACCTGCTCGAAGCCAGCGTCGACAGCCCGATTCCGCTGTTGCCGGGCATCAGCAACGCCTCCGGCATCATGGAAGGCTACGGTCTGGGTTATCGCCGCTTCAAGCTGTTCCCGGCTGAAGTCAGCGGCGGCGTGGCGGCGATCAAGGCCCTTGGCGGCCCGTTCGGCGAAGTGAAATTCTGCCCGACCGGCGGCGTCGGCCCGGCCAACATCAAGAGCTACATGGCGCTGAAAAACGTCATGTGCGTCGGCGGCAGCTGGATGCTCGATCCGGAATGGATCAAGAACGGCGACTGGGCGCGTATTCAGGAGTGCACCGCCGAGGCCTTGGCGCTGCTGGATTGATACCGCCGGATTCAATTGTTACCTGACACTTCGTTGTGTGTTCTACGGCTTTACGGTGCGCTTGGTCGGTGCACCGTTTTTTTTTGCCTGAAAAAAGCGCCAGGAAATCACGCGATACACAGTTACCGCACGGCCGTTTTTGTGTGGCGCTAATCTGCGTTCATCTTACGGAAGAGAGAACGCCTCATGGACGACCATCAGACTGTAGCTTTATCAATTGAATCTCTGTCCCCGCGACAGTTGCCTGTCGCGCACAGCTTCAAACAGCGCGAAACCTCGGCAAGCGTACGCAACATCAGCCGAGGCCTCGAAGGCCCGCCGCTGCTGTTGCGGCTGGCATTGGTCGATGCCATGACCGGTGAGCCGATCGTCGGCGCGCGAGTGCAGATCGAGCAGCGCATCGGCGTCGACATGTTGTGCGGTAGCCAGTCGACCGACAGTCAGGGCATCGTTCGTTTCACCAGCCTTTACCCGGATCGGCATAGCGCCTTTGCTTGCCTGGCTCTGAGTGTCGCCCTCGCCAGCGACGATCAACAACCGCAGCTCTATCAGCAAGCCTGGGCAGGTAGCGTGCATCTGCCGGGCGTCTGCAATTGTGCAGTTGTAGATGACGATTCGGCTCGGTTGGTGGTGCGCCCGATCACAGACCACGGCCTGGATGACGGCTATTACGCCAGCCTGACAATCGGCATCGACACCTTTGCACTGTCATCGCAAATCGGCGTGGCGGGCTACGACAAGCAGCTCATCTCGCCGTTCTAGCGCAGCTCGCGCAGCGCGCGCACCAGCCGCTGCATGTCTGCCGCAGTGGTGGTCAGCCCCGGTGTGACGCGGATGCTCGGTCCGCTGGCGGCGCCATGGCGGACCACGGTGAACAGGTTGTGCTCGTTGAGTAGACGCTCGGCCATCACCTGTTGATCGTCGTGGCGGGTGAAACGCAGCGAAGTGATCCCGCAATACAAGCGTGGATCGTCCGGGGTCATCACCTCGATACCCGGCAAGTGCCGCACCGCGCCGACCCAGAGATTGCGCAGGTAATTGACGCGTGCACCCTTGGCGGCGGCGCCACCGAGTGCAGCGTGTTCCTCGAACACCAGCGGCAAGGTCATCAGCGCCGGTATGTTCGGCGTGCTGTAGGAGGTGCGTGCACGTACGTCGTTGGCCGGGAAATGCATCTCGCCCATGTCTGGATCGATATCAGCCAGGCGATGCGGTGCGATATAGAGGAAGCCCAGGGTCAGCGGGGCGCCGATCCACTTGTGCAGGTTGTAGCCGGCGAACGCGATGCCGAGGGCGTCGAGATCGAAATCGATCTGGCCGAGGGCGTGGGCGCCGTCGAGGATGATGTCGACGCCATGTTCTTTCGCCAGCGCAGCGATGGCCGCTACCGGCATGACCAGACCGGTGCGGTGGGTGACGTGAGTGAGCGCCATCAATTTCAGCTTTGGCTGAAGGGTGAACGCTTCGCGGTACGTCTCCAGCAGGCCCTCGAAACTGGCCGGGTGCGCATGGGCAATCTCGATCACCTCGGCGCCGCGCTGCCGGGCCAGCCAGCGCATGGCGCCTTTGACCGTGTCGTATTCCAGATCGCTGATCAACACCTGATCGCCAGGCTGCAAACGGTTGTAGTTGCGGATCAGCGATTGCAGGCCTTCGGTGGCGTTGCGGGTAAACGCCAGGCTCTGTGCATGCACGCCGATCAGCTCGGCCAGTTGCGCGCGGATCTCGAGGTTGTCGTGCTGCTCGAAACGCTGGCGCACGTACACCGAGTTGCTGGTGTTGATCAGCTCGATATTGCGTTGGTATTCCTCGATCACCGTGCGCGACATGCGCCCGAAATAACCGTTCTCCAGGTTCACGGGGCCGGGCTGCACGTCGTAACGGTCGGCGAACGTTCGCCAGAAGTCTTCGTCACGGGCGCGGCGGGTATTATCGGGCATGGTCGACGAGCTCTTAAAGAGGAGGGCGCTTCAATGGCGCGGTGCGGGTTTGCCATGTTTGGCGCGCAGCGGTTCGAGCAGATCGGAGAGGCCGTTGTGGTCGATCTCGTGCATCAGCGCGAGCAGGCCGCCGAGTTCGCCGTGGGGAAAACCCTGACGGGCGAACCAGTTCAGGTAAGGCCCCGGCAGGTCGGCGATGATCCGGCCCTTGTATTTGCCGAAGGGCATTTCGCGGGTGATCAGCAATTCGATTTTTTCGGGATTCATCGTTCTTCGTCTGGCTTCAAAGCTAGCGTGGAAAATACAGGCATTCTGCATGCAGGCCAAATGACAGATCATGCAAAAAACCAGCATACAGATGGTTCAATGTTTTATAACTTATTGAAATTTAACGATTTATTTTTGAAAGCGAAGCTGGCACGCACACTGCAATATTCCTTGCATCTTCAACCAACCGCAAGGAATTGGAAAATGACTGACGTAAACAAAGAAGCCATTTCTGTACTCAACGACCTGATTGAAACCTGCAAGGACGGTCAGGAAGGGTTCAAGACTTGCGCCGAAGACATCAAGCACCCAGAACTGAAAACCCTGTTCGTACAGCGCTCCGCTGACTGCGCCACTGCCGCTGCCGAGCTGCAGGCGCAAGTGCGTTCGCTGGGTGGCGATCCGGAAACTTCCACCAGCGTCAGCGGTGACCTGCACCGTCGCTGGGTCGACGTCAAAGCCATGTTCACCGGCAAAGACGAAGAGGCTGTGCTGAACGAGGCCGAGCGCGGTGAAGACCATGCACTGAAGGCTTATCGTGAAGCGATCGAGAAGATCAACAAGCACAACCTGGTGGGCATCAAGGATCTGGTTGAGCGTCAGTACCACGGCGTACAACGCAACCACGACCAGGTGAAAGCCCTGCGTAACCAGGCTCGCGCTAACTCGTAAGGGTTAGGCGACTGATAAAAAACGCCAGCGTGTCTGGCGTTTTTTTGTGCCTGCTGAAAAAGCCCCTCACCCTAACCCTCTCCCGGAGGGAGAGGGGACTGACCGAGGTGGATGTTAGAGATCCGCCGACTTTGGCGATCTGAGGTGAACTCAAGTTCTGAAAGCCACGAAGATCGGCTCCCTTTCCCCCTCGCCCCCCCTTGGGGGAGAGGGCTGGGGTGAGGGGGCAGCAATCTACCTGACACCCCATCAATCCATCAGCCAATACTGATCGCCGGCAACGTCGGCAACGTCACTGTCTGCTGTTTGCGCGGCGCGAGAATTTCAGCTTCGCCATCCACCACCAATTCATCGCGCTGGTTGAACACGCGGGTAGCAATGCGCACACGAAACTTCGGCAGTTTCTCAAGAATTTCCAGGCGCACGGTCAGCGTGTCGCCAATCTTCACCGGCTTCTGAAAGCTCATCTGCTGGCCGATATAAATGGTCCCCGGCCCAGGCAGTTCGCACGCCACCGCCGCGCTGATCAGCGCACCGCTGAACATGCCATGGGCGATACGCTCCTTGAACATGCTCGCCGCGGCAAATTCGGCGTCCAGATGCACCGGGTTGTGGTCGCCCGACATCGCGGCGAACAATTGGATGTCGCGCTCTTCGACGGTCTTGCTGTAGCTGGCGGTCTGGCCGACTTCGAGGGCTTCGTAAGGGATGTTGGTAACCTGGGTCATCGGTGTCGATTCCTGTGGCGGACAGTCAATCCGCAAAAATTATTCGCTGCGATGCGCACGCGGATGGCTCAAGGCCTGATCAATCCAGGCCAGCACATCGGCGATCACTTCGCCGCGGTTGGTTTCGTTGAACAATTCGTGCCGGGCCTGCGCATAGATCTTCAGTTGCAGGTGCTGGCTGCCGGCCGCGCGCAAGGCGTTGGCCAGATCTGTCAGACGCTTGCCCTCACTCACCGGATCACATTCGCCGCCGATGACCAGCAGCGGCAGGCCCGGATCGATCTGGGCGAGATTGGACGCTTTGCTGATCTGCTGCAAGCCGCCGAGCAGGTCGATCCATAATTGATTGGTGCAGCGAAACCCGCACAACGGGTCGCTGATGTAGCGATCGACTTCGGCCGGGTCACGGCTGAGCCAGTCGAAGGGTGTGCGCACGGGTTTGAATTTGTTATTGAACGAGCCGAACGACAGCCACTCGATCAATGCGCTGCGGCCCTTGCCGCCCTGACGCAGTTTTTCCAGGCGGGCGATCTGCCGCGCGGCGCGATAAAGAGCGACCGGCTGAAAATTCGAGCCGCTGAGAATCGCCCCGTGCAGGCTGGCGCTGTGGTGCAGCAGATAACCCTGGGCGAGGTAGCTGCCCATGCTGTGCCCGAGCAGAATGATCGGCACGCCGGGGTGTTGCTGGCCGATGTGTTGGTTGAGGCTGGCCAGATCGCCGAGCATTTTGCACCAGCCGTCAGCATCGGCGTAATGACCGAGCGTGCCGTGGTGCGCGGTTCGGCCATGGCCACGCAAGTCCGGTGCGTATACGCCATAACCTTTGTCGCAAAAGGTTTCGGCGATCCGTGCGTAGCGGCCGCTATGCTCCGCCATGCCATGGGCCACCAGAATCAGCGCGTTCAACGGCCCCGCGGGCAGCCATTGATTGACGAAGAGCCGGCTGCGGTCACTCGCGTCCAGCCAGAAGGTGTCGTGGATCATGGCGCTTCCTTTGCTCAGAGTCCGCACATTGTATAGCGCGTCTGATCAGCCCACGCCACGGCAGGAAGATTCACACGATCAATGACGGCTTTGCTCATATTTGCCTGAATGGCCATAGCTGCTAGTGTCCGTGAAGCTCCGCTTTTTCAGAAATGACAGAAGCGGCTCCCGGATCGGCTCAGGTAAAGAGGACAAGAACAATGCAACCTGATTTCTGGAACGACAAGCGCCCGGCCGGCGTACCGCTGGACATCGACATGACTGAATTCAAGTCGGTGATCGAAGTGTTCGAGCGTTCCTGCAAGAAATTCGCTGATCGCCCGGCGTTCAGCAACATGGGCATCACGCTGACCTACGCCGAGCTTGAACGCCAGAGTGCCGCGTTCGCCGGTTATCTGCAGGCGCATACCGATCTAGTGCCGGGCGATCGCATCGCGGTACAGATGCCCAACGTCCTGCATTATCCAATCGCCGTGTTCGGCGCCTTGCGCGCCGGGCTGATCGTGGTCAACACCAACCCGCTGTACACCGCGCGGGAGATGCGTCACCAGTTCAAGGATTCCGGCGCCCGTGCGCTGGTGTACCTGAACGTGTTCGGGCAGAAAGTCCAGGAAGTGCTGCCCGAGACCGACATTCAATACCTCATCGAAGCGAAGATGGGCGACCTGATGCCTGCCGCCAAAGGCTGGCTGGTCAACACCGTGGTCAGCAAAGTGAAGAAAATGGTCCCGGCCTATTCACTGCCACAGGCGATCTCTTTCAAAAGCGCATTGCGCATGGGCCGCGGCCTGGGGATCAAACCGCTTAACGTGACGCTCGACGATATCGCCGTGCTGCAATACACCGGCGGCACCACTGGCCTGGCCAAAGGCGCGATGCTGACCCATGGCAATCTGGTCGCGAACATGCAGCAAGTGCGCGCCTGTCTCGCGCAACTCGGCCCGGACGGCCAGCCGCTGTTGCGTGAAGGCCAGGAAGTGATGGTGGCGCCGCTGCCGCTGTACCACATCTATGCCTTTACCGCGAACTGCATGTGCATGATGGTCTCGGGCAACCACAACGTCCTGATCACCAACCCGCGGGACATTGCCGGGTTCATCAAGGAGCTGAAAAACTGGCGCTTCTCGGCGTTGCTGGGCTTGAACACCTTGTTCGTCGCGCTGATGGAGCACCCGGATTTCAAGACGCTGGATTTCTCCAGCCTGAAACTCACCAACTCCGGCGGCACCGCGCTGGTCAAGGCCACGGCCGAGCGCTGGGAGCAGGTCACCGGTTGCCGCATCACCGAAGGTTACGGCCTCACCGAAACCTCGCCGGTGGCTTGCACCAATCCTTACGGCGACCAGTCGCGCCTGGGCACGGTCGGCCTGCCGGTGCCCGGTACGCTGTTGAAAGTGATCAGTGACGACGGCGCCGAGCAGCCCTTGGGCGAGCGCGGCGAGCTGTGCATCAAGGGCCCGCAAATCATGAAGGGCTACTGGAACAAACCCGAAGCCACTGCTGAAGTGCTGGATGCCGAAGGCTGGTTCAAGTCCGGCGACATCGCCGTGATCGACCCCGATGGCTTTGTGCGCATCGTCGATCGCAAGAAAGACATGATCATCGTTTCCGGCTTCAACGTGTACCCGAACGAAATCGAAGACGTGGTCATGGCCCACCCGAAAGTCGCCAACTGCGCGGTAATCGGCGTGCCGGACGAGCGTTCGGGCGAGGCGGTGAAGCTGTTTGTGGTGGCGCGAGAAAGCGGCGTCAGCCTCGAAGAATTGAAGGCCTACTGCAAAGAGAATTTCACCGCGTACAAGGTGCCGAAACACATCGTCTTGCGTGAGTCATTGCCGATGACGCCTGTCGGCAAGATTCTGCGGCGGGAGTTGCGGGATATCGCATAGGCCTGAACCGTAGCGCGTCTGACATTCGCGAGCAGGCTCGCTCCCACAGGAATAGTTGGTATCTGTGGGAGCGAGCCTGCTCGCGAATCTCTCAATGCCTATGAAAACCGGGGCTTTTGCGAGGTTCTAGGATTTTTGCTCTAAAATGACTGCCAGATAGTCTTGAGTCATCAATATGACTGTAGGGGCCGCTTTTGGCTCTAGTCGACCCTCGGCAAAGCTGCTACTCTCGGCGCGCTTTGTGACTTCTCGGCCTGTGTAAAAGCCAGATTCACCAATACAAAACACACACCAATAATAATCGCATCAAATGCGGTGAAGAATTCGCGTTGCTGAGGAGTGGGCTTCCATGATCGAAGACTTTTGGAAGGATAAATACCCGGCTGGAATCGCTGCCGACATCAATCCGGACGAGTATCCGAACATTCAGGCAGTGTTGAAGCAATCCTGCCAGCGCTTCGCCAACAAACCGGCTTTCAGCAACCTCGGCAAGACGATCACCTACGGTGAACTGTACGAATTGTCCGGGGCGTTTGCCGCGTATCTGCAACAGCATACCGATTTGCAGCCCGGCGATCGAATTGCCGTGCAACTGCCCAACGTTCTGCAATACCCGGTCGCCGTCTTCGGGGCGATTCGCGCCGGGCTGATCGTGGTCAACACCAACCCGCTGTACACCGCGCGGGAAATGGAACACCAATTCAACGACTCCGGCGCAAAAGCGCTGGTGTGCCTGGCGAACATGGCGCACCTGGCTGAAGCCGTGGTGCCGAAAACCGGCGTCAAGCACGTCATCGTCACCGAAGTCGCCGACCTGTTGCCGCCGCTCAAGCGCCTGTTGATCAACAGCGTCATCAAGTACGTGAAGAAGATGGTGCCGGCCTACCACCTGCCCAAAGCCGTCAAGTTCAACGATGTGCTGAGCAAGGGCCACGGTCAGCCTGTGGCCGAAGCCAATCCGCACAGTGGCGATGTGGCGGTGCTGCAATACACCGGCGGCACCACCGGCGTGGCCAAGGGCGCGATGCTGACCCACCGCAATCTGGTCGCCAACATGCTGCAGTGCAAGGCGCTGATGGGTTCCAACCTCAATGAAGGTTGCGAGATCCTGATTACGCCGCTGCCGCTGTACCACATCTATGCGTTCACCTTTCATTGCATGGCGATGATGCTGATCGGCAACCACAACATCCTGATCAGCAACCCGCGCGACCTGCCGGCGATGGTCAAGGAACTGTCGAAGTGGAAGTTCAGCGGCTTTGTCGGCCTCAACACCTTGTTCGTGGCGCTGTGCAACAACGAAGCGTTCCGCAAGCTGGATTTCTCGGCACTGAAAGTCACCCTGTCCGGTGGCATGGCCCTGCAACTGGCTGCTGCCGAACGCTGGAAAGCGGTGACCGGCTGCGCCATCTGCGAAGGTTACGGCATGACCGAAACCAGCCCGGTGGCCACGGTCAACCCGATCCAGCACATCCAGATCGGCACCATCGGCATTCCCGTGCCATCGACCCTGTGCAAAGTCATCGACGATGCCGGTGTCGAGCAGCCGCTGGGTGAAATCGGCGAACTGTGCGTCAAGGGCCCGCAAGTGATGAAGGGTTACTGGCAGCGTCAGGAAGCCACCGATGAAATGCTCGACAGCGATGGCTGGCTGAAGACCGGCGACATCGCGCTGATCCAGCCGGACGGCTACATGCGCATCGTCGATCGCAAGAAAGACATGATTCTGGTCTCCGGTTTCAATGTCTACCCGAACGAACTGGAAGACGTGCTGGCAACCTTGCCGGGCGTGCTGCAATGCGCGGCCATCGGCGTGCCGGACGACAAATCGGGTGAAGCGATCAAGATTTTCATCGTTGCCAAACCGGGCGTGACCCTGACCAAAGAACAGGTCATGGACCACATGCGCGCCAACGTCACCGGCTACAAGGTGCCGCGTTCGGTGGAATTCCGCGATGCGCTGCCGACCACCAACGTCGGCAAGATCCTGCGCCGCGAGTTGCGTGATGAAGAGCTGAAGAAGATCAAGGCCAAGTCTGCCGCGTAAATAAAAAGCCCCGCAGATGCGGGGCTTTTTGTTGGTGCTGAGTGCGGCTTGGATGCTGGGGTGAAGCGGCCCCCTCACCCCAGCCCTCTCCCGAGGGAGAGGGAGCCGAGCGGGGGGCTTTTCAGAACCTTAGTTCGACTCGATATTTCAGGTCGGCGTACCTCGCCCTAACACTTCGGTCAGTCCCCTCTCCCTCTGGGAGAGGGTTAGGGTGAGGGCTATTGACGAAACGGCGCAAAATTCACATTGGTCCCCGCCGGACGCATGTCCTGCAGATACGAATCCTTGTCCGCACTCAGCTCCAGGCTCAACGCCGCCTTGCGCTTGCCTTCGTTGCGAATCACCAGCCCTTCGAGCTTCTCGCGCAGAAACACCGTCGGCACTTTCAGGTGCAGCAGTTCGTCGGTGGCCGGGGTGTGCATCAGCAGGTGAATCCACTCGTACTGACCGATCGCCAGGCGCGACACCGGCAGGTCGAACCACCAGATGTTGCGGTTGCGGTTCAGTTCAGCGAAGTGGCAGTTGTTGGTGCCAAGCACGGCGCCGCCCAGTTCCTTGTTGCGACGGGCGATGGCCTGCGTTTTATCGAGTTTCATAACATTCCTGCGGATCGGTGTCTGGCGCCCAGCGCCCATGGGTGAGCATTCTCAAGGCAATGCCGGCAAACATAAAGCGCAACCTGCGCACCGCGACGAAATCAGCGGCAAATAAATGAAACTTGCAGCGAAGCGCTCCAGTCAATCGTTACGTACTGACTTTCTTCCCTTTATGCATCACGGAGAAACACCATGAGTAGCACAGGCGATAAAGTAAAAGGCATGGCCAACGAAGCCGTCGGTAACGTCAAGCAAGGCGTCGGCAAAGCTACTGACAACGACAGGCTGCATGCGGAAGGCAAGATTCAGGAGAAAAAAGGCGAAGCCCAACAAGCGGTTGGCAACGCCAAGGACGCAGTGAAAAAAGGCGTCGACAAGGCTTAACCCAGCCTTGAACGAATCACACGAGCGGCCATCCAAGGATGGCCGTTTTTGTGTCAAGAACCTGCGGATGCCGACGAAGATCGCCAAACAGGCTAACGTGATGTAAAAAACGGCCCCTGAGTCGCCACGACTTCAACCTGTACTGCGGCGAAAGGAGACGCGAATGATTTTTCCGGACATGAAAGGTCTGCCCCTGCACCGGGTGATGGTGCGCACGGTCACTGAATTCGTCGACGACGAAATGTCGACCTATGCCTCGGCACTGGCCTACCAGATGCTGTTCTCGCTGTTCCCGTTCATTCTGTTCCTGATCGCGCTGATCGGTTTCCTGCACTTGCCGGATTTCTTTTCCTGGCTGCGCCTGCAGTCGGAACTGGTCCTGCCGCCGCAGGCGCTCGAGCAGGTCAACCCGGTGATCGACCAGTTGCAGCAATCCAAGGGCGGCCTGCTTTCGATCGGTATCGTCATCGCGCTGTACACGGCCTCGGCCGGCGTGCGCCTGATGATGAGCGCGATGAACGCAGCGTACGACGTGGTCGAGGGCCGACCGATCTGGAAGCGCTTCCCGCTGTCGATTGTCTACACCGTGGGCATTGCCGGCATGTTGCTGGTCGCGGCTGCGCTGATGGTGCTTGGGCCGCAGGTGATGGGCTGGATCGCCGCGCAAGTGGGGCTTGAAGACTTCATTGTTACCGTGTGGACGATCGCGCGCTGGCCGGTAATCGTGATTCTGATGATGATAGCCGTGGCCCTGATCTACTACGTCATGCCCGACGTCAAACAGGAATTCCGCTTCATCACCCCAGGTTCGGTGCTGGCCGTGGTGGTGTGGATCCTGGCGTCGTTGGGGTTCGCCTTCTACGTTAAAACCTTCGCCAACTACAACGCGATGTATGGCAGCATCGGGGCGATCATCGTGCTGTTGCTGTATTTCTATATTTCCGCCGCAGTACTGCTGCTCGGCGCGGAAATGAACGCGGTGATCGAACACATGTCCAGCGAAGGCAAGGACAAGGGCGAGAAAGCCCCCGACGAGCCCGACGAACATCCCAAACAACATGTCTCGGGCCTGGGCCGCGATCACTCGCTCAAGCCGGACACTGACGAAGTCTGACCATGATCCGTGAAATTCTCAAAATGGGCGACGAGCGTCTGCTGCGCATCGCCCCGCCGGTTCCGCCGGAGATGTTCAACAGCGCCGAACTGTGGCAACTGATCGACGACATGTTCCAGACCATGGAAAGCGTCGGCGGCGTCGGCCTGGCCGCGCCGCAGATTGGCGTCGATCTGCAACTGGTGATTTTTGGTTTCGAGCACAGCGAGCGCTATCCGGATGCTGAAGCGGTGCCGCAGACGATCCTGATCAATCCACTGATCACACCGTTGAATCCGTACACGGAAGAGGGCTTCGAAGGTTGTCTGTCCGTGCCCGGCTTGCGTGGTGCGGTGGATCGCTATCAGCAGATTCGTTATGAGGGTTTCGATCCGAAGGGCGAGCCGATTGTGCGCGTGGCCTCAGGCTTTCATGCGCGAGTGGTGCAGCATGAGTGCGACCATCTGATCGGCCGACTGTACCCGTCGCGCATTACCGATTTCAGCAAGTTCGGTTTTACCGAAGTGATGTTTCCGGATCTTGATCCCAGCGCTGACGACTGATCCAAACCCTGCATTATCCCCTGTGGGAGCGAGCCTGCTCGCGAAGCCGGTGCATCAGCCCACACATGCGGGACTGATAAACCGCTTTCGCGAGCAGGCTCGCTCCCACATTGGTTTCAATGCGAGCTCAAAGAATTCATTCCCATGGCAATCATCGGCTTGCTCCGCGCATACCGGCTCAAGCGTTCCGCCATCGCCTGCGGCAGTGCCGGGTCGAAGCTGAAGCCGCGCCGCTCATAGAATCCGCGCAAATCCGGATGACAGAACAGCCACACCGGCTCACTCACCGCTTGAGTGGCCGCCGTGATCAACTGCGCGGCAATCCCCTGTTCGCGGCACTGCGGATCGACGAACAACCCGGTCAACCAATACCCACCCGCCACCGGTCGCAGGCACAGCGCCGCGACGATGTCTCCACGCCGCGCCACCCACAGTTGCGCATCACGCACGGCTTTCATTGAGGACTGGTGGCTGCGGTAGAACTTGTTCATCAACGGCCAGAGCGACGCGTCGAGCAAGGTGTAATGGGTGTTGGGCATGGACAGGGCTGTTTTGGGCAAAGCGGCGATTATAAGAGAACGCGTGCCATCCGATAGCCCGGCGTGGAAGCCATCGCGAGCAGGCTCACTCCTACATTTGATCGTGTGAGCTGGCGGTACATGCCGTCATTCCTCCATTCAAACCTGCGCTGAACCGTTTCTTGTGCAAAAAGTGCCAGATACTGGCCGACTAGTGGCCTTGCGTACGGCAGCCGTCTGGCTATGCTTGACGTAACTAACTATGTCGACCGTCATGTCAAAACCCGACTGACTGGCATCGTTGGCCCGTGATTCATGCTGCCAGAGTGCGCAACCCAAGGCACCGACACTGAACCAACAAGGAGCGTCGCCTAAATGGAAGTTCTTCAATGCGTTAGGGCTGGCCCGCGTGCGGGCTATCAAGAGAAGGATGTCTTGATTAGAACGTCGCTGCACGGACGCTCCGATTGATCATCATTTATCACCTGACAACTTCCTCCTGTGGAGGAAGGCGTGTGCCTGTTCCACGGAACGTAGTGGTGGATCTTGAAAGACCTGAACTTTCATCAAATCAAAAGACCGCGCGGAAGGTGATACAACCATGTTCAACCTACATCACAAGGCTGACCTGCAGGAAATCGAGCGCTTCAGTTGCGCGCTGACCGAGACCAACGCCAAGTTGGCCGCGATCAGCCGCTCGATGGCCATGATCGAGTTCAGCCCTGACGGCATCGTCCTCGATGCCAATGACAACTTCTGCAAGACCATGGGCTACAGCGCCGATGAAGTGCGCGGCAAACACCATCGGATCTTTTGTGAAGAGAGTTACTACCGCAGCGAGGACTACGCCAGATTGTGGCGCGACCTGGCCCGCGGCGAACCGCTGAGCGGGACGTTTCTGCGTTTGAACAAGAGCGGCCGGGAGATCTGGCTCGAAGCCAGTTACATGCCGGTGTTCGGTCCCGACAAAGAAGTCAGAAGCGTGATCAAAGTTGCCGCGGACATCACCGCGCGCATCAACAAGGAACACGAAGAAGAGGCGATGCTGGCCGCGATCAGTCGTTCCATGGCGGTGATCGAGTTCACTCCTGAAGGCAATGTCATCGCCGCCAACGATAACTTTCTGCAGACCATGCAGTATTCGCTCAACGAAATCGTCGGCCAGCATCACAGCCTGTTCTGTCACCGCAGCGAATCCGAGTCGGCGCAATACAAGGCGTTCTGGGCGTCGCTCAATCGCGGCGAATATCACTCGCACCGCTTCGAGCGCAAGAACAAGTCCGGGCACATGGTTTATCTGGAGGCCTCGTACAACCCACTGTTCGATGCCAAGGGCCGCTTGTACAAAGTGGTCAAGTTCGCCAGCGATATCACCCGCCAGATGACCACCTTGCAGAGCGCCGCCGAATCGGCCCACAGCACGTCGGTACAAAACGACGCCTGCGCGCAAAAAGGCTCGCAGGTGGTGCAGCAGACAGTGCAGATCATTCAGGACATCTCCCGCGACCTCAACGAAGCCGCAGTCAGCATCGATGCGGTGAGCAAACAGTCGGACATCATCGGCACCATCGTCCAGACCATTCGCGGCATCGCCGACCAGACCAACCTGCTGGCGCTCAACGCCGCCATCGAAGCCGCGCGGGCCGGCGAGCATGGCCGTGGATTTGCGGTGGTTGCGGACGAAGTACGCAGCCTCGCGGCGCGGACCAGTCAGGCCACCCTGGAAATTGTCGACGTGGTGCGCAGGAATCACGACCTGTCACTGAGCGCAGTGTCGAGCATGCAATCGAGCCTGAGCCGTACCGGGCTGGGTGTGGAACTGGCGAATGAAGCGGGGGAGGTGATTCTGGAAATTCAGCAGGGCTCACGGCATGTGGTGGATGCGATCAGCCAGTTCAATGAGACGTTGCAACTTAACTAACTCGTTTTCAGCATCAGCAATGACCCATGTGGGAGCGAGCCTGCTCGCGAAAGGGCGTTTCAGCCAAGCATAAAGTGACTGATACAACGCCTTCGCGAGCAGGCTCGCTCCCACATTTGATTCAAGGTGATCTCAAAAAATCAAAGCGCAGCAAGAAACTTCTCCGCCGCTTTGTCGCTGTCCTTCACGTCGTTGTCTTTCTCGACCTGCGCCAGTTTCACCTTGTCCTGCAAGCGCTCGGCGATCTCTTTACCGATGGCCAGTTGTTTCTCTGGCGGCATGGCTTTGATGTCGTCTTCGGTCAGGCCCATCTCCTGCAGGATGCTGTCGCGCAGGCGCTGTTCCGGCGTTTTGCTCATGTAGTCCTTGAATTCGTCGGTGGCGGTTTTCGCGGCGACGGTGGTGTCGGTCGATTGCAGGCCGACGCGAGTCTTGGCGAACGCCTCGTCGACGTTGTCACTGATGCGTGTGGCTTCGCTGACCTGTTGAGTAGCGATCTGCGTTGCCGATTCCTGCACCCTGGCGGTGGCTTCGGCGGTTTGCGCCTGGGTCTGGTTCTGCAGGGTTTGCAGCATGGCGCCGTGCAGGCCACCTTGCAGACCGGCCGCAGCGGTAGACGTCGCGTCGTCGTTCAACGCTTTCGGCAGGTGGGTGATTTGTTGTTGTTTGGCACTGATCAACATGATGGGTAGACCTGTGGGTGATGGCTGACCCGGGGTCAGGAGCAATTACCGTGCCTTGTACTAAAATCCTTTATTTTCAATCAGTTGAGGCAAGTCGCACGATGCGTAGCGGTCAGCCCTTGCCGACGGACGGCAACGGCTGACCGGTGCCGGTCAGCGATGGGCAATGTTTTCCAGCGCCAGATTACGCGTACGCGGACCAAAGCCACCGATGGTCAACATCACGATCAGCATGCTGCAAACAATGAACGCCAGCACGCCGGGCGTACCGAAGTTGTCGAGAAACAAGCCGATCAACAAGCTGCTGAACACCGTCGACAAACGGCTGAACGAATAACAGAAGCCGACCGCGCGGGCGCGGATGTTGGTCGGGAACAGTTCGCTCTGGTAGGAGTGATAACTGAAGCTCAGCCAGGCATTGCAGAAGGTGATCATCACCCCGCAGAAGATCAGCCCGACGGCGCTGGTCTGCAGGGCGAACAGGGTGCCGAAGGTCATCGCACCAAGGGCCGAGCCGACGATCTGCCATTTGTTTTCGAAGCGGTTGGCAAACTTGACGAACAACAACGGCCCGAGCGGGTAGGCGAGGGTGATGATGAAGGCGTACATCAGGCTGTGGGTGACGCTCACGCCTTGGCCTGAAAGCAGCGCCGGCAACCAGTTGCCGAAACCGAAGAAGCCGATCGCCTGAAAGATATGGAAGACGATCAGCATCAACGCGCGGCGGCGATACGGCGGTTGCCAGATGTCGGCGAAACGGCCCTTGCCTTCGACATCCACCGGCACCGCTTCGGGCGCGTCCAGCGCTTTGCCGTGATCTTTTGCGCAGCGCGCTTCGAGGCGGTCGAGAATCTGATTGGCCTCGTCGAAACGGCCATGCTGCGCCAGCCAGCGCGGCGATTCCGGCAGACGCTTGCGCAGCCACCAGATAAACAATGCAAACACCGCGCTCGCCAGTACCACCCACCGCCAGCCGGAAATACCGAACGGCGCCTGCGGCACCAGCCACCAGGACATCAACGCCACCGCCGGCACCGAGAGGAACTGCACGAAAAACGCAAAGGCAAACGCCGAGCTGCGCATGCGTTTGGGCACCAATTCCGACAAGTAGGCGTCGATGGTCACCAGTTCGATGCCCAGGCCGATGCCCACCAGAAAGCGCATGCCGATAATGCCCAGCGCCGAGGTCTGGATGCCCATTAACACCGTCGCCACCGTGTACCAGATCAGCGCGAAAGTGAAGATCGCCCGGCGGCCGAACCTGTCTGCCAACGGACTGAGCAGGCTGGCACCGAGGAACAGGCCAAGGAACGTCGCCGAGGCGAATGCTGCCTGATCGGAAAAACCGAACACGCCCTGATTACCGGTGGCAAACAGGCCGTCGCGGATCAGGCCCGGGCTGATGTAGGCGGTCTGGAACAGATCGTAGAGTTCGAAGAACCCTCCGATCGACAACAGCGCCACCAGCCGCCAGATCGTCGCCACGGCGGGAAGGCGATCGATGCGGGCGGAAATTTCGGCGGCGCGGACCGGGTCGATGCCGTCGCGGGGCGCGGCGGCGAAGGCGTGAGCAGTCATGGGCAGATCCATTTTTTATTTGATGGAAAAGCTTAGCCTGCTATCGGAGTTCACGGATTGTGAATATCCACGATTAACGATGCGTCACGACACTTTTCTTGCAATATTCACTTACGAATTAACGATTTATGCTGCTGCCGCGGAATCCGGCAAAGCTGACGCAGGCAAACCGAACACCCGGTCGAACAGCCAGTTGAACACGAAGGTGTAACACGGGATGAAGATGATCAGCGCCAGATCCAGCAGAAACGCCTGCACCAGGCTGATGTTCATCCACCATGCGATCAGCGGAATCAGGAACACGATCAGTGTCAGCTGAAAGCCGACGGCATGGGCGATGCGTCGTTTCACCGTGCGGGTGCGGGAAATCTGGCGACTCTCCCAGTGCTCGAACAGCGAGGTGTAGATGAAATTCCAGGTCACGGCGATGGTGGTGATGATCACCGCCAGTGGCCCGGTACTGCCCGGCGACGTGCCGGACAGGAGCGCCAGACCGAGGGCGGAGAAGGTCATGCCGATGACTTCGTAAAGCGATATGTAGACCAGTTTGCGTTTCACGCCTTGCATGGAGATTTGCCTCTATCTTGCGAATGACAGCCAGCGGGGCTGGCGTAGGCGACGAAAGATAGCTTCAATAGAGTTAACAGAAAAAGTCAGCTCTTTTCAGTTTTATTGATAGGTAGTCCGATTGAATTTCAACAGCGACAGCATCGAATTGTTTCTCGCAGTGATCGAGCGCGGCTCGTTTTCCTCTGCCGCACGGGCGTTGGGCAAAGTGCCTTCGGCGGTGAGCATGGGCATTGGCAATCTAGAAGCCGAGCTTGGCTATCTGCTGTTCGATCGCAGCCATCGTGAACCGCAACCGACCGCCATGGCCCTGTCTCTGGTGCCGCACGCACGGCTGATCGCCGAGCAGCTCAAGCAGTTACAGGTGCATGCGGTGGAGTTGTCGCTGGGGCTGGAAAGCAAGTTGTCGATTGGCGTGGTCGCCGACATTGACCGGCGCCGTTTGCTCGCGGCGGTCAAGGTGATTGTCGAGCGTTATCCGTTGCTCGACATCGAAGTACTGACGGCGCCGCAGGATGACGTACTGGCGATGCTGCACAGCGGTCGCGTCGGTCTGTGCCTGGCGTTTGCCGGGTTGCGCATGAACGTGCTGGAGCGCTTCCAGTTTGTCGGCAATGAACGGATGATCGCCACGCTGGCGGCGGACAGTCCGTTGTTGCAGGGGCGGGATGTGTTTCTTGAGGATTTGGTCCAGGTGCGGCAGATCATCGTCGCCAGCCGTGATTTGCCGATCAGCGAAACGCGACCCTTGGTGGCGCAATCGTATTGGCGCACCGACAGCCTGGAAGCGGCGATGGACATGGTTGAGGCGGGATTGGGCTGGGGCAATTTCCCGCTGTCGGTGGTGCAATCACGACTGGATGCGGGGCGCTTGCAGCGGCTGAATTTCCGCAACATCGAAAACGGCCTGGTGATGCCGGTGCACGCGGTGTGGCTCAAGAGCCAGCCGTTGCAGAAGGGCGCGTTGGCCTTGGTCGACCTGCTCAGCCATTAAAGTAACAGGGGCGTTACGCGTCGATCGTTCCCACGCTCCGCGTGGGAATGCAGCCCGGGACGCTCTGCGTCCCTCCCAGAGCCGAACGCGGAGCGTCCGTTGCGGCATTCTCAGGCAGAGCGCGGGAACGATCGGTCGTGATCGGTAAGGGGTTTATGTACTTTCGCGAACCTTCAGCTCAAAACCCATGTCCTCGACCGGGCGCGGCACTTTGTTGCCGGCCATCAGCGTCAGCATCTGCTCCGCCGCCCGTCGGCCGATCGCCTCGCGCGGGGTGTTGATGCTGCTCAGGCGCGGCACCATGTGCTCGGACATCGGCAGGTCATTGAAGCCAAGAATCGCCACCTGCTCGGGGATCTTGATGCCATTGCGCAACGCTTCGAGCAAGGCGCCCTGAGCGAGGTCGTCGTTGCCAAAGAAGATCGCATCGACATCCGGGTGCGCCGCCAGCAACTGCAGAAACAACTCGCCGCCCAAGCCCACCGATGAAGACCGCGGCGTCAGCACTTCCAGATCCGGGTCGTAGCGACCGGCCTTCTGCAAGGCCCGGCGAAAGCCCTCACCGCGCAGCAGGGTGCGCTGATCGAGTTGTGCGCCGATGTAGGCCAGGCGTTTGCGTCCGCGAGAGAGCAAATGTTCGGCGGCGGTTTCCCCGGCGCTCAGTTGCGAGAAACCCACGCAATTGAGCCCGGCGCTGCTGTCCAGCTCCATCATGTAAACACAGGGAATATTGCTCGCCTCGATCATCCGTCGCGAACTCTCGGTGCGATCGAAACCAGTCAGCAGAAACCCGCGCGGCTGGTAGGCCATGTAGTTGCGCAGCAGGTTTTCTTCTTCATCGCGTGAGTAGTGAAAGTTGCCGATCAGCACTTCGAAGCCCTTGGGCGTCAACACCCGATGAATGGCTTCCAGCGTGTCGATGAACAGCAGGTTGGACAGCGACGGTACCAGTACGACTACCGAATGACTCTGCGCCGAAGCCAGCGCACGGGCGGCGGGGTTGACCACGTAGTTGAGTTCGAGCGCGGCTTTCTGCACTTTTTCCACCAGTTCGGTGGCCACGGTGCTGACGCCGCGCAAGGCACGGGAGGCGGTAATCGGGCTGACGCCGGCCAGGCGGGCAACTTCATTAAGGGTAGGACGGCCGGTGGTGCGGGTATTTTTATCGTTCTTGGGGGAGGTCATCGGGCGGCTTGCCAAACAAAAATCAAGGCACTAAGGTAGCGCTGTCCTGATGCAGCTGCAAATGCGTGAGCGAGGTCCTGCCTGATCTTGGCTCTTTGGCGTTGGGAACGAACCTGCTGCAACCCAAAAAAACGACAAGAAGGCGTCGGCAACTTCTGCCTGTGCACTAGAGTCATAGCTAGCAAAGGTAGCGCTGTCTGCGCGCTGAGGTGTTATATGAGTCATCCCATCACCGCCCTGGTCATCATGGGCGTTGCCGGTTGCGGCAAGACGTGCGTCAGCGAGGCCCTGTGCCATTTGAGCGGCGCCACTGCCATTGAAGGCGATACTTTTCATCCGGCCGCGAACATCGAAAAGATGAGCGCGGGGATCCCCCTGAACGATGATGACCGTGCCGGCTGGCTCGACAGCCTGTGCGATGAACTGCGTCGCGTCGATGCGTCGGGCAAGCGCCCGGTGCTCACCTGCTCGGCCCTTAAACACAGTTATCGCGAACGCCTGCGCAGCGCCTTGCCGGGCCTGGGTTTCGTGTTTCTGGAACTGACCCCTGAAGTGGCCGCCGAACGTGTCTCGCACCGTCCGGGCCATTTCATGCCGGCCACGCTGATCGAAAGCCAGTTCGCCACCCTCGAATCGCCCAAGGGCGAGCCGCTGACCCTGGCGCTCAACGCCTCGGTACACAGCGTTGAAGAGCTGGCCCTGCAGGCTCACGTCTGGTGGCAGGCCCACGGTCTGAAACAGGCGGTATGAGTATGTTGAAAAAGACAGCGCTGTCCTCCCGACTTCTGTTCAACCCGCTTTAATAACAACAACAATCCAGGAGACACCCCCAATGTTCGGCATGTCCCACGAGACGTTCCTGCTGCTCGATGCAGTGGTCACGGTAATCGGTCTGATTATCCTGATCACCAAATTCAAGATTCACCCCTTTATTGCCCTGACCATTGCCGCCGCGTTCCTTGGCCTGACCTCGGGCATGCCGATCGGCACCATCATCAAAGCGTTCCAGGACGGCTTCGGTGGCGTGCTCGGTTTCGTCGGCATCATTCTGGCGCTGGGCACCATGCTCGGCAAAATGATGGCCGAATCGGGCGGGGCGGATCAGATTGCCCAGACCCTGATTCGCGCGTTCGGCAAGGACAAGGTCCAGTGGGCGATGATGTTTGCCGCGTTTCTGGTCGGCATCCCGCTGTTCTTCGAAATCGGCTTCGTACTGCTGATTCCGCTGGTGTTCATCGTGGCCCGTCGCACCGGTGTGTCGATCATCAAGATCGGTATCCCGCTGCTCGCCGGCCTGTCCGCTGTACACGGTCTGGTGCCACCGCACCCGGGCCCGCTGCTGGCCATCGGTGTGTTCGGCGCTGACATCGGCAAGACCATTCTCTACGGCCTGATCGTTGCACTGCCAACCGCAATCATCGCCGGTCCGATCTTCGGTACGTTCATCGCCAAGCACATTCCTGGTCACCCGAATCAGGAACTGGTCGATCAACTGGCCCGCGAAAACGATTCGACCGATCTGCCAAGCTTCGGCATCACCCTGGTCACCGTGCTGCTGCCGGTGTTCCTGATGCTGCTGAAAACCTTCGCTGACGTGGCGCTGCCGGACGGCAACTTCTTCCGCACCTGGATGGACATGATCGGTCACCCGATCTCGGCGCTGCTGCTGGCGTTGCTGCTGTCGCTGTACACCTTCGGCTACAAGCAGGGCATCGGTTCCAACCAGATGCTCAAATGGCTCGACGCGAGCCTGGCGCCAACCGCCGCGATCATTCTGATCATCGGTGCCGGCGGCGGCTTCAAGCAGATGCTGGTCACCAGCGGCGTGGGCGATGTGATCGGTCACATGGCGGTCAGCGCGCAGATCTCGCCGATCCTGCTGGCGTGGCTAGTGGCGGCGGTGATCCGTATCGCTACCGGTTCGGCGACTGTGGCGACCATCACTGGTGCCGGCATTGTCGTGCCGGTGGTGGGGATGATTCCGGGCGTCAACCGGGAGCTGCTGGTACTTGCGACTGGCGCCGGTTCGCTGATCCTGTCGCACGTCAACGACGCCGGTTTCTGGCTGGTCAAGCAGTACTTCAACATGACCGTGGCCGAGACCTTCAAGACCTGGACCGCGATGGAAACCATCCTGTCGGTGGTCGGCCTGGGCTTTATCCTGCTGTTGTCGCTGTTCGTTTAAACCGCTTCTTGCAGGCACAAAAAAACCGCAGCGATGCGGTTTTTTTGTGCCCTGAGTGAACGGTTCACTGAAAGCCATTGTGGGAGCGAGCCAGCTCGCGAAGGCGTCGTGTCAGCTGCATCTATGCTGACTGACCCACCGCTTTCGCGAGCAGGCTCGCTCCCACAGGGGACAGGTGTCAGGCAGGGGATTTCGGATTGAAGCCATCCGCGCGAAACATCCCGCGAATCCCGCGCACGGCCTGGCGGATGCGGTCCTGGTTTTCGATCAGCGCGAAGCGCACGTGATCATCGCCATATTCGCCAAACCCCACTCCCGGCGAGACGCAGACCTTGGCCTCAGCGAGCAGTTTCTTGGCGAACTCCAGCGAGCCGAGATGCGCATACGCCTCGGGGATCTTCGCCCAGACGTACATCGAGGCTTTCGGATTCTCGACCATCCAGCCCAGCTCATGCAGGCCTTTGACCAGCACGTTGCGGCGCTGGCGATACTGCTCGGCAATGTCGCGCACGCACTGTTGATCGCCTTCCAGCGCAGCAATTGCCGCCACTTGCAGCGGGGTGAACGTGCCGTAATCGTGGTAGCTCTTGATTCGCGCCAGGGCGTTGACCAGTTCCGGGTTGCCGACCATGAAGCCAATGCGCCAGCCAGCCATGTTGTAGCTCTTGGACAGGGTGAAGAACTCCACGGCGATGTCCTTGGCACCCGGTACCTGCATGATCGACGGGGCTTTCCAGCCATCGTAGACGATGTCGGCGTAGGCCAGATCGTGGATCACCAGCACGTCGTACTGCTTGGCGAGGGCGATCACCCGTTCGAAGAAATCCAGTTCCACGCACTGCGCGGTCGGGTTCGACGGGAAGCCAAGGATCATCATTTTCGGCTTGGGAATCGAGCCGCGAATCGCCCGCTCCAGTTCGTCGAAGAAGTCCACGCCCGGCACCAGCGGCACCGAACGCACCTGGGCACCGGCAATCACCGCGCCGTAAATGTGAATCGGGTAGCTCGGGTTAGGCACCAGCACCGTGTCGCCCTGATCCAAAGTCGCCAGCATCAAATGCGCCAGGCCTTCCTTGGAACCGATGGTGACGATGGCTTCGCTTTCCGGGTCGATATCGACCTCGTAGCGTTGCTTGTACCAGTTGGAAATCGCCCGGCGCAGGCGCGGAATGCCCCTGGAGGTCGAGTAACCGTGGGTGTCTTCGCGTTGGGCGACTTGTACGAGTTTTTCGACAATGTGCGGCGGCGTGGCGCCGTCGGGGTTGCCCATACTCAAGTCGATGATGTCTTCACCACGACGCCTGGCAGCCATCTTCAGCTCGGCGGTGATGTTGAAAACGTACGGGGGGAGTCGATCGATGCGCGCAAAGCGGCGCGGCGAACCTTGTTCGGCCATTGTTGCCTCGGATAACGTAAGCGCCCGGAACCGTCCGAGCGACGCTGGTCACTGCGGTGACCTGTGGCGGAAGATAAGGGCGCTGATGGCATACTGTCCAGCCTGTTTGTAAACATTTTTTTCCGAAGGAAATCGGTCAATGGAATTCACCAGCGGCTTCTTGCTGAGCCTTTCGCTGTGCCTGGACATCGGCGTGGCCAATATCGCAATGATCACCTTGGCCATGCAGCGCGGTTATTTTCAGGGCTTTGCGCTGGGCTTGGGCACCTGCGTTGGTGATTTGATTTACGCGGTGCTGGCGCTGGCCGGGATGACCGTGTTGTTGCAATACGAAACCGTGCGCTGGGTGTTGTGGATCGGCGGTTCGGCGCTGCTGATCTACTTTGCAGCGAAGATGATTTACTCCGCTATTCACCATGAAGCGCAGTTGGCAACCAAGGCAGAAGTGGGGCAGAACTCCCATCGCAAGGAGTTCTTCCGGGGGATCTTTCTCGCCATGTCGTCGCCGAGCGCGATTCTCTGGTTTGCGGCGGTTGGCGGCACATTGATTGCGCGATCCGGTGGCGGTGGCGCGATCAGCTCGGCGCTGTTTCTCGGCGGTTTCCTGTGTGCCGGGCTGCTGTGGTCGGCCGGTCTGTGCTTCGCCGCCAGCCACGGTGGCAAGCTGCTGGGCGATAAGCTGTTGCGCTATTCCTACCTGGCATCGGCGGCGATCTTCTGCTATTTCGCGGTCTACGTGATTCTTTCCGGCTACAACGAGTTTGTCGGTTCAGGCGCCGCCGAGCAGTTGCACACGCTGTAAACGAGCGAAACGGCTCGGGCTTCCTATACTCCCAGCCGAACCCACTTTTTTGTAGCAAGGAGTCGCGTCATGGATGAGCAAACACGCGTCGAAGTGGCAGAGCCTCGCTTCGAACATGGGCCGTTTCTGTTGATTGCCGGATTCGGCGGGCGATTTACCCAGGATTCCACCGAAGACATTCCGGCGTTGTGGGAAAAGCTCATGCCGCACCTGGGGAAGATTCCTGCGCAAGTGGGTGAGGTGACTTATGGCGTCTGCTGCAATGCGGACGGCAAGGGCGGCTTCGAGTACATCGCGGGAGTGCAGATCGACAAGCTTGATGAGTTGCCGGAGAAGTACCGTTGGGTTGAAATCCAGCCGCAGAAATATGCCGTGTTCGAGCACAAGGGATCACTGACGCAACTCCCCGACACCTTCCAGTACATCTGGAAAACCTGGCTGCCGCAGTCTGGGTACGAAGCGGCGGACGCCCCGGAGTTCGAGCGCTACAGCGAGGATTTCAATCCGAAACTGCTCACTGGCGAGCTGGAAATCTGGTTGCCGCTCAAACCCTGACAGCTCCGAACCGGGGTGAATCATGTCCGCCCCGGTTGATCTGCTTTATGCTTGGCGACCTCAATTCCAATGATTTCCGAGTTGCCATGAACACCGTCATCCGTAACGTCACCGCCGCCGACCTGGACCGCTGCTACGCCATCGAAACCGTTGCCTACGAAGGCGACGAAGCTGCGACCCGCGAGAAGATCGCCACGCGCATCGCCACCTGGCCGGACGGTTTCATCGTCGCCGAGGTGGAGGGGGGGTCGCCGGTTTCGTCAATTCCGGCGCAGCGTTCGATGTGCAGATGTCCGACGAAGCGTTCAAGGAACTGATCGGCCACGACCCGAAAGGGCCGAACGTGGTGATCATGTCGGTTGTCGTGCATCCAGATTATCAAGGACAGGGTCTGGCCAAGCGCTTGATGGCCGAGTTCATCGAACGCATGCGCGGGATGGATAAAGCGACGATTCATCTGATGTGCAAAGAGCAACACATCCCGCTATATGCCGGGTTTGGTTTTGCCTACATCAAACCGTCGGAGTCCGACCACGGCGGCATGGCGTGGCACGAGATGATCCTGACCCTCTGACCCTCTGACCCTCTGACCCTGATCGTTCCCACGCTCCGCGTGGGAATGCAGCCGGGGACGCTCCGCGTCCCAAAACCGTGACGCAGAGCGTCACAAGAGGCATTCCCACGCGGAGCGTGGGAACGATCATCGGTGGCAGTCAGTACAGAGAGTCGCGTACCCGTTTCGGCGCTTCCCGGTCGTAGGTGTCGGCATCGAACTCGCCGTCATTCAGGCGCTTGTGAAACGCGCCGGCACTTGGCAACGCCGAGCGCGGCAGGTGGGTTTGCGGGTTCCACGCATCCGAACGAACGAACGCTTTCGAGCAGTGAAAAAATGCCGCCTCCACCGTCACCAGCAACACCGTTTTCGCCGCTTTGCCATTCACCGCAAAACTCTTCAGCAACTCAGGCTCCGCGCTGATCTGCGCAGTGCCGTGGACCCGTAGTGTCTCGCCAATCCCCGGAATGATGAACAGCAGTGACACCCGAGGATCGTGCAGGACATTGCGCAAGGTATCGATGCGGTTGTTGCCCGGGCGATCGGGCAGGGCCAGGGTGCGTTCGTCGATGATCCGCACGAACCCGGGCTTGTCGCCGCGTGGCGAATTGTCGAGGCCATCGACGCCTATGGAGCTGACAATCACCAGCGGCGACAGCCGCACCATCGCCTGATAATCCTCGTTGAGGAAACCGATCTGCTTGCGCACCGCGCGTTCGTGCGGCTGGCCGTATATTGCTTCGAGTGCTGCGATTGACTTGATCATCGTGCCTCCTTCGA
This sequence comes from Pseudomonas retamae, assembly GCF_043496865.1. NCBI lineage: Bacteria > Pseudomonadati > Pseudomonadota > Gammaproteobacteria > Pseudomonadales > Pseudomonadaceae > Pseudomonas > Pseudomonas retamae. The sequence continues at coordinate 159,480 of NZ_JBIEIL010000014.1, forward strand.
CGATTTAGAAAAACAGCCCCATGCGCCGCTCGTAACCGATCCGGCCCTTGTAAGCTTCGCCGCTGTCGACGTAGCCGTGTTTGGCGTACAGCGCGATGGCCGCTTCATTGTCGGCGTCCACCGACAGTTCCAGCCCCTTGATTTCCGGCCAGGCTTCGCGCGCAACCTGGGGCAGCGCTTGCAGGCATGCCTTGCCGTAACCCTTGCCTTGCGCACGGTGATCAACCTGTAACGCGTGCAATGTGGCGCTGTGTTCATTAGCCCAGTCGGGCAGTACCGGCGGACGCTTGAGCAGCAGAAACGCCACCGGCACCTCGTCCACCAGCAGGGCGAACCCCTTCACCCCAGGGCCGGGTTTTGACAGCAGCGTGTGCAACGCACCGTGAATGTCGCCGGAGAACTTGATCTGTTCGGCGTGAATTTCAATCGCCTCGACTTGCTGACGCTGCAAGGCGTTCAGGCTGTCGTACGGCACGAGTCTGGCTGACAAGGGAATTTCCTTTTTCCTACAAAGAGTGAGTCTCGGATTCTAGCGATATTGGCGTCGTGAAATATTTTTGTTTGGCCTGTCGATTCGCGCAAAGCACAAACGACTAAGGGTGTCTTCCCACAAAAACCACGGAGAACACCATGAACGCACACAGCGAAATTCAGACCCTGATCAACACCTACCGCGAAGCGGTGATGACCAAAGACGTCGAAAAAGTCATGGCCCTGTACGCCGACGACATCGTCTCGTTCGACGCGATCAAGGCCCTGCAATTCAAGGGCAAAGCGGCATACCGCGCGCATTGGGTGGAGTGCATGCAAATGTGCCCTGGCCCGCACGTTTTCGAATTTCAGGAAATCGCCATCGAAAGCGCCGACACCATCGCCTTCGCTCACTGGGTCGCCAATTGCGGCGGGACCAATGAAAAAGGCGAAACCCAGAGCTGCTGGATGCGCGTCACCGCGTGTTATCGGCAGGTCGGCGGGGCGTGGAAAATCGCCCATGAGCATTGGTCGGCACCGTTCGATCCGATGAGCGGCGCGACCCTGTTCGATGTGCAGCCCTGATCTTCAGCCATAGTTGAACCGTTCGAATCAGGAGAATGCCATGAAGTATTTATGCCTGGTCTACAGCGACGAGCGCCTGCTGCATTCGTCGCCCGACAGCCCCGAAGACGCCGAATGCTGGGCCTACGCCGAGTCGATCCAGGGCAGCGGGCGGATGGTCGCCGCTGAAGCGCTGGAATCAGTGGACACCGCCACCACGGTCAGAATGCGCAACGGCAAACTGTCGATCACCGACGGGCCGTTTGCCGAAACCAAGGAGCAACTGGCCGGCTTCTACCTGATCGACGCCAAGGACCTCAACGAAGCGCTGCAGGTCGCCGGCAACATTCCGGCAGCGCGCGTCGGCAGCGTTGAGGTGCGACCGGTGCGGCAGTTGAATGTCTGATGTTCGGGCGCGGGTCGAGCAGGTCTACCGCCAGGATTCGCGGCGGATTCTGGCAACGCTGATTCGCCTGCTCGGTGATTTCGATCTAGCCGAAGAAGCCTTGCATGAGGCGTTCTTCGTTGCGGTCGAGCGCTGGCAGCGCGACGGCGTGCCGGACAACCCGCGCACCTGGCTGGTCTCGACCGGGCGCTTCAAGGCGATTGATGTGTTGCGCCGGCGGGCGCGGTTCAAGGCTTCGCAACCGTTGCTGCTGGCGCAACTGGAAGAACTCGAACAGGCCGACTGGAGTGGCGAGGACGTGGAAGACGATCGCCTGCGGCTGATCTTCACCTGCTGTCACCCGGCGTTGGCGGCGGACGCGCAAGTGCCGCTGACCTTGCGTGAAGTCTGCGACCTGACCACCGAAGAAATCGCCCGCGCCTTTCTTTCTGCGCCGGCAGCGATCGCCCAGCGCATCGTGCGCGCGAAAGCCAAGATTCGTGACGCGAAAATCCCTTATCAAGTGCCCAGCCTGAAGGAATTGCCCGAACGCCTCGACAGCGTGTTGCGAGTGATTTACCTGGTGTTCAACGAAGGTTATTCGGCATCGATCGGCACTGAGCTGACCCGCGAAGACCTGACCCGCGAGGCGATCCGCCTCGGGCGCTTGTTGATGGAATTGCTGCCGGAGCCGGAGGTCATGGGCCTGCTGGCGCTGATGCTGCTGCACGAATCGCGGCGACCGGCGCGCACTTCGCCGAGCGGCGAACTGGTGTTGCTGGATGATCAGGACCGCGTGTTGTGGGACGCCGGGTTGATCGCCGAAGGCTGTGCACTGGTGGAGCGTGCGCTGAGCACGCGGCAGTTTGGCCCGTATTGTCTGCAGGCGGCGATTGCCGCGGTGCACGCCGAGGCACCCAATGCGGCGCATACCGATTGGGTGCAGATCGTCGGGCTGTATGACGTGTTGCTGCGGGCGCTGCCGTCGCCGGTGATCGAATTGAATCGCGCGGTAGCGGTGGCCAAGCGCGATGGGCCGTTGGCCGGGCTGAGTCTGATTGAAGGGATTTTACAGCGTGGCGAATTGCAGGATTACCACCTGGCGCATTCGGCGCGGGCGGAGTTTTGTCGGCAGTTGGGGCGGCTGGCGGAGGCGCGCGAGGCGTATCAGCGGGCATTAGCGTTGACCCGACAGGAGCCGGAGCGGCGGTTTATTCAAGGGCGGCTTCTGGCGCTGGAAACGCCCTCACCCTAACCCTCTCCCAGAGGGAGAGGGGACTGATTGGGGGATATTGGAGAAATTCACCGACTCGCCTGAGCGTCTTGGAATCCATAATCGCAACGGTTGCCCAGGTCGATGCATGACGCAAGACACCTCACCCCAGCCCTCTCCCTTTGGGAGAGGGCTGGGGTGAGGGGCTTTTATTCAACGCCAAGCACTATTCCAGCATCTTCCCCAACAACCAGCTCCCCGCCGGCCCCGGTGGATACAAGCGTGACCACAGCGCATCGACAAACACCGGTTTCGGCCAGCCGCGCACGTTCAGTTCCACCAGCAAATCATTGCCATAACGCTGCGCCAGCCAGCGCGGCAGCGGTGCCCAGCCAAAACCTTTCTCGGCCATTTCCAGCAACATCAAATAACTCGGCGCCGACCACACCCGGCCTTTGCCACGGCTGTCATACGGATTGACGATGGTCGCCAGACGCAACTCGCGGTGCTCCTCCAGCAATTGCTGATCCACCTGTTCAAGCTTGGCCAACGCATGCTCGCGATTGACGAACAGGGCGATCTCGGTGCGTTCGGCCACGGTCGAGGTCACCAGATCTGGCGGGTAGGCTTCCTGCATCTCGGCGAAGGCCAGATGTGCGCGGCCGCGCTGGACCAGTTCAATCAGGTCTTCGCATTCGGCGATCAGGCATTCCAGTTGCAGATCCGGGTAGCGCTGCTCGAACTCCACCAGCGCCGCCTCGAAACGATACGACTGATAGGTGTCGGAAATCGCCACCGTCAGCTTCGGCTCGACGCCTTGGGACAATTGCCGTGCGGTCATTTCCAGGCGATTGCTCGCCGCCAGAATCGCCTCGGCCCGTTGCAGCAACACGTGCCCGGCCGGGGTCAGGGTCGGTTTACGGCTGCTGCGGTCGAACAGCACAACATCCAGATCGATCTCAAGACTCGCCACCGCCGCGCTGATGGTCGACTGACTGCGCCCCAATTTGCGCGCCGCGGCGGAGAACGAACCCTGCGTCGCCGCCTGCACGAACGCCAACAGCACTTCCTGGGAAATCATCAACTATCGCCTTGATCGATGGTTATTGGTTATGAAGTATCGATATGAGGACTGATCATGGCAACCATCTTCACTCAAGGAGTCAGGCCATGACTGCCGATAAATCCATCACTGAACGTATTTTCCAGGCCATCGGTTTCGAGCTGTTGGCGATCCTGATCTGCACGCCATTGCTGGCGTGGCTGTTGCAAAAACCGCTGCTCGACATGGGCGCGGTCACCGTACTGATTGCGCTGCTGGCGCTGGGTTGGAACGTGGTGTTCAACCGGTTCTTTGATCAGGTGCTGGCGCGTCTGAACGTTGCTCATAACGCTTGGGTGCGAGTGGTGCATGCACTGCTGTTCGAAGGCGGTTTGATCGTGATGGGTGTGCCGCTGATCGCCTGGTGGCTGTCGGTCAGCCTGTGGCAAGCGTTTTTGCTCGACATCGGTGTGCTGCTGTTTTTCCTGCCGTACACCTACGTTTATCACTGGGGTTATGACGTGCTGCGCGAGCGCTTCGTATCGCGCAACGTCTGTCAGGGTTAAACGCAAAAATCGCAGCCACTGAAGGCTGCGATTTTTTTTCGTTTCAAATCAGAGAAACATGCCGCCGGACGCCTCGACACGCTGGCCGTTGATCCACCGCCCGCCGTCGGACAGCAACAACGCCAGCGCGCCGCCTATATCGTCCGGTTGTCCGGCACGGCCCAGCGCGGTGTTGCTGGCGACCATCGCATTCAGCGCTGAATTGTCGCGCACGGCACCGCCACCAAAGTCAGTCTCGATGGCGCCCGGCGCAAGAATGTTCACGCCGATCTGCCGTGCGCCCAGCTCTTTGGCCTGATAGCGCGTCAGCACTTCCATCGCGCCTTTCATTGCCGCATAGGCGCCATATCCCGGCAGGCTGAAGCGGGTCAGGCCGCTGGAAACATTGATGATGCGCCCACCGTCGTTGATCAGCGGCAGCAACTGTTGAGTCAGGAAAAACGGTCCCTTCAGTTGCACATTCATCAGCAGATCGAACTGCTCCGGCGTGGTCTCGGCGAACAAGGCATGCACGCCAATCCCGGCATTGTTGACCAGAAAATCGAAGCGCTGACGGTCGAAGGTTTGCTGTAAGGCCTGCTCAACCCGCGCGCCGAAATCGGCAAAGCTGTCACTGCGGCCGACGTCGAGTTGCAGCATGACGGCTTTGGCGCCGAGCGCTTGTAGTTCGGTGACCAGCGCCTGCGCCTCGTCAGCGCGGCTGTGGTAGGTGCCGATGATGTCGATGCCTTGCGCGGCGAGGTGCAGTGCAGCGTTCTTGCCCAGGCCACGGCTGGCGCCGGTGATCAATGCGATTTTACGGTTCATGGGGCTTACTCCGATTGCGTTGAGTGGGGATGGATCAAAGTTTATTTATCCGCCCCAAGCTGATAAACAGAGTGAAAGCGGAATCACTGATCGGATCAGCCGAACAATCGTGGGGCGCCAAAATGAACAAACTGGAACTGCTGCGCACTTTTGTGCGGGTCAGCGAACTGTCGAGTTTCACCCTCGCCGGCGAAAGCCTGGGCCTGCCGCGCTCCACCGTGTCCGAACATGTGCAGGCGCTGGAAGCCTTGCTGGGCACGCGCTTGTTGCATCGCACCACGCGCAAGGTGCAAGCGACTCAGGACGGCATGGTCCTGTACGAGCGCAGCAAGGATCTGCTGTCGCACATGGACGAGATCGAAGGCTTGTTCCGCCAGGACGAGGCTTCGCTGACCGGGCGCATCCGTGTCGACATGCCGAATATTCTCGCCCGGCGTCTGGTCATGCCGCGTCTGCCGCAGTTCATGGCACGGCACCCGAACCTGCAGCTGGAAATCAGCAGCACCGACCGCCGCGTCGACCTGCTCAGCGAAGGTTTCGACTGCGTGCTGCGCGTCGGCGCGCAACCGGATCAATCGGTGGTGGCGCGGCACCTCGGCGACTTCTCGATGATCAACTGCGCCAGCCCCGCGTACCTCGAACGCTACGGCGTGCCGCAAACCCTGGAAGACCTTGCGCAGCATCGGCTGGTGCATTACGTCGGCGTGCTGGGGGCGCGTTCGGAAGGTTTTGTCTACGAGGAGGGCGGCCAGGTGCGACGCTTGGCGATGGCCGGCAGCATCACGGTCAACAGCACCGACGCCTACGAGTCGGCGTGTCTCGGTGGTTTTGGCCTGACTCAGGTACCGCGCACCGGCATGCAGCCGCATCTGGAAAACGGCGAGCTGGTCACCGTGCTGCCGCAATACACCGCGCCGGCGATGGCGATTTCGTTGCTGTATGCGCGGCAACGGCATTTACCGCTGCGGGTGCGGGTGTTCATGGATTGGCTGGGGGAGGTAGTTCAATCGACGCTCTGAAGCTGAGCGCATGACTCCTGTGGGAGCGAGCCTGCTCGCGAAGAGGGCGTGTCAGTTGATGTAGAGTTGGCTGATCCAGCGCCTTCGCGAGCAGGCTCGCTCCCACAGGGATTCTCATTTGCTCAGAAGATCTGGGTGAACAGCCAGTACAGGCTGCCCGACAGCAGGATCGCCGCCGGCAAGGTCAGCACCCACGCCATCAGCAAATTGCGGATGGTCTTCATCTGCAACCCGCCACCGTTGGCGACCATGGTCCCGGCCACACCGGACGACAGCACGTGGGTGGTCGAGACCGGCAAACCGAACATGTCCGCGGCACCGATGGTCAGCATCGCCACGGTTTCTGCCGAGGCGCCTTGCGCGTAGGTCAGGTGGGTCTTGCCGATTTTCTCGCCGACGGTCACCACAATGCGTTTCCAGCCGACCATGGTGCCGAGCCCCAGCGCAATGGCCACGGCAATCTTCACCCACAGCGGAATAAACCGCGTGGCGTTATCGATCTGCTGTTTGAACAATTGCAGTTTGCTGCTGGTGTCAGCGTCGAAATTGCCGACCTTGTTCTTGTCCATCAGGCGAATGCTTTCGCTGGCCAGGTACATGTCGTTGCGCACGTTGCCCATGGCCTCGGCCGGCACCTTGGCCAGCGAACCGTAGCCTCTGACTTGCTCGCCGATGTGCCCGGTCAGCGCGGCGAGGGCCGGGATCAGTTGCGGCGTGGCTTCCTTGCTGCGCACGTAATCGGAAAGGACCGGGCGCGGGTCGGCCGGTGCCGGCAGCGGTGCGCTTTTCACCAGTGCCTGCTGGGTGACTTGCGCGACGGCGGCGAACTGCAGCGATTGTTCTTCCGGCATGGTGCGGTTCAAGGCGTAGGCCATCGGCAAGGTGCCGACCAGAATCAGCATGATCAGGCCCATGCCTTTCTGCCCGTCGTTGGAGCCGTGGGCGAAGGACACGCCGGTGCAGGTGGCAATCAGCAAACCGCGAATCCACAACGGCGGCGGCGTGTTGCCTTCGGGAGCCTTGTACAACGAGCGATTCTTGACGAAGGCGCGCAGGGCCAGCAGCAACAGTGCGGCGCAACCAAAACCCACCAGCGGCGACAGCAGCAAGGCATAACCGATCTTGGTTGCCTGCGCCCAATCGACACCGCTGGTGCCGTCGCGGCCATGCATCAGCGCATTGGCCACGCCGACGCCGATGATCGAGCCGATCAACGTGTGCGACGACGACGCCGGCAGGCCCAGCCACCAGGTGCCGAGGTTCCACAGAATGGCAGCGATCAGCAAAGCGAAAATCATCGCGAACCCGGCGGACGAACCGACCTGCAGAATCAACTCCACCGGCAGCAGCGCAATGATGCCGAACGCCACCGCGCCGCTGGAAAGCAGCACGCCGAGGAAGTTGAAAAAGCCCGACCAGACCACCGCCACATTCGGCGGCAGCGAGTGGGTGTAGATCACCGTCGCCACCGCGTTGGCCGTATCGTGGAAACCGTTGACGAACTCGAAGCCCAGCGCAATCAGCAGCGCCACGCCGAGCAGCAGAAACGGCGTCCAGGTGGTCACCACCGTGCCGAGTTCGTGCATGTCGTGCATCAGGCTGTAGGCGGTGAACAGCATGCCCATCGCCAGCACGGCGAAAAAGATCACATAGGTGAACGGGCCGGGTTTCTTGTCCAGCGCCGGCCGGCCGCTAGCGGCAGAGGCGGGGCTGGCGGTCAGGGAGGGAGTAGCCATGAGCGGACAATCCTGAGCGAGGGAAGGAATGTCGCCCATGATCGTTGCAGAATGTTACAGAGAGACTGCGGCAGATCAGTGTTTGCGAGTTTAAGACCCGCCACGGATCCGAAGACATATGAAAATCCCCTGTGGGAGCGAGCCTGCTCGCGAACGCGCCGCGTCATTCACCATTGATTTATCTGACAGTCCGCCTTCGCGAGCAGGCTCGCTCCCACAATGGGGTCGTGGTGTGTGCAAGGTGGGTGCCTCAATAATCCCCACGCTTGCGAAACGCCCAGCGCCCGGCGATTACGGTGAACGTCGCCACCAGCGCGACCAGTACCCAGAACCCGTGCGGGTCTTGCGATAACGGCACGCCGCCGACATTCATGCCGAAGAACCCGGCGATGATGTTGATCGGCAGCGCCAGCACCGTGACCACGGTGAGGGTGAACAGCGTGCGGTTGCTCTGTTCGTTGAGGTTGGCGGCGATCTCTTCCTGAAGCAATTTGATCCGCTCGCCGAGGGCGGTGAGGTCGTTGATGATCAGCGCGAACTCCTCGGTGGACTTGCGCAACTCCTTCACGTCCTCTTTCTGCAACCACGGCGGCGGGCGGTTGAGCAGGCGCAGCAGTGAACCCGGTTCCAGTGCCAGCAAGCGTTGCAGGCGCACCAGCACCCGACGGTTGGCGCCGAGTTCGGCGCGGTTGGTCGACAACCGCGAGGAGAGCAATTCGTCCTCGATCTGGTCGACGCTCAGGCTGGTCTTGCGCACGATCTGCGTCAGCACTTCACCCTGATCGCGCAGCAGATGCACGAGCAATTCCGACGGCGAACGAAAGCGCTCGCCGGCCTTCACCGACGAGCGCAATTTGTCCACCGAGTGCAGCGGTTGCAAGCGTGCGCTGACGATCAGTTTGCTGCGCACACAAACCCACAGCGTCGACACGTCCGAGGAAACCATGCTGCTGAGGTTGAACACCACGTCGTTGACCACCGCCAGCAACGCCGAGTCGACATGCTCGATGCGCGTCGAGCGCGAGCCCTCATGCAGCGCTTCGAAAAATTCTTCCGGTAATTGCAGATGGCTTTTCATCCAGCGCTCACAGGCGGCGTGGGCCAGATTCAGGTGCAGCCAGAGGAATTCGCCGCTGTCGCTGTCGTCCTGCAAACAGCGCAACGCCGTCGCCGAGTCGACTTCGCGCCCGCGTTCGCCGGGCAGAAAACGGAAGCCATAGAGCAAACCGAACAGGTCCGGATCGCGATGGCTGATATCGAGGCTGTGATTCATGGCGGCTCGCTGCGAGGAGGGCGGCTGATGCGGGTTTTACAGGTTCACCTGAGCGGCATCATCGCAATGTCACATGACCGTTATGTGACAGTAAAACGGCGTCAAATCAATGCCTTACCGGCTGTCGGAAGATTCTCAAGAAAGGCTCTGGCACGCCGATCTCAGCTGAGTTAGGTTGCGCGCCATTGGCTTTGAGCCAAGGTGCGCCGACAGGGAGGTCCGGCCATTTTTCACGCTCGTTCCGGGCGTGCTCCACCCCTGTCGTGAGTACCTTCGATGCTGCAAAAATCCCTGAGAGCGCAAATGCTCGCCCTGTTGAGCGGCAGTCTGCTGGCGGTGCTGTTGATCGCGCTGGCCTGCTTCCATTTCCTGTCCAACGGCGTACAGAGTTACAGCCAGTTGCTCGCCGGGCCGTTGCACACCTCGCAACTGATCGACGAAGCCAACCTGCAATTCAAGGTGCAGGTGCAGGAATGGAAAAACGTCTTGCTGCGCGGCAAGCAACCGGCGGATCTGGCCAAGTACTGGGGCCAGTTCGAAGATCGTCAGCGCGACGTACAGAAAATCCTCGGCGAACTGGCCGGCCAGAGCGGCATCGAGCCGAGCCTGAAAACCCGCATCGAACGCCTGCGTGACGAACACCGCCAACTCGGCGCGGCCTACCAGAAGGGCCGCGATGCCTACGTCGCTGCCGGCGGTGACCCGGCGGCGGGCGATGCAGCAGTCAAAGGCGTCGACCGTGCGGCCAGCGATCAGATGAGCGAACTGGTGGCTGAACTGCGCCAGCAGGGCACCGAGCAGTCGGCGCTGATCAGTGCCGGGGCCGATCGCACGGTCTGGATCGGCTTGTTGGTGATGCTGGCGTCGGGTTTGTTGATCGGCCTGCTGAGCCTGTGGCTGGTCAACCGCAACCTGGTCGAGCCGATCCGCAAACTCATCGACTATGTGAGCCAATTGAGTCGCGGCCAACTCGCCGAACGAGTGACCAATGAGCGTCAGGACGAGCTAGGCAATCTCGCCACCGCGGCGAACACCTTGCGCGATTTCCTCGCCGACACCTTCAGCCGTTTGCAGCGCAGTGCCAGTGATCTGGACAGCGCCAGCGGCGAGTTGAACGCCATCGCCACAACCATGGCCGGCGGCACCAACGAGCAATTCAATCGCACCGATCAGGTGGCCACGGCGATGAACGAAATGTCCGCCACCGCCCAGGAAGTCGCGCGCCACGCCGCCGACGCCGCTCGCGCTGCCGACGATGCCGACCAGTCGGCGCAGCAGGGCGAGAAGGTCATGCAGACGACCATCCATTCGATCACGCAGATGCGCGGCGAAATCGCCAACACGGCGACGGTGATTCGTCGCCTCGAAGCGGACAGCGGGCGCATCGGCAAGGTACTGGAAGTGATTCGCGGCATCGCCGAACAGACCAACCTGCTCGCGCTCAACGCTGCCATCGAAGCGGCCCGCGCCGGTGAGGCCGGGCGTGGATTTGCCGTGGTCGCCGACGAAGTGCGCAACCTTGCGCAGCGCACCGCAGAATCGATCATCGAAATCAACCAGATCATCCAGAGCGTGCAGACCGGCGCGGTAGACGCTGCGCACGCCATCGACAACGGCCAGGCGCGCAGCGATGAAAGCGTCGAGCAAGTGACTCAGGCTGGCGCGATGCTCGAGCGCATCACTCATGCCGTGGAAGCGATTCGCGACATGAACCGGCAGATCGCTACCGCGGCTGAGGAGCAGACGTCGGTGGCGGAAGATATCTCGCGCAACCTCACCGAGATCACCGCGATTGCCAGCACCAATCTGGATAATGTGCAGCGCACCGAGAGTGCCAGCCAAAATTTGCATGGTTTGTCGGGGCAGTTGAATGAAGTGACGGCGCGGTTGAGTGCTTGATTGGTTTGGGTCGTGGTTCGTCAGTTTTTTCGGCGTGATGGCTTGGCCCTCACCCTAACCCTCTCCCACGGGAGAGGGGACTGACCGTGTTGATTGTTAGAGTGCAGTGGTCTAATTTCCCCGAACACCCCGATAGGTGGAAAATGCATCTATCGAGGAGTTATTCATGACCAAAAAACGCAGAGCATTCGACGACAGTTTTAAGCTGCAAGTCGTGAAGATGATCAAGGATCAGGGGCTGACCGTTGTGCAGGTTTGCCAGGATTTGAACATTGGTGAGACAGCCGTTCGA
>NZ_JBIEIL010000015.1:0-163306 GCF_043496865.1 Pseudomonas retamae
ACGAAGCATTCTTTATCGGCGCTTTGGTGGAAGGGGTGGGGCGATGTCTCCCACGGTCTGTACTGCGGCTAACAGTCAGAAGCCAGCTTGAGGTCCCACCCACCCCTTCGAGTCCTACCATACAAGCCAGCCTGCTGGCGATGAACTCAATCGCCGAGACGACTATTTCAAATCAGCCGAAACCTTATCCGCGACATCTTTCGGCAACCACGCCTGCCAGACATCCGGGTGCGCCTTCATGAACGCGACTGCCGCCTCCCGTGGCGCGGTGTGCTTCTCGCTCATCTGCGCCAGCGCTTTATTCAGCGGTTCGATCGGGAAGTCCACCTTGCTGAAGAATTCAGCGATCTGCGGATATTGCTTCTGGAACGGCGTAGACACGCCGATCGACAGCTTCGAGGCCAGCGAGCGCGTAGGTTTTGGATTGGGGTTGTCGGCGTCGGTCAGGGTCTTCCAGGCTTCGGCATCGAACGCGGGCTCTTCCAGTTGCACCAGTTTGTACTTGCCGAGCAACGGGGTTGGCGACCAGTAATAAAACAGTACCGGCTTGCCGCGACGGATCGACGAGCTGATCTCTGCATCGAGCGCTGCCCCTGAACCGCTGCGGAAATTGGTGAAATCGTTCTGCAGACCGTATGCCGTCAACTTCTGCTTGTTGACCACTTCCGAAGTCCAGCCGATCGGGCTGTTCAGAAAACGCCCCTTGCTGGGGTTTTCCGGGTCCTTGAACACGTCTTTGTACTTCTTCAGGTCGCTGACGCTGCGCAAGTCCGGGGCCATGGGCTTGATGCCCTTGGCCGGGTCGCCCTTGATCACGTATTCCGGCACCCACCAGCCTTCGGTGGCACCTTTGACCGTATCGCCGAGGCTGACCACCTTGCCCTCGGCCTCAGCCTTGACCCACACCGGACTGCGCCCGGCCCACTCCTCGCCGATCACTTGAATGTCATTGTTGGCGAGTGCGGTTTCCAGCGTGATGGTAGTTCCCGGCAACGTGTCGGTCGGCAATCCATAGCCCTTCTCGACGATGACCCGCAAGACATCGGTGATCAGGCTGCCGCTTTCCCAGTTCAGGTCGGCAAAATGGATCGGCGCCTGCGCGGCCGAGACCGATTGCGCTGACGTCAGCAAACCGAAGGTGGCCACGCTGGCGGCCAGAAACCGTCGAAATCCGTTCATGCATTGCACCTCGTGCTGTTCACAGCCATGGCAGTTGGCCTGAGAGAAGACCGCAAGCCGCTGAATACTCAGTCAACTCACTGTAGCCGAGGTTCCTGCTTTTTCCGGGGCGAAGCGTGGACAAGGTTACGTATCAGACTTTTCCTGCAGCCTTTGCAGCTCGCGTCTGACCATTCCGGCATATTCTGCGGGGCGCAGCGTATAGAGCTGCGCCGCCACCCAATTAAGCCACGCGCCGTGCATTTCGGTTTTTGCGGCGAATAAGCGCTGGGCCTCTTGGCGTGCAGCTTCAAGGTGCTGCGAATGGAAATTCGCCCGGCTCACTCGCTTGCCTTGAAGGTCACGAGTTCGCCCTTGCGCCACTTGGCCGCTTTGGCGGTGACGGCTTTGAGGGTCTTGGTCAGGCCTTCCTGCAACTGTTGATGCGCGGCGAACACCGTCACCACGCTGTGACCTTCCTTGAACAGGATCGCATGGCCGTCAGCGGTCTCGACGAAGGCGTAATCGCCCAGGCCATATACGGTCAGTTTGATTTCACGGAAGCGGATATCCATCTTGCCGCCTTCACGGCTAGGCAAGACCGATGCACTGAAATGATCGCCGACCTTGAGCTTGAGGCCGGGCTTGTCGTCGACTACCAGAGCACTTTCGGTATCGATCTCGGCAACGTAAATGCCTTCGGCGTTTTGCTCGGTGATGTAAACAAAACGTGCTTGGAAAAGTTTGACCAGCTTTGCGCGCAAATCACCCAACACGAACAAAGCATGCATATCGAGATTACTGACTGCCAAGGAAACATCCCCACACTTAAAAAAACCGCACACGGAAAACGCGCACGGCAAAAACGTCCAGGCCGATGAAGCTGCCAAAACTCAACTGAAATCCGATTCGAGCAGAGCGCTCGTTCAACGCGAGGTTGGTAAGACTACTGGATTGTCACCCGCGAGACTCGTCCCAAAGTCGCCACAGGTCGAAGGAAAAATCCTTACTGTTGGCGTAAGCAGACTGACTACTGACTTTAGGGAAAATTCTCACGAAAAAAAGCATTTTTCCGACATATCGCTGGCGAAAAATTGCTTTAGATAAGCCCTGTCGTCAACAGGCACTGGCGATTCTAGAGCAGCGATGCTCATTCCGACTACCCGAAAGCGCCGGGAATTCCCGGCTAACTGATGAAAAGGACTTCATATGTGCACTCTGACGCATTTCGCCGTATCGACTGACACCCGCAGCAGCGCATCGCTGATCATGCAGGTCGCCCATCTGAACGGTCTGCCGACAACTTCTAACAACCCGTCTCCGCGCTTTCAGGTTGTACCTGCCGGTAACGCGTTCTTCCATATAAAGGAAACATCCACCGGCCTTGTCAGAGGTTTCCGCGGCGATCACAACGAAGCGTGCGCCCTCGCCCGCTCCCTTGAATTAAAAATCGAACTCCACGCCCACCGCTACCTCTGATAAGGGGAGTGAACGCACACGCCGTACCGGCACCGATCTGGGAGTAGATGATGGAACTGCCAACCGAACTTAACCTGACCACCCTTTTTGCACAGCTGGGCTTGCCGTCGGACGAAGCGTCGATCAACGATTTCGTCGAAGCACACCCGCTCGACCCGGACACCAAGCTTATCGATGCCGACTTCTGGTCGCCGCAACAGGCGCAATTACTCAAGGAATGGCTGCGTGCAGACGGCGAAGAAGCGCCGATTGTCGATGAGCTCAACGTGCGTCTGCATCGCGGCAAATGAGGCAATCAGTGCAGACGGTCGCCAGGCTCGATATTCAGTTGTTCGAGCCAGGCAGCCTTGCACGCCTCAGCCTCGTCGCGGCTGGCGAACGCCGTGCCGCGCCGCTCGCCGTTGAGCAACACCACCCAGCACACACTGCGCCCCATGGCGCGCAAACCGGCCGGCACACCACTGCCGATCATGACCGCCACATCAATTCTGCATTGCATGCAGCCCTCCCTAAATCATTAGGCACCTAACTAAGCGTGCAGATTAAGGGTTTCGGTCGAGCGGAAACAGCAATGCCCGTGCACAGATTCATTGCGCAAGGCGTAACAATCACTTAGCGCGGCTTCTCCGGCTTATACCCCAAACGCAACCCGCCCCAATGTCGGCCCTTGACCATGATCGGCACCGACAAGTCATGCATCAGCTCCCCAGTGTCGCGTGTGTAGGTCTGCAATAGCACCGGTTGTTGATGACTGCCGCAACGAATCCCGGTGCGGTCGGCGAACTTGCGCTTGGTGCGGTTATTGATGGCGTCGACCTGCGCATCGCCCGTCAGCGGCTGGCTGAATTGCTGATTGTGCGTCGGCACATAACCCTGCGGCGTGCAGGCGATGGCGAACACCAGCCCTTCGTGACGCGGCAGCATCGGTTCCTGGATCGCCGGCAGCACTTGATCGGTGTAGCGGTCGAAACGGCTGTGAAATTTCGCCGGCTGGGTGTTCGGGATCGGCTGGTACTGACGATCGAACAGATCTTCCAGGCTGATCTTGCCCTGCTCGACATCCGCCTCGAAACGCGCGGCAATCTGGCTCGCGCCTTCACGGGCCAGATCGTAGACGCGCTGGTGATAGTCATCCAGACCGACTTCGGCCAGACGCTCGCTGATGGTTTCCGCCTGCCCTTCCATCTGTACCGCTGCTTCAGCAAGGCGCCGAGTCTGTTGATCGCTGATCGCCAGGTCGCTGCGCATCTGCTCAATCGCTATGAACAAGCTGTCGAGCTGCTCGCGATTGGTTTGCGCACCCTGGGCGATTTCGCTGACCTGATTCTCCACCCCAGCAGCCAGTCGGGCGATGTTTTCCAGATGCTCGCCAGTGTGCTCGACCTGCTCAACGCCAGTCTGCAGATCGCCGGAGAGCTGGCGTATCTGCTCAACCACCTGAGCCGTGCGCTGCTGAATGTCGGCGACCATTTCGCCAACTTCGCCGGTCGCCGACGCCGTGCGCGCCGCCAGACCACGCACCTCATCGGCCACCACGGCAAATCCGCGACCATGTTCACCGGCCCGCGCCGCCTCGATCGCCGCATTCAATGCGAGCAGATTGGTCTGGCTGGCTATCGACTGGATCACCAGCGTGACGCGCTGAATGTCATCGCTGCGCAGGCTCAGGGCTTCGATCAGTTCACGACTGGCATTGGCGCGTTCACTGAGTTGATGCATGCGCGCAATCGAATCCACCAACTCCGTGCGCCCCGCCGCGCTGCTGTGATGCGCCTGACTGGCGGCTTCCAGCGCGGCGCGGCTGAGCTGCGACGTGGCTTGTTCGGTGGCGATCATCACCTCGGCATTGCTAACGATCTGCGCCGCCGCGTCCAGTTGCGATTCAAGCTTGCTCGCCAGCTCTTTGACCGAAAACGCCACGCCGGCCGCTGACAGCGCGTTATGGCTGGTCGTGTAGGAAAGATCGCGGGTCAGTTCGGAAATCGCGCTGCGGTTGTCGCTTGGCAGCGAATCGGCGACAGTGCGGCTGCGCAGGCGCGGCAGCCAGACAATCAGCACCGCCAGCGGCAGGATGATGTACAGCGACCACTCGGCCAGAGTCATGCCGGTCAGCAAGAGCATCAGGGCGATGCTTTGCAGGGTCGGTGCGATCCAGCGGTTTTTTGCTAATTGCACTGGTGCAGGCAGCGCCGCAACCAGAGATCCGTCTCTCGTCATATCATCACCCCACGCCTGTTCTCATTGTTGTGACTGCATTAAACGCCACTACAACGCCATTATCCATGGTCCGTTAGTCGTGGGGTCTGTGGCAGGTCAATGCAAACGCGGAGGAAATGTTGCAGGCGATAAAAAGCTTCGCGGGCAAGCCCGGCGCCCACCGGTTCGATTCGAACCTGATGGGGCGGACTTGCCCGCGATCACAGCGCCGGAAAATCAGGCCTGACGCTGGTGCTTGTCGATCTGCTCGTGACGCTCCTGAGCTTCGATGCAGTACTTGGTGGTCGGACTGATCAGCAGGCGTTTCAGCCCGATAGGCTCGCCGCTGTCGTCACACCAGCCGAAGCTGTCTTCCTTGATGCGCTCAAGGGCTTGTTCCAGTTGCGGCAGCATGCGCTGGTCGCGATCGATCGCGTTGACCAGCCAGGTGCGCTCTTCTTCAACCGAAGCCGCGTCTGCCGGGTCAGCCGGGGTGTCCAGGCTTTCGATGGCGATACGGTTTTGCTCAATGCGCTCGTGGGTTTCGACTTTCATGTTCTGCAACAGCTCAGTGAAGAAAGCGTGTTGCTCTGCATTCATGTAGTCATCTGCCGGCATCGCCAGCAACTTGTCCTTTGTCATTGATATCTCTATAAAAAAACGTGCATTAAGGCGAATTAGGGAGCGTTTCGGCGAGCCGTGTCCGGTCGTCGAAAAGGCATCGTTTATTGCAAACGCCACCCGGCACTCAATTTACGAAGGGGCGGCAGTCTAAGGCCCGATCGAGGCCTCAGCAACTGTAAATACTGGGAATTTGTCCGACAACGCCCGGAAACTGCTCTGACACAGGCTTCACACGGCCATCGGAGTGCGTTTATAGCAAGAAATTCAGTCGAGCGGCTGTATATAGAAGACAAACGGCTAACTACGCCGCGCTTGCCGATGAATTTTTCCGCGCGAAGTGCATCGTTTCAGCACAGCAGAGCGCGCCAAGCCCCACTACTATCAGGCGCAACGAGTGCTCAAACAGCCTGAAGGATGACGTATGCCCCGCCCCGATCTGCCGGCCACCGCCGAGGGCGCCCTCGCCAGCCCCCCGATCAACGCCGAGCGTTTGCTGCACCTGATCACCGAGCAATACGACAGCTTGCCGCGCCAGCTCAGACGCATTGCCAGCTACATCAGCCAGCAAAGCGAGCGGATCATGGTCGACCGCATCAGCGACATCGCCCGCGAATGCGAAGTGCAACCCTCCGCCATCGTGCGCTTCGCGCAACGCTTCGGTTTCAGCGGCTTCAGCGAAATGCAGGCATTGTTCCGCAGCGCCTACACGCACAAGGCTTCGCCCGCGCAAAACTACCAGCAACGCATCCGCAGCCTGATCGCCAGCCCCTCACGCAACGCCAGCGACGGCGACCTCGCCCGCGAATGCATCGACGCGACGCGCTCAGGCATCGAACGCCTCGGCCGCGAACTCGACGACGTGGCGTTCACAACCGCCGTCGACCTCATCGTCAACGCTGACAACATTTATGTCGTCGGCGTACGCCGCGCCTTCGCCGTCGCCGACTACCTCGTCTACAACCTGCAACACACGCAGAAACGCATCCATCTGGTGTCCGGGCTTGGCGGCAGCTATCGCGAGCAGATGCGCAGCGTGCGCGCCGGTGATCTGGTCATCGCCATCAGCTTCGTCCCCTACGCCAAGGAGACCCAACACTGCCTGCGCTTCGCCCGCGAGCAACAGGCCAGCACCCTGATCCTCACCGACAGCCACCTCTCGCCGCTGGTCAAACAGGCCAACAGCGTGCTGCTGGTCAACGAAGGCAGCGCCCTCGCCTTTCGCTCGCTGAGTGCGACGCTGTGTTTGTGTCAGGCGTTGTTTGTCGCGGTGGCGTATCGGTTGGGGCTGAATGTTGAAGAGATTCACGAACAACCGGGCTTCGACGACTGAGTTACCCAGCACCTAATCGGCTCAATCAAAAGGGTCCTTTATCAGCCTCAGTCATCGGCTGCGCTGTACGAAACAGACAATCGAAGTAAGGTTCAACCGTATTCCAGCTCAAGTGTTTATCCCTCATCTCTTTTATTGCTTGGCCAACATCAACGAGGTTGGGCGTAGGTGTGTTTGATAATTGCCGCGTCACCGCTATCAATTCATCCTTTCGCCCATGATTTCGTGAGTTCTGACCAACATAGGTGTAATACCGGACAGCACGGCCAGGACGGTCATAGTTAGTTTTCTCGCATAAACGACCGTCGGGATCCTGTCGAGCCATATGGGCTTCGGAATAGCTGTCCTGAACGAGGTGTAACAAGGTACCGAAAGCAAAGTCGCGATAGTCTTTGTTATAGCCCGCCTCGCCTTTGAACAGAATGCTCTGGACCGTATCTCTGAGGTCGAAGAAGTCGAGCAACAAAGGCACGTCAACGGATGCTTCTGCGATGGTGGTACCCCGACTGTATTCACTGGTAGTGATTCGCCAGACAAACTCCGCCCACATCATGATGTTGTCCGCGGTCTCACCCGCACGCTCTCCCGGGCGCGAAGCCATCGCATGCAAAAACTGCAGATCGCCAAAATGTGATCTGAGCAACATTGAGTACTGCTCGGGTTTGTTGGATTGGAATTTGTAAAGAACCGCACCCTTGGCCATCTCGGCTTTCTTTTTCCCATCAGAGAAAACCGAAGCCCAACAACTCCCTTGCATAGGCAACTGCACATACACGTTCTTACAGCCAGAAAGTGATGTATCGCTCAAACGAAAAGGTGGGTTGTCATTCCATCGAACTCCAGCCAGCACAGCCATGGGCGCCGCTGGCTGCATGAAACGGTTACCCACCGTCACCGCACAGCCGTCATCCGACCCGCAACCGTAAATCCTGTTGGTAATAATTTCGTGAACCGGGTTGGTGAACTGCTCTATACCCCAGTACCCCACGACATTCATTTTCATTCGCCAGTAGGCATCGTCCGATGCCCTAAGCAGCTTTTCCCCGTTTTTAACCTCCGGTCGCAGTTGAAATGCAGAAGCAGGAACGGCTACCGTCAACGCCAGCAAATAAACCAGTATTGTCCATTGCATGATGAGCTCCATTGGCAATGCGCCATCACATGGATTAGTCGACGCACGTCAACATTGCAAATCCCCGCACCGGTTTTCTTGAAGCCGTTAGGGGCAAAAAACCGAACGATCCAATGCAAGGAGCCATGAATGAAACTGATCGGCATGCTGGACTCCCCTTACGTGCGCCGCGTAGCAATCTCCGCCAAACGCCTCGGCATCGACCTCGAACACGAGTCGGTCTCGGTGTTCCGCCACTTCGAGCAATTCCAGCAGATCAACCCGGTGGTCAAAGCCCCGACGCTGATCCTCGACGACGGCGTCGTGCTGATGGACTCAACGCTGATCCTCGACTACCTCGAAGCCCGCTCTGGCAAGACCCTCCTGCCGACCGAACTGAGCCCGCGCGCCCACGCCCTGCGCCTGATCGGCCTCAGCCTCGCCGCCTGCGAAAAAGCCGTGCAGCTTTATTACGAACGCAACCTGCGCCCCGCCGACATTCAGTACCAGCCATGGGTCGAGCGCGTCGAAAGCCAACTCGCCGCCGCTTTCACCGCTCTCGAACAGGAACTGGACAAACACGCCTTGCCCACCGACGGCGCCCTCACCCAAGCCGGCATCAGCCTCGCCGTGGCCTGGAGTTTCACCGACCTGGTCGTCCCCGATCAAATCGACGGCAATCGCTACCCGCACATCGCCCAATACACCGCGTACGCCGAAACCCTTGAAGCGTTCGTCAGCACGCCGATGACCTGAGCATGAGCGCGCCCGACACCGCCGCTCCGGCGCTAAAGGAAATCTTCAACGCCGAACGGCTGCAACACATCGCCAGCGAGATGAGCGCTGTTTACCCGGCGTTCAACGCCAAGGCATTTCTTGAACATGCCCAGCACGGACTCGCCGAATTATCAGTGATGCAGCGCATGGCGCGTGTCAGCGAAAGCCTGCACGCCGTGCTGCCACTGGATTACGAAGATTCCCTCGAAAGGCTGTTCGAACTCGCCCCGCGATTGAACAGCGGATTTGTGAGCATGTGCCTGCCGCACTATGTCGCGAGCTACGGCGCACACGCGTTCGACACATCGATGAACGCGCTGAAATACTTCACCACCTTCGGCTCCTCCGAATTCGCCATCCGCCACTTCCTGCGCGGCGACCTCGAACGCACCCTGGAACACATGCACGACTGGGCCCACGACGAAAACCACCACGTCCGCCGCCTCGCCAGCGAAGGCAGCCGCCCTCGCCTGCCGTGGTCGTTTCGACTGGAACCCATCCAAGCGAATCCGCAGTTAACCGCCGGGATACTCGAGCGGTTGAAGGCCGATGAGAGCTTGTACGTGCGCAAGTCCGTGGCGAATCATTTGAATGATGTGACAAAAGTGCATCCAGAGTGGGTGCTGGACACGATTGAAGGTTGGTCGCTGGAGAACAAGCACACCGGCTGGATTGCGAAGCATGCGTTGCGCAGTTTGATCAAGCAGGGAGATACGCGCGCGCTGACAGTGATTGGTGCGGGAGCGAAGGCTGAGGTGGAATTGCTGGATGTGCGGGTTGAGCCGGCGGTGGTGCGGTTGGGGGATGCGATTACGTTGTCGTTTGTGGTGAAGTCCACGGTGGCGCATGAGCAGCGGTTGGTGATTGATTATGCGATTGACTATGTGAAGGCGAATGGCGGGGTTTCGCGGAAGGTTTTCAAGTTGAAGATGGTGGAGTTGGCGGGGTATGGGAGTGAGGTGGTGAAGCGGAGGCAGGTGATCAGGGACTTTACGACGCGGAAGCATTTTGCGGGGCGGCATGGGGTTTGGGTGATGGTTAATGGGGAGGTTTTGGGGAGTGGGGCTTTTGATTTGGTTGGTTGAGGGTGCTGTGGATGGAGTTGAAAGAGCGCCCAGTTATTGATGGATGCTCATTCACGGACATGCTGATTCTGCGGAAACAGACATTCGAAAATCGAGCCCCGCAGGCCATGTTATTGTCCGGAACCAGAAAGTAATGCATGGGATTCAAATATGGATTTGGTTCGGCTCAAACCTGCGGCGTACCACATAACAGACAGCTATTGGCATCTTCTCAACGCAGAAGACGGCTCAACTTATATTCTCGTTGAGTGTGAAGCATCTTTTGTCAGTTACGAGTGCCTGATCAAGCTCAACGATGAGGAATTGCGTGACTACAGAGGCCTAGGCTGGCTGTCTATTCAGCACTTGGCTAACCGAATCAATTACTTTGTCGGTGATTACAACGGTCGACGGATCACGGGGCCTTTGCTCGAAGAAGCCATTGAAGCGTCGAAGGACTAGTTAAACCAGGAAGTCTGGCTAATGTTCGTCAGTCCGCAACTGGATGAGGGGTAAGGGTCGGAAGCGTCCGGCCGTCAGCGGAAACGGAACCTTCCGGCCAGAACCGGATGTCTGTGAGCGGCTGCTTTCTGCCATAGCTGCCGTTCGAGAAATGCAGCGTCTGACCCATTACAGACATCGATTCATGGGCCACCGGAATAGATGAGCACGGCTATCAACGCTACGAATGGCGATAGCAAAATCAGTCCACCGACGACAACTGCCCAACCCCAGGCAAAACCATTCTCTCCCTTGAAGCGGTCGCCACTCAGCAAACCCAGCACAAAAACACCAATGCGATGAGCTAACAAATCGATAACGAAGTCTATTACCCCTTTCTCCTTGTTGGTTTTCCGAGCAATGTCAGAACGTCCGCCTCTGGTCGTTTTCCGGCGGTCGCGAGAGGCATAAAACGACCTAAAGCTGACCTTCAGGTGGGTAAGTTTTTCACCTCGTGAATGGCATCTTCAAGGACATTGCGATCCGAGCTAAAATTTTTATGCATTTTTCAGAAACAACGAGCGGTGGTTCGTTAATCATGTAAAGCAGGTGTTCGAACGCTACTCCAGCCTCGTTGTGATCGATATAATCCAGAACTATTTCACCGCCATTCTCTAAACCTGCCTGAGCTAATGCATGGTCTTCCGGTACAGGGCCTAGCTGGTCGTATGCAATGGACATCAGCGTCGAGATTTCCTCAAGTGCCTCAACGAAATCGGCCCTCAAGTCGTTGTTAAGGTGGCTCATAACAAACATTCCTTCGATTGTGGTGAGCTGCGTTCCGTTCCCGTCTGGTCGATTGTTGCCCAAGACCTGGTCTTTGCGCACGCGCTTGGGAAGCTAAGGTCGACTGTCCGTTCTTGGGTCACGCTTTACCCATTTCCTCGTACGAAGCATCGACGAACGTGATGTGCTCATTCCAAGCAACTTCAGCTAGATCCCGGATAATTTCAGCGAGCATCTCAAAACCCACCCCCTGAGCTTCAATGCAGGCCAAGCGTCCGGGCGACCAGTCGATGACGGAACACTGTGGATACTTCCTTAGCAGTGCGGACAGCGCTTCCTGAGGAGGCTCTTTGTGGATATACATGAAGTCAAAGTACGGGTCACTGTCATTCTGAAGCGGGTACACCCGAGCCCAGGCATTTGATTGGCCGGGAAAGCAAATATGGACATTACGATGCGCCCATTCCGGCCCACTGTGTTTGATGTGGCGAAGTACTTCGATGATCGAATGACAATCGGCTATTCGGATCATGCGATCAGGGTCAAACGTCCAGCCAGGCCCAGGCTGGGTTGCTGCGTTACTGGTCTGAGGTGCAGTCATTCTTGTTTTTCTCTTCATCGCATTACCTTAGGTTCGGACGTCTGCTCTGGGCCGTAAGCAGTCAGTCAACAAACGGAGAAGCCACGGAAGTTGAAAGTGACGGCTCAAGTTACAGGCAATGAAAGCGCAGCAAGCCTGCAGATTGCTGACGGCTACCAACTCCCGTACGGAATGCCGTACTTGTCGATATACCGCTTCGCCTTTTCACTCACTGGATAGGCGTAACGGCCACCGTGTTTTCCCTGCTCCGGGCCTAACGGTTCGATCTCTCCCTGGGCATGGGCAACTTTTATTGGGCGGTGGCATGAATCTCTGACCCAAGCTTGAAGCACACCGCCAGGGGCTAGGCCCACATACAACGTGGCCATATATCGGGCGGCTCTTTACGCCTTTCCCGGTGTCCATTTACTCGGCTGAGGGCAAAATTGGCGCGGCATTCATCACGGGCTACGAGATGGACTACATCCGTGAAGTACTGACACTCCCGGAAGGCTGTTTTCGGAAGACGACTTTCGGCCAAAGGCAGGCTTCAGATGGCTCACAACTGAAATCCCTTAGTCAGTTATCGGTATTATCCGGTCTCAAGTCTTTCAGAAGCGTATGGCGATTCCAAGGTCCGCAGTACTGAGGAAGATGTGCGACAAGTCGGTAGCCACACCGCTTGTACCATTGCGCCACGCTGTCATCGAGGGTTTCAATGAGTGCTTCATGGCAACCATGTTCCAGAGCAAGTGCCTCAAGCCTGTGCAATAGCTCGGTTCCGATGCCTTTCCCCCGCAAAGGAGCATCTACCCATAGGTAACTGATAAAAAGACGACCAAACTCAGTTCGACCTGTGATACCGCCGACTAGGGCCTCGTCATGCATCAACGTGCAAGCTATGGGTTCGGCATTTCCGCCATGTCCGCGGGACAAGTTCTGCCCGTGTTGTATGACGCCATCAGATACGGCACGCAGGTCCTTCTCCTGAATGCTGCCGGTCGTACGCCACTCCTTCCTCATTTCATTCCCTTATGTCGCGTTGAAACAGAGTGACATGCAAGTCAAGTGCCGTTTCTAGCGCTTTGGGCTGGCTGATATAACCACTTGCCGAGGTCACAAATGGCAGCGTCTGGCCGATAGCTGTCGCTCCTGACCGTCCGCATTCGCCAGGAGCAGCCAGTGGACACAGGCCTTCACAGGGAGTTAGCGTTGCCCTTTAATCAAGAGGCTGCTCCATGGATGTTATTGCCGATTACTCAAACGAACATCATCGAATTCCTGTCATGGCGCTATGGGAAACCGTTTTCGGTTACGAAACCGCGCACAACACACCGAGCCTTGCTATCGATAAGAAACTGGCCGTCAAGGACGGCCTCTTTTTTGTCGCGCTGTCCGGAAATGACGAAGTCGGCACCGTTCTCGCGGGGTATGACGGTCATCGTGGCTGGTTATATTCAGTTGCCGTGCACCCTGCACATCGCAGAGAGGGTTTGGGCGCACAACTCGTTAATCATGCTGAGCGCGCCTTGACCTTGCGCGGCTGCATGAAAATCAATCTGCAGATCGTCAGCACCAATGAAAGCGTCAAAGCCTTCTACGAGTCTCTTGGCTACTCGACCGAACCGCGCATCAGCATTGGGAAAAAGGTCGATTCGAATATCGCAACGCCTGGGCGGTAGTTTAGAGAGTGTCCGCTGGCTGGTTGCTGACTATCGCGAAGGGTAGTAGTCGGCCGGGAGTGGACGTTCTGACGTCTCATGGAAAACCGGCAAGGAGAAACGATCAATGGACTTCATTATCGATTTGATAGCTCATCGAATTGGCGTGTTTGTGTTGGGCTTGTTGAGTGGCGGCCGTTTCAAGGGTGAGAGTGGTTTTGCCTGGGGCTGGGCAGTTGTCGTCGGTGGACTGATTCTGCTATCTCCATTCGCAGCGCTAATAGCTGTGCTCATCTATACCAGTGGCCAGTGAATTGATGTCTGTAATGGGTCAGAAGCTGCGTTTCTCGAACGGTAGCTTCTGGTCGTAAGCAGCCAGTCAACAAAGGGAGGAGTCGCAGGAGTCGAAAATTGATGGCTCAAGGTACATACATTGAAAGCGCAGCAAACCTGCAAATTGCCGACGTCTACCAACTTCCGTAGGGAATGCCAAATTTCTCGATATACCGCTTGGACTTTTCACTGACGGGATACGCGTAGCGCCCTTGATTTTTACCTTGGCTAGGTCCTAGTGGTTCGATTTCAGCCTGTGCTCTAGCCACTTTGACTGGATGGTGGCATTCGTCTCTGACCCAAACCTGCACAACGCCGCCCGGAGCCATTCCTAAATAGACTGACGAAATATAGGTGCCCCGCTGCTCCGGTGTTTTCGCGCAGCGTTGATTGACGGACTTCAACATCAACTGTCTTGCCTCTTCGGGTATGTCTACCCAAGCGCGGTAAGTCTGAGGTTCTACGATAGATTGCCAGCGAACGAAAATCCGCTTCGGAAGGTCAGCGCCAACCACCGCTTTTGCGTTTGCGCCCACTCCGTCCCAGCCACGGGCCGACTCGGTGCCGTCTTCAGGCTGTCCGCCCGATGCGGATCCACCACCGGTGCGCAGGAATGTTTTTTCCTTTATATCTTCCACAGCAGTGTCTTCAACCCACACCTTCATGTAGTTGGGCTCGGTAAACCCGAGTTCCCACCATGGGGATTTGGGGTCATGGTTGGCCGAGAGTGGCTGGGCATGACAACCAGCTATAAACAGTGCGCACAGCGAGACTGAAAATAGCTTGGTTAAAAGAACGTGCAGTTCGGCACCTGACACCACTACCAACTCCCGTATGGGATCCCGTATTTTTCGATATACCGCTTGGCCTTGTCACTCACTGGATAGGCATAACGACCACCGTTTTTGCCTTGCTGCGCGCCTAGCGGCTCAATCTCGGCTTGGCCTCGCGCAACCTTGATTGGATTTCGGCACGCGTCTTTTACCCAAGCCTGTAAAACGCCGCCTGGGGCAAGGCCTACGTAAAGTGAAGCGATAAATCGAGTTGGTTTATCTGGTGTTTCCGGGCAACGTTGATGCGTTGATGTCACCATCAACCGCCTGGCGTCTTCAGGAATATCGATTAACCCGCGATAGGTTTTCTGCTCCGTAATTGACTGCCAGCGCACGGAAATTCGTTTTGGAAGATCGGCGCCCGTGACAGGCATGCCCGAGCCCGTGATCGCTCCCCAGCCTCGCGCCGATTCGGCCGAAATATCGGGTTCTCCTGAGGCAGCTGTGCTTTTGCCTGCTTTGAAAAAAACCTTGTCATTAATGTCTTGGACGGTGCTGTCCTCTACCCAGACTTTCATGTAGTTCGGTTCGACGAACACTAACTCCCACGCCGAGGATTTAGCGTCGTTTCCACTGAATTTGGCATCTCCGGCTTGGCATCCCGCCAACAACAACGCGCTCAATAAAGCGATCATCGCTTTCATTACCAAAAACTCCAGTCAGGTACATGAGGATGTTGTACACGGATCCCATCATCTGTCGGGGCATTGATATACACCGCGTCTATACCCCTTCCATCCCTTCGTCCGAGAGGGTGATTCCAGTTGGCGGACGTATGAATGTACTTCAGCTTCAGAAGTGCCTCTTCATCTGGAGAGATCGAGTAATCACCAGAAACAAAGCGATCGCATAGGGGTTGGAGGTCGTCAGGTACGGAGTATTCGCCATCTTCGGGCATGTCGATGAACCGAACACCCTGTTCTTTCGCCAAGTGATACATGACTCTTAAATAAACTCTGGAAAGCTTGCCGCTGACTGGGCGCTTGAGTTGCAGAGCGGCGAAAACACGCTTCTGCTTAGGGGAAAGTCTATCGTGAGGCTCACTGGGAAGTTCAACCGACGCGGGAGTGACTATCTCCAGCAAATTTGCGGGCCATCCCTTTGCGACCCATTCAGATTTTGCACGTTCGGCGTCACGGTAGATTGAGGTATTTGTGACGTCAGTAAACATAGATACGGCCAGCCCCTGCATTGGGCTAACCAGCACGCACTCTTCAACGTCGTCGAGATAGCTACCGCCGATATCGGAATGGACGCCAGGAAAGGTGTACTCCGGGTGAGCGGGCTTAACCCGGCTGAGCGCGAAATTTGCGCGGCATTCATCACGAGCGACCAAGTGGACAACATCCTTGAAATAATTTCGATCCAGATAAAGTTTCACACCGGGAGCAACGGGGCTTTGCACTTGCCCGAGATTCGAGAAACCGGCAACTGAGGGGACGGTATCGAACAGCCCAATGAATCCCACGTTGATTCCGCGTCCGTACTGACTATCAAAGGTTCGACTGAAGTCTCGCGCGCTTCCGTTTAGTACGTTCGCTAAAAGCCCTTGCTTCCCCCTGACAACCTCGTTTGAAAAGTGCCGAGCTGCAGCGGCTCCACGACTGAATCCAAACGTATCAAAGGTCAGGGATGCAATTTCGCAGTTTGGATTTTCCTTCAACGCATCTTCTACGATGTAGTTGATTTGAGCGAAGGATGCTTGTACGCGGCCGACGACACCTGTGTCGCCGCGCCCCGCTCCAGAGCCAAGCGCGCTGTCTTTTTTATCGTTTTGTGTACCGATACCGCCAACGTATAGAGCGCGCGAAACGCGCCTCAGAGAACCTTCGTCCTCGGTCTCTTTAATTTCTTCGTACAAGGAGAATAATTTCTTCACGTTGGTAGGACCGGCGCCATAACTGCTATCCGGATCCTTCATGTAAGGCTGACAGCTAGCAGGAATATCCCCCGGCGCAATCGGATGATGCGCCCCACACAGCAATCCAGCCGCTGTGTTATTCGCATTATTCCCCGTCCCATCAAAAAACACTCCAATCCGCAGCGCTATCCCAACCTTCTCAGGCTCGGGCGCTGGTTCTTTGCCGTGTTTTTCGTATTCCGCCCAGTGCTGGGCGTGGAGGTCGACGGGTTTGGCTTGTTCGTAGCGGTAGTTTTTCGGGGGGTTGGGTACGTAGCCACTCATCCTTGTTTCCTTGGTCCTGATCCTTGAGAACGGCGCGAAGCGTGACAGTCGGGGCTTGGCGGCGCAAGGCGTGGCGGTGTGCCAGCGCGGTTTCTTCGATGCTGCGACGAGGGTTTCCCCTCGTCGTTGTTGCGGTCAGCTGGCGATTTCTACGTTGTCGAGTGCCTGGTTGACGGCGAGCTCGCCGAGCATTACGACCTGGGCGATGCCCAGTGCGGTTTTGCGGTGTTGGGGGTCGAGCATCGCGGCGAAGTTGACCAGCATTTCGCTGGCAGAGCCGAGGGTTTCGCTGGCGTTGGCGAGCAGGGATTCGCTGTCGAATTTCGGGTTGGCGAGGTACATGCGTTCGGGTTCATTGACGCTGGCCATGATCTGACTGGCGGGTTTGAGGTAGTGGTCGAGGGCGCGTTCAGCGGCTGGGTGGAAGCGCTTGGAATCGGGGGACGCGTAAGGGGATGCGGGGTCGGTTTCGGGTGGGTTGGGCGTGACTTTGAACATGGTGAAACTCCTAGTTGAGAAAAAGGAGCCTTCACATTCGCTACCAAACGAAGGTGGCGGCCATACGCGGGTTGGTAGACCGGTAACTAGGACCCGGCACACCCGAAGGTGTCCTGCGCATGGCCACCATTGAGCAGAGACCTGATGAGGCCTGCGAACGGTTCGCGATGCGACTAGTTATGACGGGCTACCAAACCCGATCACTGCTTTTTCAGTGACCGCCAAACGATAGAACCCGCGTACTAGACGCACAAGCCGGCGGATTCTGGCGTAGTCGTAGGTAACGGCGCAAGACGTTGTAGGGTTTGGGTGGTGTGCGTATTTCGCTTTTAAACAAATGCTGGATTTTGCGTTTAGTGCCTTGCTGGATGGTTTTGCCCTTGCCTGTTTGTGGTCGGGTATTGTCGATGAGGGCACATCGGGACGGTGGCGATTCGGGAGTTGTGGCGGGTACTGAAAATCGCTGCCCTCACCCTAGCCCTCTCCCGGAGGGAGAGGGAACCGATCGGGGGAGATTCGGGAGCGTCGCTGACCTGATCGATCTGCTTTGAATCCATGAATGTAGCGATCGCCAGATCTCTTCACGGCGACCCCTCGCCCTTCATAAACACACTTTGCCACCCCATGACCAACCAGTTCTCACTTCAAACAATCCCCCACCCGAATGTCGATATCAGACACAACCGCGGCGTGATCAGGCATCTGATTCGGCGTACAAGCCGGGTAAGGTGACGCAGCTTTTGCGCAAAACTCCCGTCCATTGCGACGGATTCAATAAGCACTGCGACGTTCAAAAGGGCCGATTTAGAGCTGTTCAGCAAGCACCATCGGTAATCGCTCGGCCCCTTTCCATTCGCTTGAACGTCGATCAGCAGAGAATAAGAAAACAATGATCAGCCCCACCTCCAAGGATTCGACTGGCCACTTGGCGCAGGGCTTCAAGCCTCGTCATGTGACGATGCTGTCTATCGCCGGGATCATCGGCGCCGGTTTGTTTGTCGGTTCGGGGCATGCCATTGCGGCGGCCGGGCCGGCGGTGTTGCTGGCTTATCTGTTTTCCGGGCTGCTGGTGGTGCTGGTCATGCGCATGCTCGGCGAGATGGCGGTGGCCAACCCGGACACCGGGTCGTTTTCCACCTATGCCGATCAGGCCATCGGGCGCTGGGCCGGGTTTACCATCGGTTGGCTGTACTGGTGGTTCTGGGTGCTGGTGATTCCGATCGAAGCGTTGGCGGCCGGGCATGTGTTGCATCAATGGTTTCCACAAGTTGATGCTTGGCTGTTCGCCTTGGGCTCGATCATTGCGCTGGTGGTCACCAACCTGTTCAGCGTGTCGAAATATGGCGAGTTCGAGTTCTGGTTTGCCATGGCCAAGGTGGTGGCGATCATCGCCTTTATCGGCGTTGGATTTGCGGTGCTGATGGGCTGGATTCCCGATCGTGAAGTCAGCGGTTTGAGTGGCCTGATGGCGGCACACGGCGGGTTTGCGCCGAACGGTTTGTCGGCGGTAGTCGGTGCGTTCATTACCATCATGTTCAGTTTCATCGGCACCGAAGCGGTGACCATCGCCGCAGCCGAATCGAATAACCCAGCGCAGAACATTGCCAAGGCCACCCGCTCGGTGATCTGGCGCATCGGCGTGTTTTATCTGCTGTCGATCTTCGTGGTGATTTCAGTGGTGCCGTGGAATGACCCGCTTTTGGCCTCGGTCGGGTCTTATCAGCGGGCGCTGGAAATCATGAACATTCCGCACGCCAAATTCATGGTCGATGTGGTGGTGTTGATCGCCGTGGCGAGTTGCATGAACTCGTCGATCTACATCGCCTCGCGCATGCTCTATTCGCTGGGCCGGCGTGGCGATGCGCCGAAGGCGTTGAAAGTGACCTCGTCCGAAGGTGTGCCGCGTGCGGCGGTCATCGCCAGCACCGTGCTTGGCGCGGCGATCACCGTGTGGAGCTATGTGATGCCGGCCGGGTTGTTCGAGTTTTTGCTGGCCAGTTCCGGCGCGATTGCCTTGCTGGTGTACCTGGCGATCGCCGTGTCGCAACTGCGCATGCGGCGGATGCTGCGTCGGCAGAACGTTGAGTTGACGTTCCGCATGTGGCTGTTTCCGTGGTTGACCTGGCTGGTGATTGCATTCATCTGCGCCGCGCTGGCGGTGATGATGATCACCCCGGAACACCGCACCGAAGTGAGCACGACGATTGGTCTGGCGCTGGCGATATCGTTTATCGGTTTGCTGACCTCGCGACATCCTGCGCAGACGGTCAGTGTCAACCCTGCCGGCTGAAAATGGGCCGGAGTAAATCCGGCCCCTCGCCAATCCTCGCTGATAGGAACAGGCAATACTCAGATCCGATTCGGCATCGCCCCCCGCCCTCCTTCGCCCTAGCATGTTCGCACCTTGTCTGTTCTGGAGAGTGCGACATGAAGACTGCAAAAACCCTGTTCATCACCGGTGTCAGCAGCGGCTTTGGCCAGGCGCTGGCGAAGCAGGCGCTCGCCGCAGGCCATCGGGTGATTGGTACCGTGCGCAGCGAATCCGCCGTGGCGACGTTCGAGGCGCTGTCGCCCGAGCGGGCGCATGGCATGGTGCTGGACGTGACCGATTTCGAAGCCATCGACAGCGTGGTCGCCGCCGTGGAAAAACGTCACGGGCCGGTGGATGTGCTGGTGAACAACGCCGGTTATGGTCACGAAGGGATTTTCGAGGAATCGCCGCTGGCGGAAATGCGTCGTCAGTTCGATGTGAATGTGTTTGGCGCAGTGGCGGTAACCAAGGCGTTCGTGCCGTATTTCCGCCAGCGCCGCGCCGGGCATATCGTTAACATCACCTCCATGGGCGGCTATATCACCATGCCCGGCATCGCCTATTACTGCGGCAGCAAGTTCGCTCTGGAAGGCATCTCCGACACTCTGAGCAAAGAGCTCGCCCCCTTCAATATTTTTGTCACGGCAGTCGCGCCGGGGTCTTTTCGCACCGACTGGGCCGGGCGTTCGATGCAACGCACGCCGCGCAGCATCAGCGACTACGATCAAAGCTTCGACCCGGTGCGCAAGGCCCGTGAAGAGAAAAGCGGCCAGCAACTCGGCGATCCGCAGAAAGCCGCGCGGGCCATGCTGACGCTGATCGCCAGCCCTGCCCCGCCAGCGCACCTGCTGTTGGGCAGCGACGCCGTCGCGCTGGTGCGTGACAGGTTGCAGCGCACGGCGGAGAGTATTGAGCAATGGCAGGCGCTCAGTTGCTCTACCGATGGCTGAGCAGTTTCGTGAAAAAAAGGTGCCGT
Source organism: Pseudomonas retamae (assembly GCF_043496865.1). Classification (NCBI taxonomy): domain Bacteria; kingdom Pseudomonadati; phylum Pseudomonadota; class Gammaproteobacteria; order Pseudomonadales; family Pseudomonadaceae; genus Pseudomonas; species Pseudomonas retamae. The sequence continues at coordinate 20,344 of NZ_JBIEIL010000015.1, forward strand.
GAATGGCGAAATCCGAAGACCTGACGACGGCGCGCATGGTGCAGCTGATGAGCGAACTGGCGCCGCTGGAGGGTTACAACCTGAGCGTGCTCGACGACGTGCGGTTTCTGCGTTCCAACCGCCCGTTGACGCGCACGCCGGTGCTGTACGAGCCGGGTATCGTCATCCTCTGTCAGGGTCGCAAACGCGGCTATCTGGGTGACGAGATCTACGTCTACGACGCCCAGCATTATCTGGTGGTTTCAGTGCCGGTGCCGTTCACCATGGAGACCGATGCCAGCGAGGATCAGCCGATGCTGGCGGTGTATCTGCGTCTGGATTTCGCCCTCGCCGGCGAGCTGATCCAGCAGGTCGATGAGGTCCGCGGCTTCGACGCCACGGTGCCGCGCGGCATGTACGCCTCGCCGATGGATGATGCGCTGCGCGAGTCAACCTTGCGCTTTCTGCACATCATGAACGACCGCAACGACGCGCAGATCCTCGGTCCGGCGATGTTGCGCGAGTTGTATTACCGCATCCTCACCGGCGCCCAGGGCGGCACGTTGCGCGCGGCCATCGCCCAGCAAGGCCAGTTCGGCAAAGTGACCCGCGCGATCCATAAAATCCACAGCTGTTATCACGAACACCTGGATGTCGAAGCGCTGGCCGAGGAAGCGCAAATGAGCGTGCCGAACTTTCACCTGCACTTTCGCAAGGTCACAGACACCTCGCCGATGCAGTACCTCAAATCGACGCGCTTGCATCAGGCGCGGTTGCTAATGCTGCGCAATGATTTCACCGCTGCCCGCTCGGCGTTCCTGGTCGGTTACGAAAGCGCCTCGCAATTCAGCCGCGACTTCAAACGCTTCTTCGGCCGCACCCCGCTGGCGGAAGTGGCGTGGATGAAACGCACGTATGCGTTGCCGGCACCGTGTACGCCGTCGCCGTTTGTGTCGTCGCATTAACGGATGCGATATTTGGTTGAGGGGCCATTTTGCGTAGGCAGCGCCCAGCGGGCATACAATTCTCACTTGATTTATATCTGTTTTGATATAGCCTTTCTACAAAGCCTTCCAGCCATTTCTTGCAACAGTACGCCCCATGACAATTGCGCTTGGGCGATTACGCTTTTCCTTTCAACAAAGGAGAAGTCGATGCCAAGAAACAAGGATGTTGAATTCATCGGAAACGCGCTCAAGGACCTGAAAGCGCTCCCGATCGATGCCCGCAGAGCGGCAGGATTTCAGTTGGATCTGTTGCAGCGGGGAGATGAACCCTTTGACTGGCGTCCAATGACAACAATCGGACGCGGCGTTAACGAGATCAGGATCACCGAGGATTCAGGGGCGTTCAGAGTGTTTTACGTGGCGAACCGACCTGAAGCGATCTATGTGCTGCATGTCACGCACAAAACCACACGTAAAACCGAAACGCGAGATATCGAACTGGCACGCGCCAGATACCAGGAAATCAGGTAAAACCATGACGGATCATCAGAACAACTCCCAGCGCTATTCAAGTGTCTGGGATGCACTGGAAGACACGCCGCAGGACGCGGCTAACATGCGTTTGCGGGCCAAGCTGATGCGTACGCTTTGCGAGACCATCCGAGCTTGGGAGCTTCCCCAGAAGGAGGCAGCCAAACGCCTGGGAATCACCCAGCCACGTCTCAACGATGTGCTCAATGGCAAGATCGACAAATTCTCGTTGGACGCATTGGTCAATCTGTCAGCAGCTGCGCAATTGGAGGTAGATATCTGCTTCCCGCTGGGTCAACCACTGCAATGGGGCTGACCCGATAAAACAGTCAGCCCTGCGCGAGTCAACCTTGCGTTTTGGAACGCACCTACGCGTTGCCGGCACCGAATGCACCATCGCCGTTTGTGTCGTTGTATTAAGAAGACAAGGTATGCGCCGTGGTGGGGCTGACGGAGCCGGCGCTTGCGAAAGCACGCCACCTGTTATTTACACTTGTGACGACGCGCGAGTTTCAGACCCGTCCTACATCCTTTGAATGTCCGTTGATATACCGTCCGCCTCGTTTTGTAAAACAAACAAGCACGATCGTGGTGTGCAGAAAAGACATACTCAAAGTACAAAATCCACCTGCCGGTGATGGGCACCAAGTGAGTCTGATTTATCAAGATCCATCTATGAGTCATGCGGATGCCAAAAGACTTCTTGGCAGCGACACGAATGCAGACGTGATCGCTGCACTCGTATAAATTGGCCTGAATGAAAGTGACGGAAACTGGGCTCAGAATATTTGCCTTGAATATCTGACCCATAATTCCGAGGCGATTATCGCCGCTGCGGTCACCTCCATTGGCCACATCGCTCGCCGTCATGGGGTAATGGAGACTGAGAGAGTTTTCCTTGCACTCGAATCAGTCAGGCACGAACATCCTTCTCTGGAAGGAATAGTCGATGACACGCTCGATGATATCGACGCGTTCACCTGACCGGCTCTAGTCATGTCTCACCTGGATGAAGTATCAGCTTCATCCAGCGTAATGTTCTGAAAACTCAATCCTCCCGCGTCAAGACCTCCAGCAACTCGATCTCGAACACCAGATCCGAATTCGGTGGAATCTTGCCCATCGACCGTTCGCCGTAGCCCAGATGCGCCGGTACCAGCAACTTGCGTTTGCCACCGACCTGCATGCCCATCAGGCCCTGATCCCAGCCTTTGATCACCCGCCCCGTGCCGATCACGCATTGAAAAGGTTTGCCGCGGCTCCAGGAGGAGTCGAACTCGGTGCCGTCTGGCAGCCAGCCGGTGTACTGGGCGGTGATCAGTGCGCCTTTGACGGCGGCTTTGCCGTCGCCCGGTTGCAGGTCGATGATTTGCAGTTCTTTTGACATGTGGTTGACTCGTTAAGAATGGCCCTGATGGCGCGGACGGTTTTTCGCAGAATTGCGCGTCGATGGCAATCGATGGAACCGAAATTCGCGCCGCGGCTCACATGGATATCGACATCGTATGACGACAAGGATGCTTTGATGACCGACTCTCGTTTGCTGCGCAGTTTTATCCCGCCTTACATCCTCAACCGGATCATTGCCCACGGTTCGGAGCCGCAGCGCAACGCGGCGATGCAGACGCTCAACCACGTACGCAGCCTGTTGCCCAACCCCGGCCGACCTTCGCAGCCGCCGGCGCGGGCAGTTTTGCCACAGGCTACAAAACCGGGGCTGGCCCGGCGCAGCGTGCACGATGCGCAGAACAAGATGCTCCTTCCGGGCATGCCGGTACGTCTCGAAGGCCAGCCGCCGTCGGGGGATCCGGCGGTCGACGAAGCCTACGACGCGTTGGGCGCCAGCTATGATTTCTTCTGGAAAGTGCTCGGGCGCGACTCGATCGACAATCAGGGTTTTGCGCTGATCGGCAGCGTGCATTACGGCCAGGGCTATGAAAACGCGTTCTGGAACGGCGCGCAAATGGTCTTCGGTGATGGCGACGGTGAGATTTTCCAGCGCTTCACCCGCTCGCTCGACGTGATCGCCCACGAACTGGCGCACGGTGTTACCGAGAGTGAGGCTGGTTTGATTTACGCTAACCAGTCAGGGGCCTTGAACGAATCGCTGTCGGACGTGTTCGGCGTGCTCACCAAGCAATACACCCTCGGCCACACGGTCGAGCAGGCCGACTGGTTGATCGGTGCCGACCTGCTGATGCCCAAAATCCAGGGCAAGGGCTTGCGCTCGATGTCGCACCCCGGCACCGCGTACGACGACCCCTTGCTGGGCAAGGACCCGCAACCGGAGCACATGCGCAAATTCGTCATCACCAGCGAAGACAATGGCGGCGTGCACATCAACTCCGGCATCCCCAACCGCGCGTTCTATCTGGCGGCTCGGGCGCTGGGCGGTTTTGCCTGGGAAAAGGCCGGACGGGTCTGGTACGACACGCTGTGCGATGATCGCTTGAGTCAGGACGCCACATTCGACGCGTTCGCAAAACTGACCATCGACCACGCCGGCCAGCGCTTCGGTGCCAAAGAAGTTGAAGCGGTGCAGCAAGCCTGGGCGCAGGTCGGCATCGAATAAGCTGAGGAGACTGTATGAAAACGCTACCCGATTTAGGTGACGATTCCGTTCTGCGTGTCTCTCGCCAGGGTGGCGTTGCCGCGATTCACAGCCTGAGCCGCCCGCGCGAAATCGAATTCGCGCAATGCGACATCAGCCAACGCTCACGCATCTGCTCGGTCCTCGAAGGCTGCCTGCCGCTGGACAGCAGCGACTCCGGACGCGGGGACCAGCGCTTCTATCAGATTGAAGTGCGTTACAAGTCGGGGGAAATGTTGCTGAAGGTGCCTGAGGACCGGGCGCCGGGTGAACTGGTGCATCTGTGGGACAAGGGAGAGGTTTTGTAAACGCTCTCCCGGCATTCGGTGTTTAACGCTCGACCGGCTGCATCTCGACAATCGTACCGTTGGTGATCATCACCATCACGTACTTATCGTTGATCTGCACCCACTGCGCCTGCTCGATTGGCGCCTTCAGACCTTTGGCCTTCCAGTTCTGCAGGGCCTTGTCCTTGCGTTGATACATCTCCGGCGCACGGTCGTTGACCTTCAACTGACGATCGCTGGTCGGCGATTGAACGGAAGGATCGCTTGAGGTTTGCGCCGCTTGAACAAGGGGGGTGATCCCGGCAACGCCGGCAACCAGAGCCAGACTGGCGATAAGGGTCTTGCTGTTCATCGGTGAACCTCCTGAATTGGGTAGTACCTGAACTCCGACTGCGTGGCGCGCGAATCATTCCTTTTTTTGCCCGGGGGTGGCTGTCGACGGGTTTGTGGAAAACAAAAGCAAGATCAAGAGCCCCTCACCCTAGCCCTCTCCCGGAGGGAGAGGGAACTGATCGTGGTGTCTGGGCGAGATGCGCCGGCCTGCAATACCGAGTTGTACTTAATTTCCAAAGCCAACGCAGATCGGCTCCCTCTCCAGGGGAAGAGGGCTGGGGTGAGGGGCAGCCACACCACAAATCCCAAGCCTAGCGCCGCTTCTAACCACTCAACAATGAGCGTTAGCTCGCGTGCTTTTGATCTTGCGTCACCGGCGACATCGGAAGGCTGAGCGCAGGGATTGATCCGGGCGTGGGAGCGCAGCGACCGTACGACGAAGTCGTACACAGCGGAAGGAGGTGCAGCGAAGCAAACCGTAGCCGCTGCGCCCGGATCGATCCCGGAGCGAAGGGACCCGAGCCTGCGAGGGCCGAACGTAGGAGCAAGCGTTTTTTGCTTACTTTTTTAGGCGCTTGTAAAAAAGTAAGTCGCCGTCAGGCGAAACCGCTAGCCGCAGCACCCGAAGCAACGGATATGCACTCAAAACCATTGATCCGCTATGAACATCAATCCATGCCAACAATGCAATTAACAGATTGTTACATCTGCGCCACCATCCACCTCAATAAAAACCGTGCGCCGCCCTCCCGTAGCGCACGTCATAAAAGCGGTGGAGTCCTTTACCATGACAACCTCAATCCCACACGGCGGCTCGCGCGCCGGTGCCATCTTCCGAGTCACCTCGGGCAACTTCCTCGAACAGTTCGACTTCTTCCTGTTCGGCTTCTACGCCACACAGATCGCCGCGGTGTTCTTCCCGGCAAGCAGCGAATTCGCCTCCCTGATGATGACCTTCGCCGTGTTCGGCGCAGGCTTCCTCATGCGCCCGCTCGGCGCCATCGTGCTCGGTGCCTACATCGACGACGTCGGCCGGCGCAAAGGCCTGATCGTCACCCTGTCGATCATGGCCAGCGGCACGATATTGATCGTGCTGGTGCCCGGATACGAAACCATCGGCCTGTTCGCCCCGGCGCTGGTGCTGATCGGGCGCCTGCTGCAAGGCTTCTCCGCCGGCGCCGAACTGGGCGGTGTGTCGGTATACCTGTCGGAAATCGCCACGCCCGGTCGCAAGGGTTTCTTCACTGCATGGCAATCGGCAAGTCAGCAAGTGGCGATCATCGTCGCTGCCGCGCTCGGCTATGGCCTGAACCAGTGGATGGCACCGCAGGCGATCGCCGACTGGGGCTGGCGCATTCCGTTTTTCGTCGGTTGCATGATCGTCCCGTTCATCTTTTTCCTGCGCCGCAACCTGGCGGAAACCGAAGAATTTGCCGCGCGCAAACACCGTCCAAGCATGGGCGAAGTGTTCCGCACCCTCGGCCAGAACTGGGGCGTGGTGCTGGGCGGCATGTTGATGGTCGCGCTGACCACCACGGCGTTTTACCTCATCACCGTGTACGCGCCGACTTTCGGTAAAACCGTGCTGCACCTGAGCACTTCCGATGCGCTGCTGGTGACGCTGCTGGTCGGTGTTTCGAACTTCTTCTGGCTGCCGATTGGCGGCGCGCTGTCCGATCGCATCGGCCGTCGCCCGGTGCTGATCGCCATGGCATTGCTGGCGCTGGCCACGACCTATCCGGCGCTGTCGTTTCTGGTGCAGTCGCCAAGCTTCACCAACATGCTGCTGTCGCTGTTGTGGCTGTCGTTCATTTACGGCCTGTACAACGGCGCAATGATTCCCGCCCTTACCGAAATCATGCCGGTGGAAGTGCGCGTCGCCGGTTTCTCCTTGGCCTACAGCCTCGCCACCGCGATTTTCGGCGGGTTCACTCCGGCGATGTCGACCTTCCTGATCCAGTACACCGGCGACAAAGCCGCGCCGGGTTACTGGATGAGCATCGGTGCGCTGTGTGCCTTGTGCGCCACCCTTTATCTGTACCGCCGTGCCGGTGGTCGTCTGCAACCTGTCGCGGCCTGAGGAAAACTCGCCATGAAAAAACTCTTTACCGTCACCGCCCTCCTCGCCGGTCTGGCGTTCAACCTGAGCGCTCACGCCGCAGAACTCAGCGTGATGACTTCCGGTGGCTTCACCGCCGCCTACAAAATCCTCGGGCCGAAATTCGCCGCCGCCAGCGGTAACACGCTGACCACCAGCCTCGGCCCGTCGATGGGCAAGGCACCGGAGGCGATCCCCAATCGCCTGGCGCGCGGCGAGCATGCCGATGTGGTGATCATGGTCGGCTACGCCCTCGACGAATTGATCAAGCAAGGCAAGGTCGACCCGGCTTCGCGGGTCGAACTGGCGGATTCGCGGATCGGCATGGTGGTGCGTGAAGGCGCGGCGAAACCGGACATCAGCAGCGTCGACGGCTTGAAGAAAACCCTGCTCGGCGCGCAGTCGGTGGCGTACTCCGACAGCGCCAGCGGCGTGTACATCGAGCAGCAGCTGTTCAAGAAACTCGGCATCGAAGAGCAGTTGAAGCCGAAGGCCAAGATGATCGCCAAAATCCCGGTGGGCTCGGTGGTTGCCAGCGGTGACTATCAACTGGGCTTCCAGCAGGTCAGCGAGTTACTGCCAGTGCCAGGCGTAAGTTTCGTCGCGAAGATTCCGGAGTCTGTGCAGTCGGTGACCCGTTTCGCTGCCGGCATTCCGGTCAAGGCTGAGCATCCAGAAGAAGCCAAAGCCCTGCTCGCCTACCTCGCCGCGCCTGCCGCCCAGGCCGACGTGCAGGCCACCGGGATGGATTCGGTCAAGCGCTGATCGTTGGCGGCTGGACCTTCATTTCCACCACCAGCCGCTCCAGTTCCAAAGCCGCCGGGGTCAGCGTACGACCCCGGCGCTTGAGGATGCCGACGCTGCGCATCACTTGCGGATCGATCAGTGGCACCCGTGTCAGGATCGGATGATCCGGCCCCGGCAGCGCCATCATCGGCACCGCCGCCACACCCAACCCCGCTTCGACCAGGCCGATCATCGTCGTCACGTGCCGCGTCTCGCAGATGCTCTGACGCTGCGGCACCACCCCGCCCAACGCCTGGTCCAGCAGAAAACGATTGCCGGAGGTCTTGTCCAGGCCGATGTAATCCTGCTGATAGAACTCGTCCCACGTCACGCTGCTGCGCTGCGCCAACGGATGATCACGGCGGCAGGCGAGCACGTAGCACTCCTGCACAAGCGGTTCGAAGTCGACTTTGGCATCCTGCGTGCCGAGAAAACTCAAACCGAAATCCGCCTCGCCATTGACCACTGCACTCAACACATCGTGGGCGCTGGAGTCGAGGACCTTGACCTTGATCCGCGGAAACTGCTGGTGATAACGCGCGATGACCCGTGGCATGAAGTAGTACGCCGCCGAGGGCACGCAGGCGACGGTGACATGGCCCAGCCGCGTCGACGCCACTTCGCTGATACCCAGCAATGCCACGTCGAGATCATCGAGCAGACGTTCGACGCTGGGCATGAAACCGCGCCCGGCCTGGGTCAGGCTGACCTTGCGCGTGGTGCGCTCGAAGAGTTTGACGCCGAGCGCGTCTTCGAGCTTTTCGATGCGCCGGCTCAGCGCCGGTTGCGACAAGCGTACGGTATCAGCGGCCTTGCGAAAGCTGCCCTGCTCGACCACCGCGCGAAAGGCTTGCAGGTCGTTGAGGTCGAAGTTGATGGCCATGGCGTTTCCGGAAATTGATGCGCAGGGGTTATAAATGTAACGATTTGATGCAAGTTATTACAGCCACAATGAAATTCCCCTGTGGGAGCGAGCCTGCTCGCGAAAGCGGTGTATCAGTCAAAGGATGTGTGGCTGACCCACCGCCTTCGCGAGCAGGCTCGCTCCCACATTGGATATGCGATGGTCTGAGGTCTGTGCAACCCTTATCCTTGTCGCCCCCCGCCGTACCGTTGTCAGGAGTAAACCCATGCCCCATGAAGGCAATCTGTTGCAAGCCGCTGTCGTATTTTTGTTCGCGGCGGTGCTCACCGTGCCTTTGGCCAAACGTCTGCAACTGGGCGCGGTGCTCGGTTATCTGTTCGCCGGGGTGATCATCGGCCCGTCGGTGCTCGGCCTGATCGGCAACCCACAGAGCGTGGCGCATATTTCCGAACTGGGCGTGGTGTTGCTGCTGTTCATCATTGGCCTTGAGCTGTCGCCGCGACGCTTGTGGGTGATGCGCAAATCGGTGTTCGGCGTCGGCCTGGCGCAGGTACTGCTGACGGCTTCGGTGATCGGCGTGCTGGCGTTGTCGGTTTTTGGCCAGCCGCTGAACAGCGCGATTGTGCTGGGTCTGGGCCTGGCACTTTCCTCGACCGCGTTCGGCCTGCAAAGTCTGGCCGAGCGCAAGGAACTGACCAGCCCTCACGGGCGCCTGGCGTTTGCGATTCTGCTGTTCCAGGACATCGCCGCGATCCCCTTGATTGCCCTGGTGCCGATGCTCGCCGGCGTCGATCACCACACCAGTACCGCCGACGATATCCGTCACAGTCTGCAGGTGCTCGGCGGCATCGCCGTGGTGGTGATTGGCGGACGCTATCTGCTGCGCCCGGTGTTTCGCGTGGTGGCGAAGACCGGTTTGCCTGAGGTGTCCACCGCCACCGCATTGCTGGTGGTGATCGGCACGGCGTGGCTGATGGATCTGGTCGGTGTGTCGATGGCGCTGGGGGCGTTTCTGGCCGGTCTGCTGCTGGCGGACTCGGAATATCGGCATGAGCTGGAAGCGCAGATCGAACCGTTCAAAGGCCTGCTGCTTGGGCTGTTTTTCATCAGCGTCGGTATGGGCGCGAATCTGAGTCTGCTGCTCAGTGCGCCGATCACCGTGCTGGGGCTGACGCTGCTGCTGATCGGCCTGAAATTGCCGCTGCTGTTTGTGGTTGGACGGCTGGCGGGCGGCCTGAACAAGATCAGTGCGATTCGCCTCGGCATCGTATTGGCGGCCGGTGGTGAATTCGCTTTCGTGGTGTTCAAGATCGGTCGCGATCAGGGCCTGTTCGAACCGCGCCTGTACGACCTGCTGGTATTGACCATCACCCTGTCGATGGCATTGACGCCGTTGCTGCTGTTGCTCTGCGCACGCCTGGTCAGCCCGAAAGTGCAGCCGGTGGAAGTGCCAGAGAAATTCCGCGAAATCGATACCGAAGCACCACGCGTGGTGATTGCCGGCATGGGCCGGATGGGCCAGATCGTTGCGCGGATTCTGCGCGCGCAAAATATCAATTTCGTCGCGCTGGATACGTCAGTGGAAACCATCGAACTGTCGCGCAGTTTCGGCGGTGTGCCGGTGTTCTATGGCGACCCGATGCGCCCGGAAATCCTCCATGCGGCGAAGGTCGGCGAGGCGGAATATTTCGTCATCGCCACCGACGATCCAGACACCAACATCAAGACCGCCGAGGTGGTGCGCAAGCTCTATCCGCACATGAAAATCATCGCCCGCGCACGTAACCGTCAGCACGTGCACCGCCTGGTCGATATTGGCGCCGAAGCGATTCGGGAAACCTATTATTCGAGTCTGGAAATGAGCCGACGCACGCTGGTCGGGCTCGGTCTGACCCAGGAACAGGCCGATGCACGGATCAAGCGCTTCAAGCATCACGACGAACAGGTGCTGGAGGCGCAGCACGCGGTCTACGACGACGAGGCCAAAGTCCTGCAGACCGCCCAGGAAGCCCGGGCGGAACTGGCCAAACTGTTCGAGTCGGATCAGCTGGAAGAAGAAGCCCGAAAATCCTGAAAATGTGGCGCAGCTCACGCCGCCATCGCGGGCAAGCCCGCTCCCACAGTGGTCGAGTCGAACCGATATTTCGTGTACGCCATCTAACCCTGTGGGAGCGGGCTTGCCCGCGAAGAAGCCGGCACCGTCAACACTAATATCCTGATTGTTCCCACGCTCCGCGTGGTAACACAGCCCGGGACGCTCCGCGTTCCATTCGCGAGCTGGAACGCGGAGCGTCCCTTGAGGCATTCCCACGCAGAGCGTGGGAACGATCATGTCGTTCAGGTCAGGCCAGTTCGGCCGTGCGTTGCTCCTTGACCGGCGCCACCGCAAACCGGTCCGCCAGAAACGGTGCGATATCCAGTGGCAACGGCTCGTCATTCACCAACTTGTCGAGCAATACGCCGGTAATCGCCGAAGTCAGGATGCCCGTGCGAAAGTGCCCGCAGGCATTCAGGTACCCCTCCACCCCCCGCATTGGCCCGAGGATCGGCAGTTCGTCCGGCGAACCTGGACGCAGCCCGGCCCAGGTGCGCTTTAGGTTTACATCGGCCAGTTCCGGCAGGCAGCGCACCGCGCCCTGCACCAGCCCGGCGATTTCCGGGTAGGTGGTGGTGACGTCGAAGCCTTTGTCTTCGGTGGTGCTGCCGATGAGGATCTCACCGTTGTCCTTCTGCGCCACGTAGCAGTCGCTGGTGGTCAGGCAGCCGTTGAGGATCTTCGGCATGCGTTCGGTCAGCAGAATCTGGCCTTTAACCGGTTTCACCGGGATGCGAATCCCGGTGGCCCACTCACTCAGATCCGCCGCCCAGGCACCCGCAGCGTTGATCAGCGTCTTGCAGTGGAACACGCCCTCCTCGCTCGTTTGCACTCCGGTCACTCGCGTGCCGTGATGCAACACCCCGGTGACGTTGGTGTTGACGAAAATGTCCACGCCGTTCTGCCGCGCGCCTTCCATATAGGCATCGGCGAGGCGGAACGGGCTGACCTGATGATCGCAGAGAAACTCCAGCGCCCCGCGTGCCTCATGGCTGACGCTCGGCTCGGCGGCGCGCAGTGCGGCCTGATCGAGCCAGCGCACTTGATCGGCCAGATGTGGAATACAGCCAACGATGTGCTCGGCGTAGAGCCGGTCTTCCTCGTCATAGATGACGAATTTCAGCCCGGTCCGCTCGAACTTGAAATCCATCCCGTGATTGTCTTTCAGCTCGCGGTGCAAGGCCGGGTACAGTGCGTTGGACTGCAAGGCGAAATCGAAAAACGACTCCGGCAAAATGTGCGGCGTACTCGCATCCACCGCCACCGCCGCGCCTTGGGTTTCGCGTTTGCGATTGGCCGACATCATGCGAAAGAAAATTACCCCGCAGCCCAGCCCGACCGACTCGCCGATCGCCCACAAACCACCGGCCGACGCACGGGTGGCGTTGCCGGGGCGCTTGGCGTCGATCAGCGCAATCCTCAGGTTTTTGCGTTTGGACAATTGATAGGCGCAGGACGCCCCGATCACGCCGCCACCGGCAATGACCACGTCGTAGAACTTACTCATGGGCAGCGGCCTCCGTGCCGACGGACTGGAACGCGGAAAAAGGAATCGGATCAATCGGGAAGCGCGGACGCAGCCAGCCGACATCCTTACGACCGGTGGCCTGGCGCAGACGATCACTGCAGTAACCGACGCACATGCGCCCTTGGCAATCGCCCATGCTCACACGAGTGCGCATTTTCAGGCTGGCGATGTCTTGCACGCCTTGCTCCAGCGCTCGATCAATGTCGGCGCGGGTGGCGTTTTCACAACGGCAGATCACCGTGTCGGCCGCCGGCAACGCGGTCTGGCCAACGCCGCGCTCGGTGTAGCGATCCACCGCCGCACGAAAACGCACGATGGCTCTGAGTTTGCTCAAGTAGCGGTCGCGGCGCACCCGCGCCAGTTCTTCTTCCAGCACACCGCGTTGCAGCAGAATCGACGTCGCCGCAATCCTGCCAGCGAGCATCGCCGCTTCACCGCCACGAATTCCGCCCATGTCGCCGGCCAGATGCACGTGCGGCTCGTTGCTTTGCTGCCAGATATTGGCATTGGCGCGCAGGTAACCGTCGTCACTGAAGCCGTGATCGAGGCCCATCTGCTGGCTCAACTGCGTGCGCGGGATAAAACCGTAGCCGACCGCCAGGGTCTGCGCTTCGGAGCGCTCGACGCGGCTCAGGTCCGGTTCCCAGGTTGCCGAATACGGCGCGACGCTGACGCTTTTCAGCTCGCCCTCGCCATGCGCTTCGACCACGCCCCAGCCGTATTGCAGGGGGATGCCGTGCAGTTTCAGGTACGCAAGCATGCTCAAGCCATCGAGGAACAGCTGCGGCTTGTTCAGCAACGCCAGACTTTCGCGGGCGATCTTGCCGAATGCGCAGGCCTCATACACGCCCGCGACGCGCACGCCGGAGGCATGCAGTTGCGTCGCCACCAACGGCAACAGCGGCCCGGTGCCGGCAATGATCACCGGCCCTCGTGGCTTGACCACGCCACTTTTGATCTGCAATTGCAGGCCGCCCAGCATGATCACGCCCGGCAACGTCCAGCCGGGAAACGGCACGCTGCGCTCGTGACAACCGGCGGATAACAGCAACTGTGCGTATTCGATTTCATGCAGTTGCTCGTTGTCGTCGAGCACCACCAGCGCGCGAGTGCCTTCGGCGCCGACCACGCGATGGTTGAGGCGCACATCGATCAGCCCGGCCTGGTCCTGAAATTCACCGTGCAGCTTGCCCAGCGCTTCGGCGTAACGCGGGCCGAGGTAGTCCAGTTGCACGCCGTCACGCAGCGGCCCGCGATAGACCACGCCGCCGAGACGCGATGCTTCTTCGAGCAAGGTGCAACGCACGCCGTGACGGGCCAGTTCGATGGCGGCGGCCATGCCGGCAGGGCCACCGCCGACAATCACTGGTTGCAGGTTCATACAACCTCCTGCGCAGTGATGCGATTGACCTGGGTTTGAATCTGCATGCCGTCGCGCACCACGGTCTGACAGGCGCGGCGTTTATGCCGACCGTTGATTCGCACCAGACAGCACTGGCACACACCCATGCCGCAGTAGGCGCCGCTGATCTGGTTGTGGTCGTTGCGCGCGATCTGGCGCAGGCCGAGGGATTGAATAACGCTGAGAACGGTTTCGCCGATGGCGGCGGTGACAGGCTGGCCGTTGATGTGGACGGTCATGTCCGCCTGCACCAACGGCTGGATATCGAAGGATCTTTCTAGGCAGTTCATTGCAGTGTTCGTCCGTGAAGGTTCGGTTGAGGTGGTGTCAGCTCCTTGCTGCACTACACCGTGTCGACGCGTTTATTGTTGCTGTGTGGGCCGTCGACGCGGGTACTCTGTCAGCGCAACAAGGTGCGCGTGAAGCACTGTAGTTCATACCTCAGCAAAGGCCTGGATCATTTACGTTAGGCGATATCACCAGAGGAAATATTGATCCAGGCCAGTAAAAGCGGTGGGATTGTCCGGCGATCAGTTGGAGAAAACGAACTGCCCTTTGATCTTCTTCGCACCAATGAAGCCCAGGTCCGGGAACAACAGGGATTTGATCCAGGCGGCGTAGAACACAATGGCCAGCGTGATGCCGACGGCGATCAAAGTCGACAACGGATCTTCCTCATAGCCTTTGAACATGCGCGACACCTGACTGATGGTGAGGAGAACGTAAACGGTGTAAGCGGCTGCAACGTTCTTGTAGAAGCCCCAGGCAAACAACAACGGGATGCCACCGGCGATCAGCAACATTATGAGTGCCAGAACCGGGGTTGCGTCATAGAACAGAAAGAAACCGAAGACTGCGCCGATCAATGCCTGGATGCAGGTCAACACGATCAGCAGAGTGACTTTGAGTGAATGCTTTTCTCTGAGGGCCGGATCCGCACGCCCCCCAATCCACGCCGCCAACACGCGATCTTTGACCGCTCCACCCGACAACGCTTTGAACGTTTCGGTTTTCGAGCGCCCGGCTTCGAGCATTTCCACCAACTGGCGTTTGATTTCCTTCTTGTTCAACGTGTTCATCCTTAAAGAGATAAAGCGGCCAATCCACTTCCGGCGGCGATTCTCGCCGTTGGCCCCGCAGAAAGCAAAGAGCGGCTTCCACTTTAAAGTGAAAGCGGCTGCAATCTAATTGCTTTAACCCAGATGACGTGTGGCCCACCCACCGAATACCACCCATTCCCATGTATCAAGCAAGTAATAGCCACAGGCAACGATTCGCCCGTCGTCCAGCACGTTCATATCCTTGTAATAACAAAACATCGTTTCATCATCAAAAACGTAGAAACCTTTTCCGTTAAACGCCGGATCCAATGAGCCGTCAGCACGATAGCGGGCTGCAATATACGTATCCCCACCGTTGATATATCGAATGCTGCCATTACCGGCTACGACGATTGCCCCATCCTTCTGCGATACGCATTTTTTCCAGTGAACGCCAGCCTCTTGCAGGGGCGCAAACAAAGGTTGGCCTCCATTGAATACAAGGTTGTAACTACCATTGGAATTAAGCACAACAATGGCGCCTTGTAATGTGCCCATTGGAGCACCTGCACCTACGACTACAATTCACCCATCGCCTTGTCTCACCGCTATGTCGTTGAACTCGACCCAGCGGTGCTTTAGCGTGAAAGCCCGGCCATCATTGAAGGAATTATCGATATGGCCGGAACTATCAAAACGAATCAGGTAACCACCCTGTAGCCCCGGGGAATCGTCAGTATATTTTCCACAGACCAAAACCTTGCCATCAGGCTGAGTAGCGACTCCCAAGGCCGTATTGGATGTATTTTCAAAGTCAACCAGCGCAAACCCATGATCATTGAACGTCTTGTCTTTCGATCCGTCCGGGTTGAGCCGAAGAATGATTCCGTTCGAGTTCACGAATTCGTCGAAGACATTGGAGACCACGATTATCTTGCCATCCGCTTGTTCTGTGACTGAACTGCCCGATCCCGCAGTTGCCCGCGAAGACCGTACTCTCTTCCAATGTCGCGGACCTGAACTGACATTGCCGGGCGGAATCAGCTCAGGCTTATCCATTTCATCGAAACGAAGGTAACAAACACCTTTTTCACCGAAGGACGGATCTTGCTGTCCATCAGGGAGACAACGCACGAGCGCTATCCCCTCTACAGAGCCTGCTTGTTGATAGGTACCCCGCAACAGCCACGCGCCATCTTGCAAGAGACTGAGCCCGACAACATGCGCCATGATTGCGTTTTCCAAAGCAATTACTACAAACCCCTTTCCCCCGCCGAATCCAGTGTCCAGTGTTCCGTCTTCGTGGAACCGGGCAACCGTGGCCGACCCGAATAAATCAAACGGGTAAAATCCAACCAGAGTCTTTTTGTCAGGCAATGCCAATACGGCTGCTGATTCGATATCAGGCAATCCGTCTAACGGAAACTTTAGCCTCCCCGCATCGGCGAAGGCCGGATCAAGAGTACCTGCGTTTTCAGGTTTCAATCGCGTGTTCATGTCAGTCACTCGAGGCAATCGTGAATAAACGTCTTGTCTATTCCCGCTCCGATTCCAGCACTTTCATCACGCGGCGCCACTGTCAGAAATACTAGTTCTACTTGCCTTGCAGGCCAAATACATGACCCTATAAGCCTTAAATGAAAAAGCCGCTTTCACCCGAAGATGAAAGCGGCAGAGGCATCCTGCCTCAGAGGGATCAGTGTACGAACAGGGCGATCAGGATGATGATCGGGATGGGCACGCCGAGGAAAAACAGCAGTAATGAGCGCATGGTCTTGCTCCTTGTTTAACGGACTGGAGTGGTCGTGGTGTAGGTGTCGACTTCGACGTATTCCACCGCGTCGCGACGACGACCGCCGAACGTGGCGGCGAGGCTGGCAAAGAACGCACCGGCCAGCAGCGCGACGAACATCCACAGCGAGGTGTAGGCAGCGACTTTGGCGGCGGTGTCGGCGGCTTGCTGAGCTTTCAGTTTGGCGTCGGCGATGGCTTTCTGCGTACTGGCGTAGATCTCGTCGACACGACGTTCAGCATCGGCCTGACTCAGGTTGGTTCGCTGGGCGACCAATTGTGCGAGGTAGGTGCGGTCTTCCGGGCTGAGCTGACCGTTGGCCAGGCTCTGGGCGAAGATGCGGGTCACGGTGCCGCGTGCGGCATCATCGCTGACGGCAGCAGGACGATCGTCGCGGAACAGGCTGTCGACGAAGTAGCCGTACTGATCGCTGTCAGTGTTGGCAGCAGCAGAACCCGCCGCCTGGCTCATCGCACCGGCAGCACCGCCGACAACGTTGGCACCGGCCTGCACACCGCCGCTGACGACGCTGCTGACCGAGCCGACCACCAGAATCGCGGTGACCAGTGTGGCTACGCACCAAGCGAGGAAACCGTGAGCGGTGTCGCGGAAATACACCTCGTCACCGTGCATGTTCGCCCACTTCACTCGCAGACGACCGGCGATGTAGCCACCCATGCCGGAAGCGATAATCTGCGTCACCGCCAGCCAGATTATCGTGGAAATACCCAGGCCCTTGGCGCTGACGCCCTCTCCGGCCCAAGGCGAAACAGCGGAGAAACCCAGACCGAAGCCGAGCAACACCAGAATCATCGACAACGCCGCAGCTGCTGCAGCGCCCGCGAAAATTGCGCCCCAGGACACACCCGAAACGCTGCTTGACTCTTCAACGGCAGAATAAAATCCATCAGAAGATCTGTTCATTGTTGTTCTGCTCCAGGCATGAAAAATGATGTTACAAGTACTCACCGGAGCAATTGCAGCGACCGTGCCAGTCGTCAGCACAAAATAAACTCAATATTTTCAATTACTTAGAAAAGATGAACTTCCTCAGACCATGCAAAATGCAACAAGCGCATGTTAAAGGCGGGTTTTCTGCATTGGCAAAAGCGTTTATTTGCGTTTGTAGCTCTTGTTACCGCTTGGCGTGAGGCAATACACCCCGCCACGTGGGCCAGTGCAAAACGAACCGGTGCCACAGGCGCAGCCATCGTCGCTTTGCAGCAAATTCTGCGGACGCGCCTGCTGACGCTCGCCAAACATCGCTGCACAGCTCTTTTTCGAGCCACTGATGGAGCCGTCATTGCACAGGAACAGGTCACCGTCGCAGCGATTGATCCCGCCCTTCTTCCCGGAACACGGAGTATTGGCGGCCAACGCTGGAGCGCCAAATAGCACAAGCAGCAAACCGGTCATCAGCATCCAGCCAGGGCAAATGAATTTACGCATGGCACCACTCCTGTGAGAAATTATGGCCAGATGATATCAATGTTTCGTTTAACTCACCCCAGTCACCGGCCCACTGGCCGTAGCAACATGAAAGTTAATTTAAAGCGTCACGGGAATTTCTTGGCAAAATGCTGCCATTCCGTTTGAACCGATCCGCAGGCCTGCCTATGACTCGTATCTTGACCATCGAAGACGACGCCGTGACCGCTCGGGAAATCGTCGCCGAACTCAGCAGCCACGGGCTCGATGTCGACTGGGTCGACAATGGCCGCGAAGGCCTCGACCGCGCCGTGAGCGGCAATTACGACCTGATCACCCTCGACCGCATGTTGCCCGAGCTCGACGGCCTGGCCATTGTCACCACCCTGCGCACCATGGGCGTGGCAACGCCGATTCTGATGATCAGCGCCCTCTCCGACGTCGACGAGCGCGTGCGTGGCTTGCGCGCTGGCGGTGACGATTACCTGACCAAGCCGTTCGCCACCGACGAAATGGCCGCGCGGGTCGAAGTGCTGTTGCGCCGCCAGACCAGCGTCGCCACGCAAGCGACGACGCTGCAGGTCGCTGACCTCGAACTCGACTTGATCAGCCACGAAGCGCGCCGCGCCGACCAGGTACTGACGCTACTGCCGACCGAATACAAACTGCTCGAATTTCTCATGCGCAACAGTGGCCAGATCCTTTCGCGGATGATGATTTTCGAAGAGGTCTGGGGCTATCACTTCGACCCGGGCACCAACCTGATCGATGTGCACATCGGCCGCCTGCGCAAGAAAATCGACGCCGCCGGCAACGTTCCGCTGATCCGCACGGTACGGGGCTCCGGCTATGTCATTGCCGAACCCGTCTGACGGCTGGCGCTCTTCCAGCAGCCGTTTGCTGGCGCTGTACAGCTCGCTGTTCGTGGCCTGGAGCGCGATTCTCATGGGGGTCATGTATTACGAGGTGTCGGGCTACCTCGACAACCTCGCCAAGCACTCGCTGATGCAACGCCAGCACCTGTTTTCGCACTTTCGTGGCGAGCAACTGGAAGACGCCCTCGCCGCCAGCATGACTTTCGATATTCGTGGCATCGACGCCTACGGCCTGTTCAGTGCCGACGGCGTTTACCTCGGCGGTGCGCTGCAGCAGATTCCCGAAGGCCTGCCGCTGGACGGCAAGATTCACATGCTCGCCGACTGCGCCGATTCCGACGACCCGACCCTGCCGAGTGACAGCTGCGATGCCGTGGCCACGCAAACCCGCGATGGCCGCTGGCTGGTTTTGTTGCGCGACAACGGCTCGTTGTTCGCGGTGACGCGGATCATTTTGCATGCGTTGTTCTGGGGCGTGTCGCTGACCATTCTGCCGGGCGTGGCCGGGTGGCATCTGCTGCGGCGTCGGCCGTTGCGGCGGATTCGGGCGATTCAGGACAGCGCCCAGGCAATCGTCGCGGGTGATCTGACCCATCGTTTGCCGCTGTCCAACCGCCGCGATGAGCTGGACATGCTCGCGGCCATCGTCAACGCGATGCTGGAGCGCATCGAGCGGCTGATGAATGAGGTCAAAGGTGTCTGCGACAACATCGCCCACGACTTGCGCACGCCACTGACGCGTCTGCGCGCGCAGTTGTATCGCATGCAGCAACAGGCCGGCGAAGGCTCGCAGGAAGCGGCGCAACTGGATCTGGTGCTGGCCGAAGCGGACACGCTGATGGCGCGGTTTCGCGGTTTGCTGCGGATTTCCGAGCTGGAAGATCGTCAGCGTCGCTCGGGTTTCGTGCAGCTCGACCCGGTGCAACTGCTCGAAGAACTGCATGAGTTTTACTTGCCACTGGCTGAAGAAGGCGAGCTGCGTTTCGAGCTGAACATGCCGGAAACCCTGCCGCCGCTCAATGGCGATCGGGCGTTACTGTTCGAGGCACTGGCGAATCTGTTGAGCAATTCGATCAAGTTCACCCCGCCCGGCGGCACGGTCATGCTGCGCGGGGTGAATGCCGGTGGGCAGACGCAGATCGAAGTGCACGACTCGGGGCCGGGAATTCCCGAAGCGGAACGCGAGGCGGTGTTCCAACGGTTTTATCGCGCCGAGGGTGGGCAACCGAAGAGCGGCTTTGGCCTTGGGTTATCGATCGTTGCAGCAATCGTCAGCCTGCACGGCTTCAGCCTGCAGGTGAGCCGCAGCGATCTGGGCGGGGCGAAGTTGCTGCTCGATTGCCGGCAGAGCCTGATTACCCGGGCCTGAAAATTGAAATGCAGGCCATCCTGTGGGAGCGAGCCTGCTCGCGAATTCGGTGTTTCAGGCACAGCAACGTTGACTGACCTGACGCCTTCGCGAGCAGGCTCGCTCCCACAGGTCTGGTCATTCCCACGCAGAGCGTGGGAATGATCGGTCCGAAGTGACCTAGGCCGGGTAATTGGCGCGCAATGCGTCCAGCCCGCCCTGGTAGATGCCATTGAACAGCGCCACCGCCTCCTCGTCGCTCACGCCGACGGCGGTAAATCGTCCCGACCAGGTTACTCGTGCGCCCTGCCCCTGGGCCTCGACCTTGAGCGTGGCCAGATAATCAGTCGCCGGAAACGGTGCCTGTTCGATCGAATAGCTGTACGTCATGGCGGCGTTATCGAAGCTTTGCAGGCGCTCGATCACCACGCCGCCGTCAGCGGTTTTCAGGCTGCGCACACGTCCGCCGTCGGTCAGGGTGCTTTCAGTAATGAGCGGCAGCCACTCGGGCAGCGTGTTGAAGCCGCCGATCAATTGCCAGACCTGATCGGCTGAAGCCGGGACGTCGATGGTTGCAGAAGCGGTTGCCATGGAAGTGGTCTCTCTCGTCAGTTCAAATGTAGCCCCTCACCCTAGCCCTCTCCCGAGGGAGAGGGAACCGATTGGGGGAAATTAGCGATGTGCGCCGACGTGGAAGATCCGCGCTGAATCCATAATCGCTTAGGTCGGTCAGGTCGGCATCTGACGCGGCACAACTCGGTCAGTCCCCTCTCCCTCCGGGAGAGGGTTAGGGTGAGGGGCCTTTCAGTTCTCAAACAACCGCAGCAAACCCTGATCATCAACCTCAACCCTGATCGCGTCATAACTGGCAATCGTCGCATGCGTGGTCTCCAGCGGATGCTGATGAGTCGTGGTAATGATCATCAACGGCGCGCCTGCCGCTTCCGCCGCCTGAATGCCCACTGCCGCGTCTTCGAAAATCAGGCAATCACCCGGTTCAACACCGAGGCGTTGCGCCGCCAGGCGATACCCCGCCGGATCAGGCTTGCCGGCCTTGACGTCTTGCGCGGTGATCAACACCGCAGGCGCGGCAATCCCGGCGGCTGCCATGCGCCGCAACGCCAGATCCCGCGGTGCCGAAGTGACCATGGCCCAGCGCTCGGCCGGCAAGCTGTTGAGAAACGCCGCGGCGCCCGGAATCTCGACAATGCCTTCGACGTCGTCAATTTCCGCAGCGGTAATGAACGCCGCTTGCGCTTCGGCATCCACCCCCGGCAGGTTCAGACGCGTGATGGTATCGATGGCGCGCGCACCGTGAATGGTCGGCAAAAACGCCTCGACATTGACCCCATGACGTACCGCCCAGGCCGACCAGATGCGCTCTGCAGCGGCGATGGAATTGAGCACGGTGCCGTCCATGTCGAACAGGAAGGCACCGAACGCGCGGTCGAAAACAGAAACTTCAGCAGACAAAAGGACACATCCTCTGACAGGGGCGGACTAACTTGCCCGCCAATGTAGCATCTGTCAGTGCAGCTGCGGGGCCTTGGATTTGAATGCACTTTCCACACAGTCGAGCAACTGACCGATCGCCCAGGGCTTCTTGATGAAGGCCACCGAATGCTTGACGCCCGAAGTTTCCGGGGTCTCATAACCGGACATGACCATCACCGGTTTTTCCGGCCAGCGATCACCGACCAGATTGGCCAGGTCGGCGCCGTTGAGCGTGCCGGGCATGGTGATGTCGGTCAGTAACAGCGCAACGTCTGCTGCATGTTTTTCCAGATACAGTGATGCTGCGTCAGCGCTGGTTTGCGGCTCGACCTTGAACCCTTCCTCCTGAAGAATTTCGCAAAGAAACTCCAGAATCAACGGATCGTCCTCGACTACCAGAATCAACCCGCCAGGAAGGTGCGCGCTCGACGTAGGTGTAGGGCACATGAACAGCACTCCCCCGAATTACATTTTTCGATTAGCGGTTTGGATCCGCTGCTTATCTGGTATGAGCCACGCGCTCTGCAGAAATTCACTTTTGATACAGGACTTTTCGACAACCCGGTTTCCAGCGGTATGGGTCGGGATTCGCAACGCAGCAATTGTGGTTAAAATGCCGGCCCATTCTGCTTGCCGATCCTGACCGATGACCCCTGACGCTCTCACCACCCTCCGCGCCCATTTGCTGCCGGCGCTCGCCGCCGCACCCAGCGAAACCCGTCGCCTGTTTCACGGTCGCGGACGCTGCTGGCCGGGGCTGGAGCAGTTGACAGTGGACTGGCTGCAGGGCGTGGCGCTGGTGTCGCTGTTCAAGGAACCGCCGCCTGAGCAACTGGAAGACCTGAAGCGCTTGCTGCTGGACATCACTGCCAGCGAAGAATGGCGGCAGTGCGGTGCGCATACTCTGTTGATCCAGCATCGCTACTTGCCACAAAGCACCGCCGAATGGCTGCTCGGCGACGAGATCGAGGAAATGATCATCGTCGAGGGCAGCTTGCAGTACCGCGTCGACCTCGGGCGCAAGCAGAACGCCGGGCTGTTTCTCGACATGCGTTACGGGCGCGACTGGGTGCGTGAACAGGCCAGCGGCAAACGCATTCTCAACCTCTTTGCCTACACCTGCGGTTTCTCGGTCGCGGCCATCGCTGGTGGCGCCAGCCATGTGGTCAACCTCGACATGTCCCGTGCGGCGCTGAGCCGCGGTCGCGACAATCATCGCCTGAACGGCCATGACCTGGGCAAAGTCAGTTTCCTCGGCCACGATCTGTTCAAGTCCTGGGGCAAGGTCATCAACAGCGGCCCGTACGATCTGGTGATCATCGATCCACCGTCGTTCCAGAAAGGCAGTTTTCTGCTGACCAAGGATTACCAGCGCGTGCTGCGGCGCCTGCCGGAATTGCTCACGGCGCAGGGCAGCGTACTGGCGTGCATGAACGACCCGGCGTTCGGCTCGGACTTCCTGATCGATGGCGTGACACGGGAAGCGCCGGGATTGCGCTTTGAACAACGGCTGGAAAATCCGCCGGAGTTTCCGGACATCGACCCAGAGAGCGGCTTGAAGGCGCTGGTTTTCCAGCGCAACGCCTGACTTGAAGGAAATTTTCTGAACGACACCCATCTCCTGTGGGAGCGAGCCTGCTCGCGAAAGCGGCCTGTCAGTCACAGCGATGTTGACTGAGCTAGCGCATTCGCGAGCAGGCTCCCACAGGGTTAGCGTTTTTGCTTGAGAAACTTGGCGGGGGGCAGCGCAAACAATTCGGGATGCCATTACTGCCATCCCCCTGCGCAAGATCAGTCTGGCAACGCCGTGTCAGCGCAAATCGAACGCCATGCGGCTTGCGCCAGTACTTCACGATATTCCATCGGGCTGCCCTTGACCCGCCCCGCCAGCCAAGCACGGCAGTAGCTCTCGGCCTGACCAATGATCAGCGAGGGCAACAATTCGAACGGCAAATCGCGCAGTTCGCCCATGCGCCCGGATTCACCGAGCCATTCGCGCAGGCGTCGATTACGCATTTTGTTGCGCTCGGCCAACTCATCCTTGAACGGCCCTTTGGTCACGGCAAACCGTGCGTGGTACTGAAAGCGCGCCCACTGCGGCTGGCGCTCGACCCAGTCGAGGTAGCTGAACACCAGCGCCTGCACGCCTTGTTCGGTGGTTTGCCCGGCATCCAGATACTCATCGCGCAGCCGCGTCTGATCCTCCAGCGCGGTGAAAAACAGCGCTGCGACCAAGCCTTCCTTGTTACCGAAATGGTGATAGATCGCGCCGACGCTGGTATCGCATTCGGCGCGAATCATCTCGATGGTGGTGGCCTCGATCCCCTGCTCGTTGAACAGGTTCAGCGCCTTGCGAAAGATATCGCGCTTGAGTTCGGCGCGGCGGCCGGGGTAACTGCGTTCAAGTAGATCTGCGGTGTCCATGCTGCTCACAGCCTGAAAAATGAAAAAGTGGAAGACACGCTCGTGCCCAATAAAAAAAGCCTGCACAGGTTGACAGATTTCCCGCGGACAGAATACCGTTCCGTTACAGAACATTGTTCTGTAACGGAACATCATTCTGCAAAAACACTTATCGCGAGGCGTTTCCCATGAGTCAATCTCTCAGCATGTTCAACAGCGTCGGCTCCGACGCCTTCAGCAAAATGGCCTGCCAGTTCGCCCCCTACTTCAGCACGATCAATCCCCTGATCACCGAGCTGCGCCCGAACGCAGCCACGGTGCAAGTGCCGTTTCGCAAGGAAATCACCAACCACCTCGGCACGGTCCATGCGATTGCGATGTGCAACGCCGCAGAACTCGCCGGCGGCATGATGACCGACGTCTCGATCCCGGACGGCGCACGCTGGATTCCCAAAGGCATGACCGTGGAATACCTGGCCAAGGCCAAAACCGACGTGACGGCAGTGGCCAGCGCTGAAGGCGTGGATTGGCAAAGCGCGGGCGACAAGGTGGTCACCGTCGATATTCACGATACCGAGGGCAAACAGGTCTTCACGGCGCGGATAACCATGAATGTGAAGCTTGGCTGAATAGCCGGGTCTTGCGTGAGCCTGCCCTCTCCCGGAGGGAGAGGGCGCTGCGGTTGGCTGCCGACCTGATCGTTCCCACGCTCCGCGTGGGAATGCAGCCGCGGACGCTCCGCGTCCACGACGCAAAGCGTGACGACGGAACCCGGTTAACTCAATGCAGCGTCAGCCGCTGGCGGACGAATTCTTCGGTATGCCGGGTCGTCTGATCCAAATGCCGGTCACGCTGTTTCTCGGCGTCGAGCATCGCCCGCTTGCCGTTTTTCTGCAGCAGATAGGTATGAATCTGCTGAACCTCGAGCGAGCGATAGATCGGGGTGGTGTCGATGAATCCGCGCAGGCCGTTGCTGCGGTAGTGCCGGGTGCTCATCAATACCTGGGTTTCGCGCGAGCCGATCACCTCAAACCCCAGCGCCTCGAAATACGGAACCTTGCCGACACTGCACGTCAGTTCGGCATGCGGATAACGCCCGACCATCTCGCCGAGCATCGCCCGTGCCACACCCTGGCGCCGATGCCCTTCGCGCACCGCCATGTAGGCGACGCTGCACGCTTCCCAGTCGCCCTGCACCGGCAGGTACAGAACAAAGCCGATGACCTGCTCCGGGTCGTCCTCGGCGGTCGCAACCAGCAATTCCACTTCGGTGCCCTTCTCGCCGTTCAACGCTTCCAGATACAGATGCACCTCATACCCCACCGCGTACTGATAGACGTTGTACAGCAGGTTGCTCGGCCCCAGGCCGACGGCGCTGATGTCGGTCAGGTAGTCGACGACCATTTGTAGAATCTGGCTGTTGACGCTTTCAGGGCATGGGGTTTTGTAGTGGGTGATGCGTGGCATGACAGGCAAACTCCGGCGGAAAACCGCGACATCATACCTCGTGGATCTACAGAATCTGCCAATGTCAGCTCAGCGTCACTGCTGCGGCGCCACGACTTTGAACTTGATGATGATCTCTGTGGACACCACCGAATCTGCCCACTCCCCTGCGCCGAGGCCGAACTCGTCGCGCTTGAGGATCATCTCGCCGTCGAAAACACCGATGCCACTGCCCGGTTTCAATTCCACCGGCACCTGCACATCACGCGTCATGCCTTTAAGGGTGAGCTGGCCGTCGACCAGATAGCGATACTCGGCCACTTCGGTGAAGCGCGTCGACTGAAACACCGCTACGGGAAATCGTGCCGTATCGAACCACGCCGGTTTCACCAGTTCGGTGTTGGCGTCGTCACTGCCGGCATCGATGCTGCCGAGGTCGATATGCAGAGTGGTCCGGGCATTGTCGAGGTGGACGCTGTCGAAATCCAGCACCGCCTCGAACTTGCTGAACGTGCCATACATCGGTGCGCCCATTTGTTTGTAGCTGAAGCTGATCTGGCTGGCGGTGGTGTTGACCCGTTTGTACTCGACGGCCTGCGCAGCAGCCGTGGCGCATAAAAAAAACGCAGCAGCCAGGAGCAATCGGATCGACATGACATTCTCCAGGCTGGGCTTGCCGTTCAGGGACCTGAATGACTTAAGCAAACAACTGAGCGTTACGCCAACCCTCGCCGGGCTAAACCAACCGCTCGATCTTCTGATGCCGCCAGACCAGTTTGTAATACAGCGTTTGCAGCACCAGCATACCCAGATACGCGACTGGAAATGCCATCCACACACCCTGCAAACCAAACTGCCCGTCGAGCCAGTACGCCGCCGGCAGTTGCACGCCGACGACGCAGATGATCGCGATGGCCACCGGCACCAGCACCGTACCGCTGGCACGCATGATGCCGCCGATGATGGCCTGGAAGCCAAACACCAACAGGCTCCACAACATGATGTGCAACAGATGCTCAGCCATCGCCCGGGTCGAGTCATCGGTGAGGAACAGCCCGAGCAACCAGTGCGATAGCAGGTAACCGAGAACGATCAAACCACCGGTCAGGCACACGTTGATCAAAAGGCCCGTACGCAGGATCGGGCCCATGCGTTCCAGCCGCCCGGCACCGATGGCCTGTGCACCAAGAATCGATGCGGTGATCGCAATCGACAGCGCCGGAAACTGCACGTAGTTGACGATCTGCGTCACCGCGCCGTAAGCCGCGGTTGCTTGCGAACCGTGCTGATTGACCAGTGCCAGAATCACCAGCTCCGACAGCGACAGCACAATCATTTGCACGCCGGTCGGCAGGCCAATGCGCAGCACCTTGCCGAGAATCGCCCCGTCGAGTCGCAGCGCGGCAAAAAATTCCCGGTCCGGCGCCAGTGGATGCCCCTTGCGAATCAAGCGCCACGCCAGCCACGCCATCGCCGAAAGGTTACCGGCCAAACCGGCATAGGCCGCGCTTTGAATGCCCAGTTGCGGCAAGCCGAACCAGCCGCGGATCAGTGCCGGCGTCAGCGCCAGCCCGACGCAGGTCGAGACCATCAGTGCCAGCAGCGGTGACAGCGTATCGCTGACCCCACGCAGCAGTTGCGTGAACAGCACGAACACCAGCAGCGACGGCAGAATCCACAGCATCACATGGGCGTACGCTACGGCATCATCGAGTACATCCGCTGGTGTCCCCAGCCCGGTCAGCGCCTGCCGCGCGAATACGCTGCCGAGCACCGCTGCGAGCAAACCGATCAATACGCCCAGCAACAGCGTTGCGCCGGCAATCGCCTTGACCATGTGCGGTTCGCGCGCGCCCCAGGCCTGCCCGATCAACACACCCGCTCCTGCACCGAGGCCGATCACCAGTGCAATGAAAAAGAACACCACCGGAAACATCCCCGATACCGCCGCCAGCGCCTGGGTGCCGAGCATCTGGCCGATGTAGATGCTGTTGACCGTGCCCGACATCGATTGCAGAAAGTTCGACAGCACCATTGGCGCAAGGAACAGCAGATAGGTTTGCCAGAGCGGGCGGTGGTCGGCGACTTGCATTGAGGGGTGGTCCATCTCTACGGCAGGAGGGTTGATGGAGGATAGCTTCGATGACATGCGGGCGGTGTGCAATTAACATTTCCGTTCGCTGTTTATCAGCGATCCAAACATTGTCTAAACAATCGCTGAAGGCAGTAGGTAGCGTGTCACGGGCTGTGGTAAATAAAACGCACGCCAATTTCTCTGCTTGAGGTTCTGTACATGCCGCACCTTGCCAATCTGCTGACCGGGACCTTTCTCGCCCTCCTCGTCACCGGCGCTCAAGCCGCTATGCCCGCCGAAACCCTGAAGCCGTTGGTGCAGACGCTGAACGAACGCCTGAACATCGGCGACCTCGTGGCGCTGACCAAATGGGACAGCGGCAAGCCAATCCAGGACAGCCCGCGTGAAGCGCAGGTCATCGCCAATGCGCGAATGCTGGCCGCAGAACGGCAACTGAACCCGGAGGACGTTGCGCAATTGCTCGCCGCGCAAATGGAGGCGAACAAGCTGGTGCAGTACGGTCTGCTGGCGCAATGGCAAGCCGCCGGTGCAGCGCCGGACACGCCGCGTCCCGATCTGGGCAAACAGATCCGCCCGCGCCTGGATGAATTGCAAACGCGGCTGCTGCAACAGTACGCCGACTTCGCACCGTATCGTCGTGACGCCGATTGCCCGAAGTGGCTGGCCAATGCACGCAACGGCCTGACTCAGGATGCGCTGCATGATCTGGCGCTGACCCGTGCAACCGGTGAGCTGTGCATTCGGCCAATAGCGCCGTAATCAACAGCATACGCAGCTCTTTCAAAAGCCCAGGCAAGCCAACCTGAGACTGCCGGGGCTATCCACACGCGACTGGCCCCCGCCGCCCATTGCGCATACCATTCGCCGACAAAATCAGAACAGACCCTGCCTGCCATGCTCAAAGCCAGTCTGCGTAGCCACCTCACCCTCTGGTTCGCCGGTTTGTCTTTGCTGACACTGTTGAGCGTGGGTTTCTATGTCGGCCATATCGCCACCGAGCAGATGAAGCAGGCCAGCGGCAACGCGCTGCTCAATACCGCGCGCGCGGCGGCGTCCTTGTTGGGTGAGCAACTGCGCGAACGCCAGCTGGAGGTTTATCTGCTCAGCCGTGCGCCGCATCTGGAACGTGGCGATCTCGACAATCCGGCAATTCTCAAATCGATGCAATTGCGTACCGAGGCCCGCGCCGAATATGCGTGGATGGGCGTCACCGATGCCGAAGGCAAAGTGCATCAAGCGGTGGGCGGTTTGCTGGTCGGTCAGTCGGTGCAGCAGCGGCCATGGTTCCGGGCCGGGCTGGATGGTGAGTACACCGGCGACCCGCATGAGGCGGTGCTGCTGGCGAAAATGTTGCCCGGCCTGCCCAATGGCGAGCCGCTGCGTTTCATCGATTTTGCCGCGCCGATCCATAACGCCGAAGGCCAGGTAATCGGCGTGCTGGGCGCGCATGCACACTGGAGCTGGGTGACCCGCATGGTCGAGTCGGCGGCGTTCGCGCATAAACATTCGGCGCCGGACATCGAAGCGTTGATCATCGATCACGATGGCAATGTTCTCTATCCGCAAGCACTGGCAGGCCAGCAAGTGTCTACGCCCGACGACGAGCTGCAAGGCTGGACGGCGAGCAATGGTTTTCTGACCAGCACGGTCAGCGTGCCGACGCCCTCCAGCACGGCACTGACCTGGTCGATTGCCGTGCGCCAGCCATTGGAAACCGCACTGCAACCGGCACGCCTGCTGTTTTACAAACTGCTGATCCTCGGCGTGTTCGCGGCGCTTATTTTCGGCTTGGTCGCTTACTATCTGGCGCTGTATCTGAGCCGGCCGATCGAGCAGCTCGCGCACTCGGCCCGGCAGGTGCAGAACAAACAGACCGGTGTGCAATTTGCCCTGCAACACCCGGTGCAGGAGATTGCCCAGCTCGGCCAGTCGATCGAGGCCATGACCCAGTCGCTGCTCGCCAAGGAACGTGAGCTGCAACAAGCCAATGCGTCGCTGGAGGCCACCGTCGCGCAGCGCACCGCGGCGCTGACCCAGGCCAATGCCGAACTGCTGAGTCTGGCGACCCACGACGCCTTGACCGGGGTTTATAACCGCCGTCGCTTCGACGAAAAACTCACCGAGTACACGCTGCTGTTTCGCCGCACCGGCCGCCCGTTCTCGCTGCTGCTGATTGATGCCGACCACTTCAAACGCATCAACGACACCCACGGTCACGCAGTGGGCGATGCCGTGCTGCAACAATTGGCGCAACTGATTCAGGCCAGCGTGCGCACAACCGACTTCGTCGCGCGTTACGGCGGCGAAGAGTTCGCTGTGCTACTGCCGGAAATCGCCACCCCCGACACACCGGAAGTGGTCGCCGAAAAGATCCGCGCGGCCATCGCCAGCGCGGATTTCCCAGGCATCGAACAAGTCACGGTGAGCATCGGTATCGGTCTGGCTGACCCGGCCGACAACAGCCATGCCGCGCTGCTCAAACGTGCTGACCAGCAGCTCTATCAAGCCAAGGCAAACGGTCGCAATCGGGTGGCGTGATCAGGCGATGTTCAGATATCGCTTCGGCGTCGCAGTTGGAAATCGCCGCAGGATTTACTGAGAAAACGTCTGCAGATACGCCAGCAGATTATCCAGTTTTTCCTCGTCGCTCAGTCCCCAGAAAATCATCCGCGTGCCGGGCACCACGCCTTTCGGGTCTTTCAGGTAGGCAATCAGCGTTTGGCGGTCCCAGGTCAGCCCGGAGTTTTTCATCGCGTCGGAATACACATAGTTCGCTGAAGTCCCCGCCGCCCGGCCAATGATGCCATTGAGTTGCGGGCCAAATCCGGGGCGGGCCGATTCGCCGACCTGATGGCAGCCACCGCACAGGCGCGGGAAGATTTTTGCGCCGGCTTCGGGATCGCCTGCGGCCTGCGTGAGAGGACTGAGCAGGCCGGTGCCGAGCAGCAGCGCGAGGGTCAATGCAGCAGAGTTTTTCATCACGGATTCCGGTTCGATTGCAACGGGCGGCGCAAGGTTAGCATCTTGTCTTCATAGATAAGCACCGAGGATCTGGCGGATTTTCTTCAGCGCCTGGCCAAGCACATCGATGTCGACCGAGCCCAATGCCAGACGAATCGCGTGCGGCACATGGCTTGCCACGGCAAACGGCTCGGCGCTGGTGACCGAAATCTGCTCACGCATCAATTCGACGACGACTTGGTCCGCACGCACATCCTCCGGCAGCGGTAACCAGAGGAAATACGAGGCCGAATGGCCAATACAATGCAGGCCTTTGAGCACCTCGGCGGCCAACGCTTGTCGCGCCATGGCGTCGTTGCGTTTCTGCTCTTCAAGCAGCGTCACGGTGCCGTCGTCGAGCCAGCCGCAGGCGATGGCAGTCATGACGCCGGGGGTGTTCCAGGTCGTGGCGCGGATTACCCGTTCCAGCGCTGGCACCCGCTCGAGCGGTGCGGCGATGAAGCCCACGCGCAGGCCCGTGGCGATATTTTTCGACAGGCCCGAGACGTACACCGTGCGCTCCGGCGCCAGATCGATCAGCGCGCGCGGTGGGTTTTCCACCAGAAACGCGTAGGCCGCATCCTCGATCAACGTCAGATCGTGCCGCCGGGCGATCGCTACCAATTGCTCACGTTGCGCCAACGGTGTCACCCAGCCCAGCGGATTGTGCAGTGTCGGCATGCAATACACGGCGCGCACTGCGCGATGGCGGCAGAGTTTTTCCAGGGCGTCGAGATCCGGACCCTGAGCGCCGGACGGGATCGCGACAATTTCCAGATGCAGTGCTTCGGCCAGGACCTTGAAGCCGGAATAGGTCAACGCGTCGGCGGCGATCACATCACCGGGCTTGAGCAGCGCCATCAACGTCACCGCCAGCCCCTGCTGGGCGCCGTTGACGATCAGCACCTGCTCGGCAGTGACCTCGACGCCACGGCTCAGCAAATGCCGGGCGACCGATGCGCGCACGTGGCTGCGACCGGCGTGGGGTTGATAGCGCAGCAGCGCTTCAAGGTCGCCCGACAAGGCCAATTGGCGCAGCGCGGTGCGCAATAGCTCGGCCTGCCCAGGCAATGACGGGTAGTTGAAATTGAGGTCGATCATGCCGACCGCCACGTCTTTCTGATCGATGCCTTGCCCCGGCGCCAGCAACGTTTCACGGACAAAGGTGCCGCGCCCGGTTTCGCCGCTGACCAGGCCCATGGCCTCAAGCTCGGCGTAAACGCGCGAGGCGGTGACCAGCGCCAGCCCTTCCTGCGTCGCCAATTGCCGATGGGTGGGCAAGCGTGTGCCCGGTGCCAGACGCCCCGAACGAATGTCCGCAGCATAAGCGTCGACCAGGGTTTTATAGCGGGAGCGTGGCATGTCGAGGTGTATCCATGACAATTTTTTGATTGTGCTGATTCGTGGCCCTAGCATCGGCGCAACGCCACTCACTTGTCGAGCGTGACTTCGTATGGAACAGACTTCGCACCTGCCCGCCCCGGCACTGGGAAAAACCAGTGGCTGGATCAATGGTTTCATCGGCGTACTGATCTTCAGCGGCTCGCTGCCCGCCACGCGCCTGGCGGTGCTGGAGTTCGATCCGGTGTTTCTGACGGTGCTGCGCGCCGCCATCGCCGGGGTGCTGGCCGTGACTCTGCTGGGGTTGTTCCGCCAACCACGGCCGGCGCGCAATCAATGGCTGTCGCTACTGATTGTCGCGCTCGGCGTGGTGCTGGGTTTTCCACTGCTGACCGCGTTGGCGCTGCAATACGTCACATCCGCGCATTCGATTGTGTTTGTAGGATTGCTGCCACTGGCCACGGCGATTTTCGGCGTGTTGCGCGGCGGTGAGCGGCCACGTCCGGTGTTCTGGCTGTTTTCGATTCTCGGCAGTGCGCTGGTGGTCGGTTTTGCCCTGTCGCAAGGTTTGACCGCCTCGCCCATCGGCGACCTGTTGATGCTCGCAGCGATTCTCGCCTGCGGCCTCGGTTACGCCGAAGGCGCGAAGCTGTCACGCAGCCTGGGTGGCTGGCAGGTGATTTGCTGGGCGCTGGTGCTGTCGTTGCCGCTGATGGCGATAACGAGTGTGTGGCTGGCGCCCGCCTCGTTCGCGACCATCAGTGCATCGGCTTGGCTGAGTCTGGGCTACGTGTCGCTGTTCAGCATGCTGATCGGTTTTGTGTTCTGGTATCGCGGCCTGGCTCAGGGCGGTATCGCAGCGGTCGGCCAGTTGCAATTGCTGCAGCCGTTTTTCGGCCTGGCGCTGGCGGCGACCTTGCTGCACGAACAGGTCAGCCTCGGCATGCTGGCGGTGACGTTAGGGGTGATTCTCTGTGTCGCCGGAGCGAAAAAATTTGCGCGATGATTATTCCAAAGCGGCCTTCCATTCGCGCGGACTGAGCCCGGTCTTGCGACGAAACGCCCGGGCCAATGCCGACGGACTTTCGTAACCGACTTCCTCGGCGATCAGCGCGATGGGCCGGCCCTCACGCAGGCGTTTCTGCGCCAGACTGACGCGCCAGCTCAGCAGATAATCGGCCGGCGTCTGTCCGACCACCCGACGAAACTGCTCGGCGAAACCGGCACGGGACAGGTTGGCGACTGACGCCAGCTCGGCCACGCTCCAGGGTTTTTGCGGTTGTTCATGCATCAAGTTCAAGGCCCGGGACAAGCGCGGATCGGCGAGCCCGGCGATCATCCCCGGTTGTTGCTCGCGGCTGCTGATCAAGTGCCGTAACAGCAGAATCACCAGCAATTCGAACAGCCGATCCATCACCGCCACACGGCCGCAATGGCCTTCGAAGGCTTCCTTGAACAACCATTCGAGGGTGCTGCCCAATTCGGGAATGTCGGTCAGCTTCAGCACCAGATAATCCGGCAGCGCCGCCGCCAGGGCATTACCCGAGCCGCCGTCGAAGGTCAGCGATGCGCAGACCAGCCGGGTGTCCATGGCTTCGTCGGCAAACATGCGATGAGTAAAGGGCCGGGGAAAAAAGATCAGCGACGGTTCAGTCAGCCGCATCTCACGCTCACGGCCCGGCTGCAACAGCAGCTCGCCCGCCTGCAATAGATGAACATGGCCGACCGGTTCGTCCTCATGCACGCTGACGCCACAAAACGCGCCGCTGTGAAAGGTCCCGGCATTCACGCCGAAATGGCTGAGCAAGGTTGACAGGCGATCCATGGACGACTCCGGCTTTGTTGGCTGTGGGGTGTTGCAACGCTGGCTCCGCGTCGACACTTTCGCGAGCAGGCTCGCTCCCACTTTGAAATGCATGCTTCCTGTGGGAGCGAGCCTGCTCGCGAAGGCGGCCGCCCAGTCGATGAATCGTCTAAGCGCTGATCTGGACGATCTGCAGCATATCCTCGACGATTTGCCGCCAAAGCACCAGTCTCTCTCAATAACATGGCCTCCATCCCCGGCGCACTTCGCACCGGTACTTCGGAGAATCTCCATGAGCCGCATCAACGCTATCAGCCTCGACACCGCCACCGACGCCACCCGCCCAGTGCTCGAAGGCGTGAAAAAGAAAATCGGCTTTCTGCCGAATCTGTTCTCCACCTTGGCCAAGGCGCCGGTCGCCCTCGACACCTATGTGCAGGCTTCGGCGATCCTCGGCAAGACTTCCCTGAGCGCCCAGCAAAAAGAAGCGGTGTACCTCGCCACTTCGCAGGTCAACGGTTGCGACTACTGCCTGGCGGCGCACACCTTGTTCGCTGGCAAGGCCGGGATGTCGGCCGAGGACATCGTCGCCGCCCGCCACGGAGAACTCAACGCCTACGCCGCCCTCGCCCGCCAACTGGTAGAAACCCGCGGCCACCTGAACGATGAGCAGATCGCCGCCGCCCGCGCCGCCGGTATCGACGACGTGAAAATCATTGAAGTCATCGCGCTGGTGGCGGTGCAGACCCTGACCAACTACCTGAACAACACTGCGCTGACGGACATCGATTTTCCTGCCATCGACGCGTGATAAAAAGTCAGCAACAACGCCGTGGCGAGGGAGCGATACCCTCGCCACAAATCGTTTCGTCCGCCGCATCGTGGCATGATGCGCGCAGGTCCGGATCCACCACTGGCCAACACCACGCCAGTGCTCTGAAACCAAACACCGGCACGAGGGTCTTCTTCACATGCTGACGTCAGGATAGACAAGATCCCCATGAAAGACTGGTTGCAGGACAATGGCGCAATGGCCGAACAGATTCGACGTCACGATTGGGCGAACAACCCGCTCGGTCCGTTGGAACACTGGCCCGATGTGCTCAAGACCACTGTCTCGCTCTGTCTCGCCTCGCACTTTCCCCAAGCGATCATTTGGGGCCCGGAACTGATCACCCTCTACAACGACGCGTTTGTGCCGATTCTCGGCGACAAGCCCGACGCACTGGGCCGCCCCTTCAGCGATATCTGGAAAGAAGCCTGGAGCGAAATCAGCCCCATCGCCGATGCGGCCTACGCCGGACGCGCCACCTATATCGAAAACTTCGCGCTGACGATCGAGCGCGGCCGCGGCCCGGAGCAGGCCTATTTCACCTTCTGTTACAGCCCGATTCGCGATTCTCTTGGCAACGTCGTCGGGATGATCGACACCGTCACTGAAACCACTCAGACCGTCTACCTCAACCAGCGCCTGGTGGTCCTCGATGCGATCGGCAAGTCGGTGACCAACGCCACTGACGCCCAGGACATTCTGGCGACGAGTACCCGGCTGATGGTCGAGCAGTTGCAACTGTCCAATTGCGCCTACGCTGACATGGATGCCGACGAAGACGGCTTCACCATTCGCGGCGACTACGCGGCGCCGGGCTCGCCGAGCATTGTCGGCCATTATCAGTTGCGCGATTTCGGCAAAAAAGCCGTGACCCTGCTGCGTGCCGGCAAGCCGCTGGTCATCCATGACAACCGCAGCGAACTGCCGCCGGAAGAATCGGCGACGTTCCAGGCCATCGGCATCACCGCGACCATCTGCATGCCGCTGATCAAGCAAGGTCGCTTGACCGCATTGATGGCCATCCATGACAAGGCGCCACGGGTCTGGTCGGACTTCGAGCAAGCGCTGCTGAACGAAGTGACCGAACGCTGCTGGGCGCACATCGAGCGAGTGCGCGCCGATGCCAGCGTGCGCGAAGGCCTCAACGCGCTGGCCGAACTCAACGCCACGCTCGAACAGCGGGTCGAGGAGCGCAGCCTGCGCCTGGCCCATGCCGAATCGGCGTTGCGCCAGTCGCAAAAGCTTGAAGCCATCGGCCAGCTCACCGGCGGCGTGGCGCATGACTTCAATAACCTGCTGACAATCATTCGGTCGTCGGTGGACTTTCTGCGTCAGCCCAATCTTTCCGAAGAGCGCCGGCAGCGTTATATGCGCGCGGTGTCGGATACGGTCGAGCGTGCCTCCAAGCTGACCAGCCAGCTGCTCGCCTTTGCCCGTCGGCAGCCGCTCAATCCGCAGGTGGTCGATGCCGGCGAGCGTCTGGAAAACATTGGCGAGATGCTCGAATCGGTCACCGGTGCGCAAATCCATGTGTGCGTCGAACGGCCCGATCATCCCTGTTATATCCGCGTCGACCTGAGTCAGTTCGAGACCGCGCTGATCAACATTGCACTCAACGCCCGTGATGCCATGAACGGTCAGGGGCTGCTGAAGTTGCGCCTGGAGTGCAACAAGCCACTGCCAGCGATTCGCGGCCACGCCAGCTCCGGCGGGCAATTCGTATCGATTGCTCTGGCGGACAGTGGCCCCGGCATTGATGCGAAGACGCTCGAGCATATCTTCGAACCGTTTTTCACCACCAAAGATGTCGGCAAAGGCACCGGGCTGGGCTTGTCGCAAGTGTTCGGCTTTGCCAAGCAATCGGGCGGTAACGTCGACGTATCCAGCGTGCTCGGTGAAGGTTCGGAGTTCACCCTGTACCTGCCTCAAGTACCTGCCAGTGAAGTGGAATGCAACAATGCGGCGGACGATGACGACGCAGAGCCGCTGCACGAAAAACGTCGGGTGTTGGTGGTCGAGGACAATCTCGAAGTTGGCCGCTTTGCCAATCAGATTCTGCAGGACCTGGGCTACGAGACGGTCTGGGCGACCAACGCCGAAGAAGCCCTGCAACTGGCCGGTGCCGACGCCATGGGCTTCGATGCGGTGTTTTCCGACGTGGTGATGCCGGGCATCACCGGCGTCGCACTCGCCAAGGAGCTACGCCGACGCCGCCCGGATCTGCCGGTGATTCTGACGTCCGGCTACAGCGAAGAACTGGCGCGCAGCGGTTACGAAGGGTTCGAGTTCATCGCCAAGCCCTACTCCGCCGATCAGGTCTCGCGCATTCTCGGCAAGACCTGGCTCAAGGACACGAACTGTGAAGGTTCAGTCGTGATCGACGCCGGCACGCTTGAGTAGCTTCTTGCAGCGCTCCGACAAATGGAACACCTGCAAATGCTTGCCGGCCTTGGCGTAGCGCTCACGCAACGTTTTCAACGCGGCGATTGCTGAATAATCGACGAAGCTCAGATGCCGGCAATCCAGCGTCACCCGGTCCGGGTCATTGGCCGGGTCGAACTGATTGAGAAACGGCGTGGTCGAGGCGAAGAACAACGTGCCGTGCAAGCGATAAAGCTTGCTGCCGTCGGCTTCCATATGCTCGTCGGCGTACAGTTCGCGCGCCTGCTGCCAGGCGAAGTTGAGCGCAGCAATAACGATGCCGCAGAGTACGGCGGTGGCCAGATCGGTGAACACGGTGATGGTGGTCACGGCGATGATCACCAGCACATCGTTGAGCGGCACTTTGTTGATCACTCGCAACGACGCCCAGGCGAAAGTCTGCTGCGACACCACGAACATCACGCCAACCAGCGCCGCCAGCGGAATC
The DNA here is from genome assembly GCF_043496865.1 of Pseudomonas retamae. NCBI lineage: Bacteria > Pseudomonadati > Pseudomonadota > Gammaproteobacteria > Pseudomonadales > Pseudomonadaceae > Pseudomonas > Pseudomonas retamae. The sequence goes on from NZ_JBIEIL010000015.1 coordinate 57,552, forward strand.
CGCTCGATCAGCGGTGACAGGAACAGGATGAACAACAAGATCAGCACGCCGGCGACCACCCCGGACAACCGCCCGCGCCCGCCGGAACTGAGGTTGATCACGGTCTGGCCGATCATCGCGCAACCGCCCATGCCACCGAACGCGCCCGAGACCATGTTCGCCGCGCCAAGCGCCACGCACTCACGATCCGGGTAGCCGCGGGTTTCGGTGATTTCGTCAGTGAGGTTGAGGGTCAGCAGGGTTTCCAGCAGGCCGACCAGCGCCATCAGGATTGCGTAAGGCGCAATGACGCGCAGGGTTTCAAGATTCCACGGGATGTCCGGCAGCGCGAAGCTCGGCAAGCCGCCAGCAATGTGTGCCATGTCCCCGAGGGTGCGGGTCGGCAGGCCGAACACATAGACCAGCAGACCGACGCCGAGAATCGCCACCAGCGCCGGCGGCACCGCACGGGTCAGGCGCGGCAGGACATAGACGATGGCCATGGTCAGCAACACCAGACCGGTCATTAGGTACAACGGCGTGCCGCTGAGCCAGTCCTCACCATTCTTGAAATGCTCCAGTTGCGCCAGGGCAATGATGATCGCCAGCCCGTTGACGAACCCCAGCATCACCGGGTGCGGCACCATGCGCACCAGTTTGCCCAGGCGCAACAGACCGAACGCCATCATGATCAGCCCGCCGAGCAGCACCGTCGCCAGCAGATACTGCACACCGTGCTGAACCACCAGGGCGACGATCACCACGGCCATCGAGCCTGCAGCGCCGGAGACCATGCCCGGCCGCCCGCCGAACAGTGCCGTCAGCGTACAAATGATGAACGCGCCATACAGGCCCATCAGCGGGTTGAGGTGCGCCACCAGCGCAAACGCAATGCATTCGGGCAACAGGGCAAACGAGGTGGTGAGTCCGGCCAGGACATCGGCGCGCAGACGAATCGGTTTCATGGCTTACCTGACTGAGCGGCCGACGCGGCGACCGCAGGTGTTCGGAAAAAGAGGGGGGCGAATGTTACGGAATTGTTCCGTGTCGGGCCAGTGATCGCTGACAGGTGTCGACCCGGCACTTATGCTGGGGCTTCCTTTTTTCGATCGAGTTCAACATGTCGTCATCTTTGACCGCCCGCGAAGTTTGTCAGCGTCTTCGCGAAGCGGCGCTGGGCGTATTGGCACTCAAGGTCTGCGAAGGACCTGACGCGACGGGGCTGATCAACGTCGATATCGACGGCTGGCGCCTGCTGCTGGATTTTGCTGATCAACGATTGCATCACTGTGAATACGCCTGCAGTCCCGAAGGCCATGAGGGCGCGCTCGAGTCGTGGCAACGTTACGGCACGGACCCGGTGAGTCTGCTCAGTACCTGGGAACTGGCGCAGGTTGAGCGGTTGTTGGTGGCAGATCGTTAACCTGCGGCGACGGTGTGTCAGTTGTTGGTGATTTGGCTGGGCTGGCGCCTTCGCGAGCAGGCTCGCTCCCACAGGTTGTGTGGTGGGCTCGAGTTTTGCGACAACGCAGGACCCTTGTGGGAGCCAGCCTGCTGGCGATGGCGGTGGGTCGGGCGCTGATGATCTGGCTGGGCTGGCGCCTTCGCGAGTAAGCCCTCTCCCACAGGTGTGGTGTGTTATTTGAATTGGATGGTCGCCGCTGGCTTGACGTCGGTCCGCGCCACGGAGCTGGTGAGGGCGGCGAAGTCCTTGTTGTGCTCGGCAATGATGTCTTCGGCGGTCATCATGCCGTTGTCGACGGTCGAATGCGCATCTTGCGCGACCACCACGTCATAGCCCAATTCATGGGCGCGGCGCACGGTGGCATTGACGCAGTAATCGGTCTGCAGGCCGCAGATCACCAGGCGCTCGAAATCTTCGCTGGGCAACAGCTTGCCCAGGTCGGTCTGGTAAAAGGAATCGCCGGTGGTCTTGTTCACACGCAGATCTGTGGGGGAAATCAGCAAGCCTTCGGCGAGTTGCCAACCCTCTGCATCGCGAACGAACGGACCGTCCTTTTCTTCATGTTGAATCAGCACCACCGGAACCCCGGCCTCTCGAGCGCGGCGGCTCAGATCATTGATCGTAGAGATCACGCGGTCGATTTCAAAACACTGATATTCACCAGCACACAAAGCCTGCTGGACGTCGATGATCAGTAATGCGGTGGTCATGGCGAGCCTTCCTTGATCAGTCCTTGAAAATGGGGCGGACCTGAGCCCGCCCCTTTTTACTCCGCTCAGTAGCCCAATGACAACCCGGTATTGCGCCGTGGATCGTTGGCACCGTAAAAGCGGTTCTTGCCGACCGGCTTGCCACCGAGCGATGGCGCGCCGACCAGAATCGCGGCGATATGGTTAGGGTCCTGCGGGCCGGCGAATTTGTGACCCCAGCTCTCCAGCAACTTTTTCGTGTCGGGACTGGCGGCGAAGCCTTCGAGGTTGGTTTCTTCGGGCATCCACTGCTGGTGGAAGCGCGGCGCGTCGACGGCTTCCTGCAAGCCCATGCCGTAATCGATGACGTTGAGCATCGTCAGCAAGGTCGCGGTAATGATCCGGCTGCCACCGGGCGTACCGACTACCATCACCACTTTGCCGTCCTTGGTGACAATGGTCGGGCTCATCGACGACAACGGCGCCTTGCCCGGCGCGATGGCATTCGCTTCGCCCTGCACCAGGCCGTACATGTTCGGCACACCGACCTTGGAAGTGAAGTCGTCCATTTCGTCGTTGAGGATCACTCCGGTCTTGCTCGCCATCACGCCCGCGCCGAACCAGTCGTTGAGGGTGTAGGTGACCGATACCGCATTGCCCCACTTGTCGACAATCGAGTAATGCGTGGTGTTGCTGCCCTCATGTGGCGCGACGCCGGGTTTCAGTTCGGTCGATACGCCGGCCTTCTGCGGCTGGATCGCGTCGCGCAGTTTGGTCGCGTAGTTCTTGTCCAGCAGATGTTCGATCGGGTTTTTGACGAAGTCCGGATCGCCGAGGTAGCTGTTGCGATCCACATAAGCGTGGCGCATCGCCTCGATCTGGTAATGCATGCCCTGGGCGGAATGGAAGCCCAGCTCTTTCATTGGATAGCCTTCGAGGATATTCATGATCTGACAGATCACCACGCCACCGGAGCTTGGCGGCGGTGCCGAAACCACGTGATAACCGCGGTAATCGCATTCCACCGGAGCCAATTCGCGAGTCTTGTATTTGTCGAGGTCGGCCTGAGTGATGATGCCTTTGTTGGCCTGACTGGAGGTCACGATCGCATCCGCGACCCAACCTTTGTAGAAGCCGTCGGCGCCTTTTTCGGAAATGCTGCGCAGGGTTTTGCCAAGATCCTTCTGCACCAGTTTTTGCCCGACCTGCATCGGTTCGCCGTTGTGCAGGAAAATCGAACCGGAATCACGCATGTCCTTTTTGAACACGTCGGTCGCGTACTCCAGCAACTCGACATCGCCCTGCTCCAATGCAAAACCGTCCTCGGCCAGTTTGATTGCCGGCGCGATCATTTCCTTGCGTGATTTGGTCCCGTACTTGCTCAATGCCAGCTCCATGCCGGACACGGTCCCCGGCACGCCAACCGCCAGATGACCGCGGGTACTCAGCTCTGGGATAACATTGCCGTCCTTGTCCAGGTACATGTTCGCCGTTGCCGCCAGCGGCGCTTTTTCGCGAAAATCGAGAAAGGTCTTGCGTCCGTCCGCCAATTGAATGGTCATGAAACCACCGCCGCCGAGGTTGCCTGCCGCGGGATACACCACCGCCAGCGCATAGCCCACCGCGACCGCCGCATCGACGGCATTGCCGCCGCTTTTCAACACATCGACGCCGACATGCGTGGCCAGATGTTGTGCGGTGACCACCATGCCGTTTTCGGCGGCAACCGGCGCCACCGACGCTGCGTGAGCCATCAGACAGCTGAGTGCCAGGGACGTCGCAATCAGCGACCTGGTCAAAGGTTCGTACTTCATGAGTCGATCTCTTTTTTGTTTTAGGGGACGGCGCAAAATCAGGTGCAGCGTTTCAAGCGCAATCAGCAGTATGGTCGGCTTTACATATTGCGCCTCCCTGCGCCGCCGGTATGCTGGACGCTGTTCACACTTTTCAGCGGGGTTGCATTGATGCCGTACACATTCATCACCCTGCCCTCGCCGGTCGGCGAGCTGAAGCTGGTCGCGAACGGATCGCGACTGGCGGCCATCCTCTGGGAAAACGACAAACCCAACCGGGTACGCCTCGGGCCAATGAGCGAAGCGCCGGACAATCCGCTCCTGCAAAACGCTGCGCGGCAACTGGAAGAATATTTTTCCGGCACCCGCATTCACTTTGAGCTGGAACTCGACTTCACTGGCACGCCTTTTCAGCAGCAAGTCTGGGCTGCGCTACTGACCATTCCTTTCGGCGAAACCCGCACCTACAGCCAGATCGCCGAGCAGATCGGCAACCCCACTGCCGTACGGGCCGTGGGCGCCGCGAACGGGCGCAATCCGATCTCCATCGTTGCGCCGTGTCACCGGGTGATCGGCGCGTCGGGAAAACTCACCGGCTTCGCCGGCGGGCTTGAAGCAAAAGAGCGACTGCTGACCCTTGAGGGTGGCCAGTGGTCGCCCATTGGCAAAACCGGCGAGCTGTTCTGATTCACCCGCCAAACAGATTATTCATCGCCGCGTACTGCAACAGCATGATGGTTTTGGCATCGCAGATCTCACCGCGCTGAAACGCCGCCAGCGCCTCGTCGAATGCCCACTCCAACACCTCCAGCTCTTCGGTTTCCTCCTCCAGCCCGCCACCATCACCGACCTTCGAGGCCGCGTCGTATTCGGCGATGAAAAAGTGCAGCTTTTCCGTCACCGAACCCGGGCTCATGTAAGCCTCGAACACCTTCTTCACATCATGCACGCGATAACCGGTTTCTTCTTCGGCTTCATCGCGAATACGTTGCTCCGGCGCGGCACCTTCAAGCAACCCGGCCGCCACTTCGATCAGCAAACCGTCATGCCCGTTGACGAACACCGGCAAGCGGAACTGCCGGGTCAGTACCACCGTGCGTTTGTCGCGGTTGAACAGCAGAATCGCCGCGCCGTTACCGCGATCGTAGACCTCACGGGTCTGACGCTGCCATTCGCCATTGTTGCGGTGATAGTCAAAGGTGATCTTCTTCAATAAATACCAGTCGTGGGACAACACCTGAGTGTCGACGATATTGACCCGCTCGGCTGTGTTGGACATGACGCCTGATCCTTTAGTCATTGATGGCCTCCGGGCCTGCAAATGCCCGGTTATTTGAACGAAAAAAGCCAACCATATATCGCCCCACGAAGCATGTCGAAGCTTCCTACAGGCGCTGCCTGCTTCCTCACCCTCCTCGCTGATGTGCAACTCAAGCGAAAACTCCTCGAGTACCTGAGCGACCTCGAGCTGGAGGCGTTGCTTGCTCTGTTTTCCAATGACGCATAGCCCTTTGAACAAAAGCCCGGCAGCGCTACCGGGCTCGTTCATTTACCGTTAATTAACCATGAAGTCTCCACTGATAAGTCGTTATGGAGCACTGCTTGATCCTTTCAAGCAATTATTCTCGAGGCCATCACCCTTCATTTAAAATCCACATCAAACGCCTGATAAAACGCATTACCAGTATTGGCAACGATCCACATCAGCACGATGACGTGACGACCCTTTTTGCTTGCTGGCAGTATCACCTCGTGGTCGACCTTGGCTTTCAATTCCCCCGCATGGCTGTAATACGGGACCTGCGGATAGAAGTCCTCGAAAAACGGTTGCGCCTCGAGTTGCGCCCGGGTGATACGTTGCTGCGGATCCCAGCCATCCCGGGTAATCAACCAGCGATAACCACGGGTGGTGTGCGGCGCGGTGTATTCCCATTTAACCTGCAGGGTTTGACCGGCGGTGACATTGAGCAGCGGCCATGCAAACGGACGACCGAGCTTAATGCTCATCTCGGCATCGGTGAAGTTCACACAGTCGCGTGCATCGTCCTTCCCGCCGCTGAGGATGTAACCGTCGGCAGGTGGCGCAACGCTGGCCGAGTCGGTTTCATACGGTGGCGGAAACGGCCCTGCCACCAGCGCCGGAAAGTTCTTGCCACCCTCCATCTCGTTGACCTGCCAGCCACCCAGCAAGCCGAGATCGATGGCCACCGCACCGCGACTGGCTGGAGACGTCACGCGACCGTGTTTCAATTGGTTTTCTGGTATTGCCTGATTCATGATTTTCACTCCATTGATTGATGACTCTCCTTCCCGAGGAGAGGACTTCAAGCTAACGGAGGTGAATTTTTTGTCCATTGGCGAATTTGTCGCGGTCAGCGAATTGCTGCCAACCAAACGCCGCAAATACTGGATAGGTATACAGTCATAGACGACAACACCCACGCGCGATAACGGCAAAAGATTACACGCCAACACTACAAGGGCTGCCATCCCGGTATTCAGGTGAGCTGCGCCTGAAACTCCTTCTCATACGCCCCAGCCAACTGCTCTTTCTGCTTCTCATCTAGAAGCTTTCCAGCCATCTGAAAGAACTTATGCTCTTCTTCCTCGAGATGATGATGAACCTTGTCCGACAGCTTCTTCGCCGTCGCCAGCCAGGCCGGGCTGGACATCTCGGTCTCGTCGAGTTCTTCCATCATTTCGTCCATTTCATGGTGCTCGGAGATGGCATGACGGCTTAGGTCTACGCCTTCGTCCATCGCCATCAACGGAATATAGAAATGGCGCTCTTCCGCGGTTTCGTGGGCTTGCAGTTCCGCTTTGAGCTGTTTGTAGGCCTCGACCCGCTCAGGACTGTCGCCGCTGGTTTCAATCAGGGCTTTGGCGTAGCTGCGCTGGCGCTCGTGGCTTTCACGCAGGGCTTCGAAAATATTCATGGGGGTCCTTGTTGGCGGCGTTCGGAAATGACGCTGTAAACGCTAGACCCCGGCGCAAGCGAAGCGGTTCCAAAGCGTAGGCAAGCGCTTGGAAAATGACCGATGGTCAGGATAGTCTGCAAGTTCCTACAACAAGGAAGTCCTGCATGAATTTGCGTATCGAGCTGTCAGAAAATTCCACGGAAGACGAACGAAACGCCATTCTGGCGCCGCTACATGCCTACAACGTGGCGAAGGCCGGCATTGCGGTTTCACAGCCCCTGACCCTGCTGGTACGAGACGATGACGGTCAGATTTTAGGTGGACTGTATGGACGGCTCGCGTGCCAATGGCTGTTCGTCGATCTGCTCTCCGTACCTGAAGCAGGCCGAGGCCAAGGCATTGGCTCGAAGCTGATGCGCATGGCCGAAGATCTCGCGCGGGAGAAAGGTTGCATCGGCGCCTGGCTCGACACGTTCGACTTTCAGGCGCCTGAGTTCTACAAGAAGCTCGGGTATAGCCAATTTGGTGAGATCGTCGACTATCCACCGGGACACAAACGGCATTTCTTCCAGAAGCGGCTGATCGATTGAACGTGCCGCCCCCATTCGCGAGCAGGCTCGCTCCCACCTTTGATTTGTGATCGACACAGAACAAAGTTGGCGTGAGCCATGGCAGCCCAGGGCTCAACGCTATTGCTTACAGACAGGTCGCCAGCGCCGCCAACCGGCGCTTGGCAACAAAATCGTCTTGTTGCGCGTAATAATTCAGCGTCGTGCCGGACGCATTGGTAATCACATCGACGAACGACTCGGCCGAACGCGTGTACACCGTCGTGCCACCTGCGTTGCGCGGTTCCATGTAGGCCGCTGCATCCACGCCGAACACCGCCTCATCCTGCCAGCCAAACTGCACGCACTGCGCGACGATTTTTTCGGCCTTGTCCGAGGACAGCACCTTATAAGGGGTTTTGGTCCGCGCATCGTTCATCACCGAACCCGCACAGCCGGCGAGCATCGTGGCCGCCAGCGCTACCATCAGAATTCGCATCACATTCGCTCATTGGCAAAAAAGCGGACTGTATCACCGCAATCGCCGAAGTCGTTCTGCTTTACTGTATTTATAACGCGACAGGTGCAAGCCGCTGCGGCACCCTAAGGTCATCAGCCTCACAAGGAAAACACATGGCGCCTACCGATCAGCGACATGAGCATGCTCTGAAATTGTTTCTCGACGCACGTCCCGAACTGCGCGACACCCTCGACCACCTCAACCCGTTACTGGCGCAGGCCAAGGGTGAAACCCAGGCGCAGTATCGCGAAGAGCGACTGCACGAAGCGTTTGAAGCCGAGGCGGAACGTCAGGGGTTGTTTGCCTGGGAGCTGACGTTGCAACTGACCGCTGATTCGCCTGAGGACTATCAGGCGCAACGCCTGGAAGTGCACCGCGAAGTCGCGGAAATGGCCGGGATGGACTGGCTGGAGTATTGTGATTTGTATGGCATCAAGCCGTAATCAATCGTAAGAGTGAGCCTGCTCGCGATAGCGGTGTGTCAGGCGAATATCTTGTGAACGACACACCGCTATCGCGAGCAGGCTCACTCCTACAGGGATATGCATCAACTTCGGTTTCGCGGCAGCCTGCATAAAGCTTTATCATGGCCGCAGTTTTGCTGATCGAGTCCGTCATGAAATTCGCCATTGCGCTGTTTTCCGCCGCCCATGCGCCCTCCTCGCGCCGCGCCCTGCTGTTTGCCCAGGCAGCGCTGGCCGGCGGGCATGAGATTGTCCGGCTGTTTTTCTATCAGGATGGCGTCTATAACGCCTCGGACGCGCTGGTCACGCCGCAGGACGAACTGGACTTGCCCAAGCAATGGCGGACCTTTATCACTGAGCAAAAACTCGACGGCGTGGTGTGCATCGCCGCCGCCCTGCGCCGTGGTGCGTTGAACGCTGAGGAAGCCAAGCGCTACCAGCGTGATGCGGTTTCCATCAGCGCGCCGTGGGAATTGTCCGGCCTGGGTCAGTTGCATGACGCGGTGCAGGATGCTGATCGCCTGATCTGCTTCGGAGGCGCGTAAATGGCCAAATCACTGTTGATCATCAGCCGTCAATCACCTTGGTCTGGCCCCGGCGCTCGCGAAGCGCTGGACATCGTGCTGGCTGGTGGCGCGTTCGATCTGCCGATCGGTCTGCTGTTTCTCGATGACGGCGTGCTGCAGCTGGCCTCGGGGCAGAACGCCAAAGCGCTGCAGCAGAAAGACCTCAGCGCCAATCTGCAAGCGCTGCCGATGTTTGGTGTCGAGGAGCTGTTTTATTGCGCAGACAGCGCCAGCGCTCGTGGGCTCGGAAAACTCTCGCTGGACGAAGCGCAGGCGCTCTCTGCCGAGCACATCACCGTCCTTATTGACCGCTACGACCAGGTGATCACCCTCTGATGTCGACTTTGCACGTGTTGTCTCACTCCCCTTTCGGCGATGATCGCCTGAACAGTTGCCTGCGCTTGCTCGGCAGTGCTGATGCGTTGCTGCTGTCCGGCGATGCGGTGTACGCGCTGCAACCGGGTAGTGCACCGTTTTCCGCTCTGCAAGACAAAAAAATCAGCCTGTTCGTGTTACTTGAAGATGTTCAGGCACGTGCGATCGAGATTCCGGACTGGGCCGAAGCCATCGACTACCCGGCCTTCGTCGAGCTGTCGATCCACCACGACAAGGTCAACAGCTGGTTATGAGTGCGTTGACCGTCGGCGCTCGCGCCATCGAACTGGACAAGGACGGCTTTCTCGTCGATCTGAGCGACTGGTCGACCGAAGTCGCCAGCGCCCTGGCCGCCGCAGAAGATATCGAGTTGACAGCCGAGCACTGGGAAATCCTCGAATTGCTGCGTAGCTTCTATGCCGAATTTCAGCTGTCGCCGGCTACTCGCCCCCTGATCAAGTACACCGCGCTGAAACTCGGCGGGGACAAAGGCAACAGCCTGCACCTGAACCGACTGTTCAAAGGCACCCCTGCCAAACTCGCCGCAAAACTGGCGGGCCTGCCCAAACCGACGAATTGTTTATGACCGACTTCCCAGCATTGACCCTCGAAACGCCCGCCGAGCATCCGTTCGCGCAGTTCGTGCGCATTCTCGGCAAAGGCAAGCGCGGCGCGCGTGATCTGACGCGCGAGGAGGCCCGTGAAGCCATGGGCATGGTGCTCGATGACACGGTCGAAGACACCCAGCTCGGCGCCTTCCTGATGTTGCTGCGGCACAAGGAAGAAAGCGCCGAGGAAATGGCCGGTTTCACCGAAGCCCTGCGCGAACGCTTGCAAGCGCCAGCCCTGAACGTTGACCTCGACTGGCCGACCTATGCCGGAAAAAAACGTCACTTGCCGTGGTATCTGCTGACCGCCAAGTGCCTGGCGCAGAATGGCGTGCGCATCTTCATGCATGGCGGCGGCGCGCATACCGCCGGGCGTCTGTACAGCGAACAGCTGTTGGGCGAACTGAATATCCCGCTGTGCCGCTCTTGGTCGCAGGTCGGCGAGGCACTGGATAACGGCGGGCTGGCGTTCATGCCGCTGATGGACTGGGCGCCTCAGCTGCAAAAGATGATCGACCTGCGCAATACGCTGGGCTTGCGCTCGCCGATTCATTCACTGGCACGGATTCTCAACCCGCTGGGCGCGCGATGCGGCCTGCAAAGCATTTTCCATCCCGGCTACCAGGCAGTGCATCGCGATGCCAGCGGTTTGCTCGGCGACACCGCGATCGTGGTCAAGGGTGATGGCGGCGAAGTCGAGATCAACCCGGACGCCGCCAGCCACCTCTACGGCACCACGGGCGGGCAGAGCTGGGACGAGGAATGGCCGCAGCTGTCGGCGCAACGCCATGTAAAACCGGCGACGCTGGAAATCGAGCATTTGAAAGCGGTATGGCGTGGCGACGTGGTCGACAGCTATCCGCAAATGGCTTTGATCGCGACCATGGCACTGGCCTTGCGCGGCCTCGGTGACAGCCGGGAGCAAGCCTTCGCCACGGCTGAGCAGTACTGGGCCGCGCGAGACAAATCGATTTAACCGATCATTCACGCCCGATCTTTGCGCTTTTTGTTCGAACTCATCGGAATAGACTCGGCTCCAATGAATATTGGTTTACGGAGTCTGGATCATGGGTTTACTCGTCGATGGCCACTGGCAGGACAAGTGGTACGAAAGCAGCAAGGACGGCGCGTTTCAGCGCGAACAGGCTCAACGCCGCAACTGGGTCACCGCCGACGGCCAGCCCGGCCCCAGTGGTGACGGCGGCTTTGCGGCCGAAGCCGGGCGCTATCATCTCTATGTTTCGCTCGCCTGTCCGTGGGCGCATCGCACCCTGATCCTGCGCAAGCTCAAAGGCCTGGAGAGTCTGATCGACGTCTCGGTGGTCAGTTGGTTGATGCTGGAAAACGGCTGGACCTTCGACAAGGCCCTCGGCTCGACCGGCGACAAGCTCGACGGCTTCGATTACATGCATCAACGCTACACCGCCGACACGCCGGATTACACCGGGCGCGTCACGGTCCCTGTGCTGTGGGACAAGAAGCTCAAGCGCATCGTCAGCAACGAATCCGCGGAAATCATCCGCATGTTCAACAGCGCTTTCGACGCGCTGACCGGCAACGACCTCGACTTCTACCCGGCGCCGTTACGCAGCGAAATCGATGCGCTGAACGAGCGCATCTATCCGGCAGTGAACAACGGCGTGTATCGCGCCGGCTTCGCCACGTCGCAGCAGGCTTATGAACAAGCATTCGATGAGGTATTCGCCGAACTTGATCATCTGGAACAGCTGTTGGGCGCCAATCGTTATCTGGCGGGCGAATACCTGACGGAAGCCGATGTGCGTCTGTTCACCACGATGATTCGTTTCGATGCGGTGTACCACGGCCACTTCAAGTGCAACCTGCGGCGGATTGCCGATTACCCGAATCTGTCGAACTGGTTGCGGGAGATGTATCAGGTCGACGGTGTTGCCGAGACGGTGGATTTTCAGCACATCAAAAATCATTACTACGGCAGTCACAAGACGATCAACCCGACGGGCGTGGTGCCGAAGGGGCCGGAGCAGAATTTCAGCGTGGCGCATGATCGGTCGCGGTTGATCGGGAAAGGGGTTTGGCGCAGAGGCTGATTGGTTCTGTGTTCTTTAGGGCCTCTTCGCGAGCAGGCTCGCTCCCACAGGGGATTTGTAAACGACACAGATCCAATGTGGGAGCGAGCCTGCTCGCGAATGGGGCGACTCAGTATTTCTAGACCTGCGCCTGAGCCCCTTCAAACCACGCCAGTTTCTCGCGCAATTGCACCACTTCACCGACGATTACCAGTGTCGGGGCATGCACTTCATGCTCCGCCACCAGTCGCGGCAGATCGGCCAGCGTACCGGTAAAAACCCGCTGATTGACCGTGGTGCCCTGCTGAATCAATGCTGCCGGGGTATCCGCCGAACGACCGTGCTTGATCAACTGCTCGCAGATGATCGGCAGCCCCACCAGGCCCATGTAGAACACCAGCGTCTGCGCCGGCGCGACCAGGTCGGACCATGGCAGATCGGTGGAACCGTCCTTCAAGTGGCCGGTAACGAAGCGTACCGATTGCGCGTGGTCGCGGTGGGTCAACGGTATCCCGGCATATGCCGCGCAACCGCTGGCGGCGGTGATCCCCGGCACGACCTGGAACGGAATGCCGTGGGCCGCGAGTTCTTCGATCTCTTCGCCGCCACGCCCGAAAATGAACGGGTCGCCGCCCTTCAGCCGCACGACACGCTTGCCGGCCTTGGCCAGATCGACCAGTTGCTGATTGATCTGCTCCTGCGGCACCGCATGCTCGGAACGGCGCTTGCCGACGTACACCCGCTCGGCATCGCGACGGCACAGTTCGAGGATTGCCGGAGCCACCAGGCGGTCGTAGAGCACCACATCGGCCTGCTGCATCAGCCGCAAGGCCTTGAACGTCAGCAAGTCCGGATCGCCCGGCCCGGCACCGACCAGATAAACCTCGCCGGTGGTGACCATCGCTTCGCCATCGATCTTCGCTTGCAGCAGGCGCTCGGCTTCGGCGCCCTGCCCGGCCAGCTGCCGATCGGCAATCGGCCCCTGAAACACATCTTCCCAAAAACCGCGACGCTGCTGCACATCCGGAAACAGGTTTTTCACCTGATTGCGAAACCGCGCAGCGAGCCCGGCCAGATGACCGTAAGTCGATGGAATCCAGGTTTCGATCTTGGCTCGAATCAAGCGCGCCAGCACTGGCGCGTCGCCGCCGCTGGACACGGCAATGATCAACGGCGAGCGATCGACGATCGCCGGGAAGATCACGCTGCACAGAGCGGGCGCGTCGACCACATTGACCGGTACGCAACGTCGATGCGCATCCGTCGAGACTTGCGCATTGAGCGTTTCGTCGTCGGTGGCGGCGATGATCAGCCCGCACCCATCGAGATCCGCTTCAACGTAACCGCGCAACACGCACTCGCCGCCACTGGCAGCGACGAGTTCGGCCAGTTGCGGTTCGATTTCAGGTGCGACCACCCGCAGCAGCGCACCGGCATCGGCCAGCAGGCGGGATTTGCGCAAGGCAATTTCCCCACCACCGACCACCAACACACGACTGCCGCGCAGGTTGTGAAACAGCGGCAGATATTTCATTTAACCGATGACCTCAAGGCCACCCATGTACGGCTTGAGTACGTCCGGCACGCGGATCGAACCGTCGGCCTGCTGGTAGTTTTCCAGCACCGCCACCAGCGTCCGACCGACCGCCAGACCCGAACCGTTCAAGGTGTGTACCAGTTCAGGCTTGCCGGTTTCCGGGTTGCGGAAACGCGCCTGCATGCGGCGGGCCTGGAAGTCGCCGCAGTTCGAGCACGAGGAAATTTCGCGGTATTTGTCCTGGCTCGGGATCCACACTTCCAGGTCGTAGGTCTTGACCGCGCTGAAGCCCATGTCGCCGGTGCACAGCGCCAGGGTGCGGTATGGCAGACCCAGCAGTTGCAGGACTTTTTCCGCGTTGGCGGTCAGGCCTTCCAGCGCTTCCATCGACTGCGACGGCTCCACGATCTGGACCATTTCGACTTTGTCGAACTGGTGCTGACGGATCATGCCGCGCGTGTCGCGCCCCGACGCGCCGGCTTCGCTACGGAAGCACGGAGTGTGGGCAACGAATTTGATCGGCAGCAGCTTCGAGTCGACGATTTCGCCGGCAACGATGTTGGTCAGCGACACTTCGGCGGTCGGGATCAGGTACAGATCGGCTTCGCCTTCGCGAGCGATCTTGAACAGGTCTTCCTCGAACTTCGGCAGCTGACCGGTGCCTTGCAGCGCCGGCGCCTGAACCAGATAAGGCGTGTACGCCTCTTCGTAGCCGTGCTCGTTGACGTGCAGGTTGATCATGAACTGCGCCAGCGCGCGGTGCAGACGAGCGATCGGGCCACGCAGCAGGGCGAAACGTGCGCCGGACAACTTGGCTGCGGTTTCGAAATCCAGCCAGCCGAACTTCTCGCCCAAGGCAACGTGGTCTTTCACTTCGAAATCAAACTGCGTCGGGGTGCCCCAGCGGCGCACTTCGACGTTGTCGTCTTCGTCCTTGCCGACCGGCACCGATTCGTGCGGCAGGTTGGGAATGCCCAGCAGGATCGAGTCCAGTTCGGTCTGGATCGCGTCCAGCTCGACTTTACCGGCGCTCAACTCGCCCGCCATGCGCTCGACGTCCGCCATCAGCGGCGCGATGTCTTCGCCGCGTTGCTTGGCCTGACCGATGGATTTGGAGCGCGCGTTACGTTCAGCCTGCAGTGCTTCGGTGCGGGTCTGGACGGTCTTGCGCTGTTCTTCCAGCGCTTCGATGCGCGCGGTGTCCAGGGCAAAGCCACGGGAAGCCAGGCGGTCCGCTACGTCCTGAAGGTTGCTACGTAACAGTTTGGAATCGAGCATGTCGGTTTCTCGTTATCAAAGTTTGGTCAGGGACAGGCCAGCCCACGTCGCGAGCAGCCCGCCGAATACGCTGAGTGCCGCATAGCCCAGGGCCAGCGGCACCTGCCCGCTTTCCAGCAGGCGCACCGTATCCAGTGAAAAGGATGAAAAAGTCGTCAGCCCCCCGAGGAAGCCGACCATCAACCCGGCGCGCACCTCAATCGGCACCTCCGGGCGTATCAAAAACAGGCCGTACAACACGCCAATCAGCAGACAGCCCACGATATTAACGGCCAGCGTCGCGGTATAGAAGTGCCGCGGCCAATTGGCGCTGATCCAGTTGCCGGTGGCGAAGCGCAGCAAGGTTCCGGCCATCCCGCCGACAGACACCGCAACGATCAATGGGACCACTATTTTCTCCGCTGCCGAGGGCTCAGGCGATCGAGTTGAGCGAGGTGATTGAGCTTTTCGCCGATCTTCAATTCCAGACCACGCGGCACGGGCTGATAGAACGGGATCGGTTCAAGTTCTTCCGGGAAATAGTCTTCGCCGGCCGCGTAGGCATCCGGCTCGTCGTGGGCGTAGCGGTATTCGTCGCCATAGCCCAATTGCTTCATCAGTTTGGTCGGCGCATTGCGCAGGTGCAGCGGTACTTCCAGCGAGCCGTTTTCGGCAGCGGCACGCAGGGCGGTCTTGAAGCCCATGTACACCGCGTTGCTTTTCGGCGCACAGGCCAGATAAGTGATGGCCTGAGCCACCGCCAGCTCGCCTTCCGGACTGCCGAGACGCTCTTGCACTTCCCACGCCGCCAGGCACAGGCTCAGCGCGCGCGGGTCAGCATTGCCGATGTCTTCGCTGGCCATGCGCACCACGCGTCGGGCCAGGTACAGCGGATCGCAACCGCCGTCGATCATCCGCGCGAACCAGTACAGCGCGCCGTCAGGATTGGAACCACGCACTGACTTGTGCAGTGCAGAAATCTGGTCATAGAACGCTTCGCCGCCCTTGTCGAACCGGCGACGGGTATCGCCGAGCAGGCTTTGCAACAGATCGGTGCCGATCTCGCTGTTGTCTTCTGCCAGGTCCGAGGCGTTCTCCAGCAGATTGAGCAGGCGCCGACCATCGCCGTCGGCGGCAGACAGCAGCATCTGAAAACCTTCATCGCTGAGGGTCAGGTTGCGCTTGCCGAGGCCGCGCTCTTCGCTCAGCGCGCGGCCCACCAGCTTGCGCAGCGCCGCTTCGTCGAGGCTTTTCAGCACATAAACGCGGGCGCGCGACAACAAAGCGTTGTTGAGTTCGAACGAGGGGTTTTCCGTGGTGGCGCCGATGAAAATCAGCGTGCCGTCTTCGACGTAAGGCAGGAAGGCGTCCTGCTGGGACTTGTTGAAACGGTGGACTTCATCGACGAACAGAATGGTGCGTTTGCCGTACTGGCCGGCCTGCTGCTTGGCGATTTCAACGGCCTGACGGATCTCCTTGACCCCGGCGAGCACCGCCGAGACCGTTTCGAAGTGCGCATCTGAGACTTCCGCGAGCAATCGCGCCAGGGTGGTCTTGCCCACGCCCGGCGGCCCCCAGAAGATCATCGAATGCAGGGCACCCTGCTCCAGCGCTTCACGCAGCGGCTTGCCACGCGCGAGCACGTGTTCCTGACCGACGTACTCGTCCAGATTGGTCGCACGCAAACGCGCGGCCAGTGGCTGGGCAATCGGTGCACTGCGAAACAGATCCATCACGTAGCGTTGAAACCTCTATTTGATCTTGAGATCGATCATTGCCCCTGTGGGAGCGAGCCTGCTCGCGAATGCGGTACATCAGTCAACATCAATGCTGAATGAACCACCTGATTCGCGAGCAGGCTCGCTCCCACAGAGGGGTTTGGGTTTATTCCTGGATAACGTCGGCACCCTTGGGAATGTCGAACTTGAATTTCGAGGCCGGCACCGCTTCGTTGGCCTTGACCCCGGTAAACAGGATATTGGTGCGCTGGCCGACGCTGTCGATCAATTGCATGTCGTTGAGCAGACCGTTGCGGAACGACAGGCGCAGGTTGTCGAACAGGGTGTCTTTGGTTTTCGGCTTGAGGGTGAAGTCGATCACGCCGCCCGCCTCTTTCGCACTGATGTCAAAGCTCTGGCTGATCTTCGACACGTCACCGGACAGCAGCAGCGCCGGGGTCTGGGTCAGGCGCTCGTCCAGCTTCTTGATCGTTGCCTGCTCCAGATCCGGGTCCCACAGGGTGACTTTCTTGCCATCGGAGACCATGGTCTGCTCAGCCGGGGCGTTGGTGTGCCAGTAGAACAGGCCCGGACGCTGCAGGGTCATGTTGCCGGTGGTTTCCTGCAACTGGGTGCCGCTGCCGTCGAGGGTCAGCTGCGAAAAGTTCGCGCTCAGGGTCTTGGATGTTTCCAGCAATTGGGTCAGACGCGCCACGTCCTTTTCATCGGCGTGGGCCGTGAAGGTGGTCAGCGCCAGTACTGGCAACAGCATGCGGATCAGACGCATGGGAGTCCTCTTGAATATTCGTTGGGAGAGGACGGCGCGTCATTGCGCCATCCTTTGTGCAAAAAGGCATTTCGAATCAGTCGCGCACCGGGCCCGGGGCCAGGACCTCGCGGGAACCGTTGGTGTTCATCGAGGTGACGACGCCGGCCATTTCCATGGCTTCGATCATTCGGGCAGCACGGTTGTAGCCAATCTTCAGCTTGCGCTGTACCGCGGAAATCGAAGCACGACGGCTTTCGAGGACAAACTGTACGGCTTCGTCATACAACGCATCGGCTTCCGGATCATCGCCGTCGCCGCCACCGCTGCTGCCTTCAAAACCACTGCCCGCTTCTTCGACACCGTTGAGAATGTCGTCGTTGTATTCCGGTGCGCCGCGCAGTTTCCACGCCTCGACCACACGGTGAACTTCATCGTCCGACACGAACGCGCCGTGAACCCGGATCGGCAGACTGGTGCCCGGCGGCATGTACAGCATGTCACCGTGGCCAAGCAGTTGTTCGGCGCCACCCTGATCGATAATGGTTCGCGAGTCGATCTTGCTCGACACCTGGAACGCCATACGGGTCGGAATGTTGGCCTTGATCAGACCGGTGATCACGTCTACCGATGGCCGCTGGGTC
Organism: Pseudomonas retamae; assembly: GCF_043496865.1. Lineage (NCBI taxonomy): Bacteria > Pseudomonadati > Pseudomonadota > Gammaproteobacteria > Pseudomonadales > Pseudomonadaceae > Pseudomonas > Pseudomonas retamae. The sequence goes on from NZ_JBIEIL010000015.1 coordinate 75,447, forward strand.
GCGAGGATCAAGTGAATGCCAGCGGCACGGGCCTTTTGTGCGATACGGGCGATCAGCTCTTCAACTTTCTTGCCGACGATCATCATCATGTCGGCGAATTCATCGACCACCACAACGATGGTCGGCAGTTTTTGCAGCAGCGGCGCTTCGTCGTGAATGCTTTCGCGCTTGTACAGCGGATCGCTCAACGGCTCGCCGGCGTCCTGGGCTTCCTTGACCTTGGCGTTGAAGCCGGACAGGTTGCGCACGCCCATCTTGGCCATCAGCTTGTAGCGACGCTCCATTTCGGCAACGCTCCAGCGCAGGGCGTTGGCGGCGTCTTTCATGTCGGTCACAACCGGGCACAGCAGGTGCGGAATGCCTTCGTAGATCGACAGTTCAAGCATCTTCGGGTCGATCATGATCAGTTTGGCGTCTTCCGGGCCGGACTTGAACAGGATCGACAGGATCATTGCGTTCACACCGACGGACTTACCGGAACCGGTGGTACCGGCGACCAGCAGGTGCGGCATCTTCGCCAGGTCGGTGATGACCGGTTTGCCGCCGATATCGTGGCCGAGGGCCAGGGTGACCGGCGATTTGAAGTTGTCGTACTCGGGCGTCGACAGCACTTCGGAGAAACGCACAATCTGCCGGTCTTCGTTGGGAATCTCGATACCGACCGTGGTCTTGCCTGGAATCACTTCAACCACCCGCACGCTGGTCACCGCCAGCGAACGCGCCAGATCCTTGGCCAGGTTGGCGATGCGACTGACCTTGACGCCTGCCGCAGGCTGGATTTCGTAACGGGTAATGACCGGGCCGGGATGGATTGAATCCACCGCCACTTCGACACCGAACTCCTTGAGTTTGATTTCCAGCAGATGCCCGACCGCAGCCAGGGATTCCGGCGAATAGTTGAGTTGCTTTTTTTCCGCCGGATCGAGGATCGAGATCGGCGGCAAGGTGCCTTCCACGGCGCTGTCGACAAACAACGGCACCTGCTTCTCTTTCTGCACGCGCTTGCTTGGCTCGGGCGCCTTGGCCGGCGCCGGGGCGATCACTGGCGGCACCTGCTTCTCGCGATCGGACATGTGCTTGCTCAGGGCTTGCTCGCGTTCGATCAGGCGTTCTTTGACTTTGGCCTGCTCGCGCTTATCGGTGACCGTTGGCGCGACCACATCATGCACACGATCATCGACCTCTCGCAGTTGCGCGACGAGTTGCTTGCGTTCGGTGCGCGCCGCCCACCAGCGATTGAGCGCACCCTGAAACAGCTCGAACAGATCGAGGGTGATCTTGCCGGTGATGTCCATCACCTTGAACCACGACAGATCGGTGAACACCGTCAGACCGAACAGGAACAGTGCGATGAACAGCAGCGTGCTGCCCTGAATGTTCAGCGCATTCTTCGCCAGATTACCGAGGCTTTCGCCCAACGCACCACCGGCACCTGCCGGCAGGCCGGACGCGGCATGGAAATGCAGATGCGCCAGCGCCGCGCCGGACAGCACCAGAAATACCAGACCGATCAGGCGCCAGGAGAACAGCCAGCCACTCCACTGCCACGGCTCGTGGCGCTGGCGGAAGATCTGATAGGCCTTGATCGCCAGCAGCAACGGGAAGATGTAGGCGAAGTAACCGAGCACCATGAACAGGATATCGGCGCTGTAGGAGCCCGCCGGGCCGCCGAAATTCTGCACGTCATCGATCTTGCTGTTGTGGCTCCAGCCCGGGTCGTCCTTGCCGTAGGTCAGCAAAGCCATCATCAGGAACAGGCACAAGGCGCCGATGGCGATCAATGCACCTTCCTTGAGCCGGTAGTGCAATTGTTGACGCCAGAGCGGAACGACTGTTTTGGGTGCTTCGGTGGATTTCTTCAAAACGCTTATTTTCCTGCGCACAAGGCGCGTCCATCTATTGAATGACGATAAAAAACTGCCCAATCCAGGCAGGTAAAAAATCAAACGAGCGCAAACGGAACTACTTTTAACATTACGCCGCGCTTTTTATAAACACAGCACATGGCCAACATTGCCTGATAACCCGCCATTGTACGGGTTTGTGCGTTCGATGCCATGCTTCAAGCCCCGTGATTGAGCATAGCCAGGCGCACAGAGACTGCGACGCAATTTGAGCATGCATTTACCTTTTGTGACAAAGGCTTATGACGGCTATTTGATGAACGTAGCGAAGCAGCCGATATCTGCCCGACAGCGACGCTTACCGCGCATCCTCACAGTGACGCTTACGACCACGACAGACATACCAAGTTGCAACACAAAACTCACTGCGCCAGAGAACTGTGCAGGACATCGGCGGAGTTTCGCGGCAAACTCTTTCGCAGGGCCTGCACGCCCCGACCGCCCTCCCCTTTTGCAAGCCTGGATGCCATGCTGACTTGGTTACAACGCAACTCCATGACTTTCCCGCCACTGGAAAAGGCCATGCGCGAGCCCAACGGATTGCTCGCTGCCGGTGGCGATCTGTCTGCCGATCGTCTGATTCAGGCTTATCGCCATGGCTGCTTTCCGTGGTTTTCCGAAGGCCAGCCGATTCTCTGGTGGTCGCCGGACCCGCGCACCGTGCTGTTTCCCGACGAGCTGCACGTTTCGCGCAGCCTCGGCAAGCTGCTGCGCAAGGAACGCTATCAAGTGACCTTCGATCAGGATTTCGAAGCCGTGATTCGCGCCTGCGCCGCACCCAGGGATTACGCCGACGGCACCTGGATCACCGAGGCCATGCAGGACGCCTACATCGAACTGCATCGTCGCGGCTTTGCCCATTCGGTGGAAGTGCACGATCAGGGCGAACTGGTCGGCGGCCTGTACGGTCTGGCGATGGGCCAGCTGTTTTTCGGTGAATCGATGTTCAGCCGCGCTGACAATGCCTCCAAATATGGCTTCGCCACACTGGTGCGCCATCTCAGAGAAGCGGGTTTTGTGCTGATCGATTGCCAGATGCCGACCGATCATCTGCACAGCCTTGGTGCACGAGCGATTCCCCGCGAGCAATTTGCCGATTATCTGGCACGCCATCTGGATCAGCCCAATCAGGCAAGCTGGGTTTGCTGAGCGACTTTTGCGCAGGTGGCTTACACTTAATCCACCAGCTTATTCCGAGGGTTGATTCATGACCGAGTTGGCGCGCCTGAAGTTCTATGCCACTCAGCCCCACTCCTGCAGTTATCTGCCCGAGGAGCAGGCCACGACCCTGTTTCTCGATCCGAGCCAGCCCATGGATGTGCATGTCTACGCAGACCTGTCGGAAATGGGCTTTCGTCGCAGCGGCGATCATCTGTACCGTCCGCATTGCCAGAATTGCAATGCGTGCGTGCCTGCGCGCATTCCGGTGGCGCAGTTCCTGCCCAACCGCCAGCAAAAACGCATCTTCAAACGCAACGCCGATTTGCAGATACGCCCGGCCAAGCCGCAATTCAGCGAAGAATATTTCGACCTGTACCAGCGCTACATCGAACAACGCCACGCCGACGGCGACATGTACCCGCCAAGCCGCGATCAGTTCTCGACCTTTCTGGTCCGCGACCTGCCCTTCTCGCGCTTCTACGAATTTCGACTCGACGGACGGTTGCTGGCGGTAGCGGTGACCGATCTGCTGCCTAACGGCCTGTCGGCGGTCTACACCTTTTACGAACCGGCCGAAGAACGCCGCAGCCTGGGACGTTTCGCGATTCTCTGGCAAATCGCCGAGAGTCAGCGCCTGGGGCTTGAGGCGGTCTACCTCGGGTACTGGATCAAGAACTGTAAAAAGATGAACTACAAGACCCAATATCGCCCTATCGAACTGCTGATCAACCAGCGCTGGGTCATCCTCAACTAAAGCAAAAGCTCAAACCCCTTGGCTTAAACCCCATTTTTCGGGCACAATGCACGCCGCTTTTGCCTGGCGCAGTTGCACCGGGCCATTCACTGGATACCGAGGGCTTTACTGCATGTCGAAAGAAGACAGCTTCGAAATGGAAGGCACTGTCGTCGACACCCTGCCCAACACCATGTTTCGTGTGGAGTTGGAAAATGGGCACGTCGTAACCGCGCATATTTCCGGCAAGATGCGCAAGAACTACATTCGTATTCTTACCGGTGACAAAGTGCGCGTCGAACTGACGCCCTATGACTTGAGCAAAGGGCGCATCACCTACCGCGCTCGCTAATCAAGTCAATACAAAACGCCCGGCTTTTAGCCGGGCGTTTTTGTGTCTGGGGTTTGGTTTTTTTCAGATCCATTTGCTGCGGCTGCGTGGAAGTTGCCTAAGATCAAAGGCAACGTCAAAAGCCCCTCACCCTAGCCCTCTCCCGGAGGGAGAGGGGACTGACCGTGGGGGATGTGAAAGCTACGCCGACCTGCGATACCTAGTCGTACGCAATTTTAAAGCCAACACAGATCAGCTCCCTCTCCAGGGGGAGAGGGCTGGGGTGAGGGGCGAATCCACCGCAAATCCAAAGCCAACCACCCGCTACTAACCACTCAACAATGAGCGCCAGCTCGAGTGCTTTTGATCTTGCGTCACCAGCGACGTCGGAAGGCTGAGTGGAGGGATTGATCCGGGCGTGGGAGCGCAGCGACCGTCTGGCGCAGCCAGACACAGCGGAAGTAGGTGCAGCGAAGCAAACCGTAGCCGCTGCGCCCGGATCAGTCCCGGAGCGAAGGAACCCGAGCCTGCGAGGGCCGAACGTAGGAGCAAGCGTTTTTTTGCTTACTTTTTTTAGCCGTTTGTAAAAAAAGTGAGTCGCCGTCAGGCGAAACCGCCAGCCGCAGCACCCGAAGCAACGGATATACCCCCAACCCCGAGACAAAAAAAAGGCGCCCGAAGGCGCCCTCTTAAACCACAACCGTCAGGCCATCTCCGCCGTGGTCTCGAAGTCAAACGTCAACTCACCATCCTTGATGTCGATGTGCACCACACCGCCATGCTCGGCCAGCTCGCCAAACAGAATCTCTTCTGCCAGCGGACGCTTGATCTTGTCCTGAATCAGACGCGCCATTGGACGCGCGCCCATTGCCGAGTCATAACCACCGGCCGCCAGCCAACTACGCGCCGCATCGGTCACCTCAAGCAACACACGCTTGTCTTCCAACTGCGCCTGTAGCTCGGTGAGGAACTTGTCCACCACGCTCTTGATGACCTCATGACTGAGGCGACCAAACTGGATAATGGTGTCCAGACGGTTACGGAACTCCGGCGTAAAGCTCTTCTTGATCACTTCCATCGCATCGGACGAGTGGTCCTGATGGGTGAAACCGATCGAAGCGCGCGCCGCCGTCTCGGCACCGGCGTTAGTGGTCATGATCACGATCACGTTGCGGAAATCCGCCTTGCGCCCGTTGTTGTCGGTCAGCGTACCGTGGTCCATGACCTGCAACAGCAGGTTGAAGACTTCCGGATGCGCCTTCTCGATTTCATCGAGCAGCAACACGCAATGCGGCTGCTTGGTGATCGCTTCGGTCAACAGACCGCCCTGATCGAAGCCGACATAACCAGGAGGCGCACCGATCAGACGCGATACAGTGTGACGCTCCATGTACTCGGACATGTCGAAGCGCACCAGCTCAATGCCCAACGCCTTGGCCAACTGCCGCGCGGCCTCGGTTTTACCCACACCGGTCGGCCCTGCAAACAGGAACGAACCGACTGGCTTGTCCGGCGATTTGAGCCCGGCACGGGACAACTTGATTGCAGTCGACAGCGAATCGATCGCAGCGTCCTGGCCAAACACCGTCAGCTTCAGGTCACGCTCCAGATTACGCAGCAGCTCCTTGTCGGAACTGGTGACGTGCTTCGGTGGAATCCGCGCGATTTTCGCCACGATGTCTTCGACCTGCGGCACTTCGATACGCTTGACGCGCATCTCGACCGGTTGCAGACGCTGATAGGCGCCCGCCTCGTCGATCACATCGATGGCCTTGTCCGGCATGTGCCGGTCATTGATGTAGCGCGAAGCCAGTTCGGCAGCGGCGCGCAACGACTCATCGCTGTATTCGATATTGTGGTGCTGCTCGAAACGCCCTTTCAGGCCACGCAGGATCCCGATGGTGTCTTCCACCGACGGTTCGACCACATCGACCTTCTGGAAGCGACGCGCCAGGGCACGGTCCTTCTCAAAGATGCCGCGGAACTCCTGGAACGTGGTCGAACCGATGCAGCGAATGTCGCCAGACGACAGCAGCGGCTTGAGCAGGTTCGAAGCATCCATGACGCCACCAGACGCAGCACCGGCACCGATAATGGTGTGGATCTCGTCGATGAACAGAATCGCCTGCGGACGCTTTTTCAGCTCATTGAGCAACGCCTTGAAGCGCTTCTCGAAATCACCGCGGTATTTGGTGCCTGCCAGCAGCGCGCCAAGATCCAGCGAGTAGACGACGCTGTTCGCCAGCAGATCCGGCACCTGGTTGTCGACAATGCGCTTGGCCAGGCCTTCGGCAATCGCGGTTTTACCCACGCCCGCCTCGCCGACCAGCAGCGGATTGTTTTTGCGGCGCCGCGCGAGAATCTGCGCGACGCGCTCGACTTCCGATTCACGGCCGACCAGCGGATCGATACGACCCTGGCGTGCGAGTTCGTTGAGGTTGCTGGCATAAGCATCCAGAGGATTGCCTGAAGAAGAAGACTCACCGCCCTCGTCGTCCTGCATATCTTGTTCACCTTCAGAGTGATCGCCATGCCCCGGCACTTTGGAAATGCCGTGGGCGATGTAGTTGACGACATCAATGCGCGCAACGCTCTGCTGCTTCAGCAGGAATACGGCCTGACTCTCTTGCTCACTGAAGATGGCGACCAGCACGTTGGCGCCAGTCACTTCGCGTTTGCCCGAGCTCTGTACGTGGAAAACAGCACGCTGCAGGACACGCTGAAAGCCCAGGGTTGGCTGGGTTTCGCGATCTTCGTCATGGACGGGGATCAATGGCGTGGTGGAGTCGATGAACTCCTGCAGATCATGCTTGAGTTTGTCGAGGTTCGCGCCGCAGGCACGCAAAACGGTGGCGGCAGCCTCATTGTCCAATAGGGCCAACAGGAGATGTTCGACGGTCATGAACTCATGACGCTTCGAACGAGCCTCCTTGAAGGCTAGATTGAGGGTGACTTCGAGCTCGCGGTTTAACATAGCTTCACCTCATACCCAAGTGGTCGGCGATTAACCGTCCTTCTCGATTTCACAGAGTAGCGGATGCTGGCTTTCCCTGGCGTACTGGTTGACCTGCATGGCCTTTGTCTCGGCGATGTCGCGGGTAAACACTCCACATACTGCCCGCCCTTCTGTATGGACGGCCAGCATGACCTTGGTCGCCAGCTCGCGATTCAGGTTAAAAAACACCTCGAGCACTTCGACGACGAAATCCATCGGTGTGTAGTCATCGTTGAACAAAACCACCTTGTACATTGGCGGCGCCTGTAATGCAGGCTTTGCTTCCTGAACAGCAACGCCTGCCGAATCGTCGTCGTGCTCCTGTGGAAGATCCTTTTGGAGAAGCGGGCGATCCTGATTGAATGTTAGTCGAATCTGGCTGATTGCATGCATGGAAAGAAAGGTTCGTCAGTTGTGCAAATACAGTGGTGGGGGCGGTTGCCTGCGTTTTCAACTCCGACTGCCCGGTCACCTTGACTATCGGGAAAACGGTGTTACAACCAATAGAGCCCACAGTGGGTAAAAAAGATCCGCGGAGTCAATTCTTTTATCGAATTCGATTGCGGATGAACGGGATGATACTCCAGCGATGGAGACTGTTGCAGAGGGATTTGAGCATGGCTGTCGGCAAGGTGAAATGGTTCAACAATGCCAAGGGTTTTGGATTCATTATCGAGAACGGCCAGACAGAAGACCTGTTTGCCCATTACTCGGCTATCCAGATGGATGGCTATAAAACTCTAAAGGCCGGCCAAGAGGTGTACTTCGAACTCCTTCAAGGCCCCAAAGGCCTGCACGCAATCGCGATTCAGGACAAAAAAACAGTGGATGACGCTGTGGGTGCAGCGGGAGCCGCTGCCGCCGCGACCGGCGCCATCAGCAACGCTGTTGTCGTGAGCTGAGCAACCTCACCCAAGACACCCAGCCATAAAAAACCGCCGAACTCACAGATCGAGCCCGGCGGTTTTTAAGTGCCCACGTTTTACATATGCGAAATCAACGCATCCCCGAACCCCGAAGACGAAACCAGCGTGGCCCCATCCATCAAGCGCTCAAAGTCATACGTCACAGTCTTCGCCCCGATCGCACCGTTGGTGCCCTTGATGATCAGATCTGCCGCCTCGGTCCAGCCCATGTGTCGCAGCATCATCTCCGCCGAAAGAATCAGCGAGCCCGGGTTGACCTGATCCTTGCCGGCGTATTTCGGCGCGGTACCGTGGGTGGCCTCGAACATCGCCACGGTGTCGGACAGGTTGGCGCCCGGTGCAATACCGATGCCGCCCACTTCTGCCGCCAGGGCGTCGGACAGATAGTCGCCGTTAAGGTTTAGCGTCGCGATCACATCGTATTCGGCCGGACGCAGCAGAATCTGCTGGAGCATGGCGTCGGCGATGGCGTCTTTGACCACCACGTTCTTGCCGGTTTTCGGATTCTTGAACTGCATCCACGGACCGCCGTCCAGAAGGGTCGCGCCGAATTCTTCCGCCGCCACTTCGTAGGCCCATTCCTTGAAGGCACCTTCAGTGAACTTCATGATGTTGCCTTTGTGCACGATGGTCAGCGAATCGCGATCGTTATCGACCACATATTGCAGAGCCTTGCGCGCCAGACGCTTGGTGCCCTCGCGGGAAACCGGCTTGACGCCGATGCCGCAGTTTTCGTCGAAACGGATCTTGGTGACGCCCATTTCTTCTTTAAGGAATTTGATCACCTTGGTGGCCTCCGGCGAACCGGCTTTCCACTCGATGCCCGCGTAGATGTCTTCGGAGTTCTCGCGGAAGATGGTCATGTCGACGTCGCCAGGCTTTTTCACCGGGCTAGGCACGCCTTCGAACCAGCGCACCGGGCGCAGGCAGACGTAGAGGTCGAGTTGCTGACGCAGGGCCACGTTCAGCGAGCGGATGCCGCCACCGACCGGCGTGGTCAGCGGGCCCTTGATGGAAACGACGTAATCCTTGACCGCGTCGAGGGTTTCCTGCGGCAGCCAGGTGTCCTGATCGTAAACCTGGGTGGCTTTTTCCCCGGCGTAGACTTCCATCCAGGAAATCTTGCGCTTGCCGCCGTAGGCCTTTTCAACAGCAGCATCGACAACCTTGATCATCACCGGACTGATGTCGACACCAATCCCGTCACCTTCGATGAAGGGGATGACCGGGTTATCAGGAACATTGAGAGAATGGTCTGCATTGACGGTGATTTTGTCGCCGACGGCTGGAACCTGAATCTTCTTGTAACCCATGCTGAACTCCATTGTTTGGATTGAACACCTGGCTTGCTTCGAGCGTAACCCAGTTGAATCAACACGCAAACCCTATGTTCCGCCGCCGCGCACATCTCGTTTCGTACAACCCTGAAAGCAAAGGGAAAAGCGCCAAACTCCAGCATTCGTAACGAGTCCTTGCCCGGAACCGCCCTGCGACCTTTAGACCAATGGACGAGAATCGTTGCATATGAACCATCGGCAGATTGCCAGCTACCTATGTATAATGCCGCCCGCTGACCACAGGGTCACGACGGCTGGCCTCTCTAGCACGAGACTTTCCGCCTGATTGGTCGGGTTGTTACCGCAGCCTGACTGCTTGACGCTCTACTGATGCACCCAACATCACCGCGAAGAATCTCGACATTCGGTTCATGGATGACTTTGAACGAACGCGCTTACCCGGCGCCCCTCGAGTTTCTGCGCACGCTTTAGCAAAGAAGAGAGAGTTAATCCGAATATGCCCACCCGCTCGAAGATCATCTATACCTTCACCGACGAAGCTCCTGCCCTCGCCACCTATTCCCTGCTGCCGATCATCGAGGCCTACACCGCCTCGGCCGATATCGCCGTGGAAACCCGCGATATCTCTCTTGCAGCGCGCATTCTGGCAAGCTTCCCCGAGCAACTGGGCGACAAAGCCGTAGCCGACCACCTCGCCGAGCTGGGCGAACTGGCCGTTACGCCTGAAGCCAACATCATCAAGCTGCCGAACATCAGCGCTTCGGTGCCACAACTGCAAGCCGCGATCAAAGAGCTGCAGGCGCAGGGCTACAACCTGCCGGACTACCCGGAAACCGTGACCAGCGACGCCGACAAAGACGCCAAGGCGCGTTACGACAAGGTCAAGGGCAGCGCCGTGAACCCGGTGCTGCGTGAAGGCAACTCCGACCGTCGCGCTCCGCTGTCGGTAAAGAACTACGCGCGCAAGCACCCGCACAAAATGGGCGCCTGGGCCAAAGACTCCAAGTCCCACGTCGCTCACATGAGCACCGGCGATTTCTACGGCAGCGAAAAAGCCGCCCTGATCGACGCCGCTGACGCTGTGAAGATCGAACTGATCGCCAAGGACGGTACTGCGACCGTTCTGAAAGAAAAAACCACCGTTCAGGCTGGCGAAATTCTCGACTGCGCCGTGATGAGCAAAAACGCCCTGCGTGCGTTCATCGCTGCTGAAATCGAAAGCGCCAAGACCCAGGGCGTGCTGCTCTCGGTACACCTGAAAGCGACCATGATGAAGGTCTCCGACCCGATCATGTTCGGCCAGATCGTTGCCGAGTTCTACAAAGACGCGCTGACCAAGCACGCCGACGTGCTGGCCGAGATCGGCTTCAACCTGAACAACGGCATCGGTGACCTGTACGCGCGCATCAAAGCGCTGCCGGCAGAGCAGCAAGCGCAGATCGAAGCCGACATGGCGGCGGTCTACGCTGTGCGTCCGGCACTGGCGATGGTCAACTCCGACAAGGGCATCACCAACCTGCACGTGCCGAGCGACGTCATCGTTGACGCCTCGATGCCGGCGATGATCCGTGACTCCGGCAAGATGTGGGGCACCGACGGTCAGTTGCACGACACCAAGGCAGTCATCCCGGATCGCTGCTACGCGACTATCTATCAGGCGGTGATCGAAGACTGCAAAGCCAATGGCGCGTTCGATCCGACCACCATGGGCAGCGTGCCGAACGTCGGTCTGATGGCGAAGAAAGCCGAAGAGTACGGCTCGCACGACAAGACCTTCCAGATCAAGGCTGACGGCGTGGTTCGCGTCACCGACAGCAAAGGCACCGTGCTGATGGAGCAGGCCGTTGAAGCCGGCGACATCTTCCGCATGTGCCAGACCAAAGACGCGCCGATCCAGGACTGGGTGAAACTGGCCGTCAACCGCGCTCGCGCCAGCAGCACGCCGGCGATCTTCTGGCTCGACCCGATGCGCGCTCACGATGGCGTGGTGATCGAGAAGGTTCAGGCTTACCTGAAGGATCATGACACCGCCGGTCTGGACATCCAGATCATGGCGCCGGTCGATGCCATGAAGTACACCCTGCAGCGCACCCGCGAAGGCAAGGACACCATTTCGGTGACCGGCAACGTACTGCGCGACTACCTGACCGACCTGTTCCCGATCATGGAACTGGGCACCAGCGCCAAGATGCTGTCGATCGTGCCGCTGATGAACGGCGGTGGCCTGTTCGAAACCGGCGCTGGCGGTTCGGCACCGAAGCACGTGCAGCAACTGGTTGAAGAAAACTTCCTGCGCTGGGATTCGCTGGGTGAGTTCCTCGCCCTCGCCGCTTCTCTCGAGCATCTGGGTGTGAACTACAACAACCCGAAAGCACTGGTGCTGTCGAAGACTCTGGACCAGGCCACCGGCCAGTTCCTTGACAACAACAAGTCGCCATCGCGCAAAGTCGGCAACATCGACAACCGCGGCAGCCACTTCTATCTGGCGATGTACTGGGCTCAGGCCCTGGCTGCCCAGACCGAAGACGCTGCACTGCAAGCGCAGTTCGCGACTCTGGCCAAAACCCTGACCGAGAACGAGGCAACCATCGTTGCCGAACTCAACGCCGTTCAGGGCAAGCCAGTCGACATCGGCGGTTACTACCACGCCGACGCCGAGCTGATCAGCCAGGCCATGCGCCCGAGCGCAACCTTCAACGCGGCGATTGCTGCGCTGGTTTAAGGTTGTAAAGGAACATCACAAACCCCGGCCTTGTGCCGGGGTTTGTGTTTCCGAACACAACACAAATCCCCTGTGGGAGCGAGCCTGCTCGCGAATGCGTTTATCATTCAGCATCTTCATTGACTGACACAACGCTATCGCGAGCAGGCTCGCTCCCACAGGGGTCGGGTTTTAACCTGGATATTGAGGAAGGTTTTATGGAATGGCTACCCCACATAACCGTCGCCACCATTGTCGAGGACAACGGTCGCTTTCTGATGGTCGAAGAGCACAAGGCCGGGCGCAATGTGCTCAATCAGCCCGCCGGGCATCTCGATCCGGATGAAACTCTGATCGAAGCCGCCGTGCGCGAAACCCTCGAAGAAACCGGCTGGGACGTAGAACCCACCGGCGTCATCGGCATTTATCTGTACACCGCGCCGAGCAACGGCGTGACTTACCAGCGTGTGTGCTTCAGCGCCAAAGCCGTAAATCACCACCCGGACTATCAGCTCGACGACGGCATCCTCGGCGCCAAGTGGCTGAGCCGCGACGAATTATTGGCCCAGCGGGACAACTGGCGCAGCGAGTTGATCATGCGCTGCATCGACGATTATCTGGCCGGTCATCACTTCAGCCTCGAACTGATCCGCCCTTCCCTTTAGCCTTGCGGCCGCGAGCCTGCTAGAATCGCGCCCTTTTCCAAGACACTCATTGAATCCCTATGCGTGATCCAGCCCCTTCTGACACATCCAAGAAGCGCGTCATTGTCGGCATGTCCGGCGGCGTGGACTCTTCCGTTTCCGCTCTACTGCTGATCGAGCAGGGGTATGAAGTGGAAGGCCTGTTCATGAAGAACTGGGAAGAAGACGACGGAACGGAATACTGCACCGCCATGGACGACCTGGCGGATGCTCAGGCTGTCTGCGACAAGATCGGCATCAAGCTGCACACCGCCAACTTCGCCGCTGAGTACTGGGACAACGTGTTCGAGCACTTCCTGGCCGAATACAAGGCCGGACGCACGCCGAACCCGGACATCCTGTGCAACCGCGAAATCAAGTTCAAAGCGTTCCTCGACTACGCGATGATGCTCGGCGCCGACCTGATCGCCACCGGCCACTACGTGCGCCGCCGTGACATCGATGGCCGCACCGAACTGCTCAAGGGCCTCGACCCGAACAAGGATCAGAGCTACTTCCTGCACGCGGTTGGCGGTGAACAGATCGCCAAGACCCTGTTCCCGGTCGGCGAACTGGAAAAGCCTGAAGTGCGTGCGATTGCCGAGAAATACGAACTGGCGACCGCGAAGAAGAAGGATTCCACCGGGATATGCTTCATCGGCGAGCGGCGTTTCAGCGACTTCCTCAAGCAATACCTGCCGGCGCAACCGGGCGAGATCAAAACCACCGAAGGCGAAGTCATCGGCCGTCACCACGGTTTGATGTACCACACCATCGGCCAGCGCCAAGGCCTTGGCATCGGCGGCTTGAAAGACGCCGGCGATGAACCGTGGTACGTGCTGCGCAAGGATCTGGATGTCAACGAACTGATCGTCGGCCAGGGCAACAACCATCCGTGGCTGTTCTCCGGCGCCCTGCTCGCTTCGGACATCTACTGGGTCAACCCGATCGACCTGAGCCAGCCGCTGCGCCTGACCGCCAAAGTGCGTTACCGCCAGAGCGATCAGGCCTGCACCCTGGAGAAAACCGCCAGCGGCTATCGCGCCGTGTTCGACGAGCCGCAACGCGCGGTGACGCCGGGCCAATCGGTGGTGTTCTATGACGGTGAAATCTGCCTCGGTGGCGGCGTGATCGAAGTCGCCGAGCCATGGAGCGGCCAGGCATGAGCCCGACTCAGGAGCAACTGACGGCGCTCGGCGGCGTGTTTCTCGCCGCCGTGCTGGTCGACCGCATCGCCAAGACCGGCCAGACCAACGAAGCCGGCCTGAGCTGCATGCTCGGCAGCCTGCTGGTGCGCGACCCGAAAGACACGCTGGACGTATACGGCGGCGACGACATCAATCTGCGCGAAGGCTATCGCGCGCTGATTGGCGCTTTGGAGCGCGACCCGAGCACCTTGCAGCGCGAGCCGCTGCGTTATGCGCTGTCGATGCTCGGCCTGGAACGTCAACTGGCCAAGCGCGACGACATGCTCGACACCATCAGCAAGCGGTTGCCGCAGATCCAGTCGCAGGTCGAGCACTTCGGTCCGGCCCACGAAAACGTCGTGGCTGCTTGCGGCGCGCTGTATCAGGACACCCTGAGCACCTTACGCCAGCGCATTCAGGTGCACGGCGACATGCGCAACCTGCAGCAACCGAGCAACGCCTCGAAGATTCGCGCGCTGCTGCTGGCCGGGATCCGTTCGGCGCGTCTGTGGCGCCAGCTCGGCGGGCATCGCTGGCAATTGGTGATCAGCCGGCGCAAGTTGCTCAAAGAGCTGTATCCGCTGATGCGCAGCGAGTAAACGCCGCGTAATACGAGTTTTGTAGTCTGTAACGCGTAATACGCCGGTCAGTTGGCGACGGACCGGCGGATTTTTTCATGTATGATACGCGCCCCATTTCGTTGCCCGACTGTCCGAGAACACCCCATGCAGCTCTCTTCGCTCACTGCGGTTTCCCCTGTTGACGGCCGCTACGCCGGCAAAACCCAGGCCCTGCGCCCGATTTTCAGCGAGTACGGCCTGATCCGTGCCCGCGTTCTGGTTGAAGTGCGCTGGCTCCAGCGCCTGGCCGCCCACGCCGGTATCCCTGAAGTACCGGCCTTCTCCGCCGAGGCCAACGCCGTTCTCAATGAACTGGCTGAAAACTTCTCGCTGGAGCACGCCGAGCGCGTCAAAGAGATCGAGCGCACCACCAACCACGACGTCAAAGCGATCGAATACCTGCTCAAGGAGCAGGCGGCCAAGCTGCCGGAGCTGGCCAAGGTCAGCGAGTTCATCCACTTTGCCTGCACCAGCGAAGACATCAACAACCTGTCCCACGCGCTGATGCTGCGCGAAGGTCGTGACGACGTGATGCTGCCGCTGATGCGCCAGACCGCCAACGCCATCCGCGAACTGGCCATCCGTTTCGCTGACGTGCCGATGCTGTCGCGCACCCACGGTCAGCCGGCTTCGCCGACCACTTTGGGCAAAGAGCTGGCCAACGTGGTTTACCGTCTCGAGCGGCAGATCGCGCAAGTCGCTGCCGTACCGCTGCTGGGCAAGATCAACGGCGCTGTCGGCAACTACAACGCGCACCTGTCGGCCTACCCGCAGATCGACTGGGAAGCCAACGCTCGCGCCTTCATCGAAGACGAGCTGGGCCTGGGCTTCAACCCGTACACTACGCAGATCGAACCGCACGACTACATCGCCGAGCTGTTCGACGCGATCGCGCGTTTCAACACCATTCTGATCGACTTCGACCGCGACATCTGGGGCTACATTTCCCTGGGTTATTTCAAGCAGCGCACCATCGCTGGCGAAATCGGTTCGTCGACCATGCCGCACAAGGTCAACCCGATCGACTTCGAAAACTCCGAAGGCAACCTGGGCATCGCCAACGCATTGTTCCAGCACTTGGCGAGCAAACTGCCAATCTCCCGCTGGCAGCGCGACCTGACCGACTCCACCGTTCTGCGCAACCTCGGTGTCGGCTTCGCCCACAGCGTGATCGCCTACGAAGCCAGCCTCAAAGGCATCAGCAAACTCGAACTCAACGAGCAGAAGATTGCCGCTGACCTCGACGCCTGCTGGGAAGTGTTGGCCGAGCCGATCCAGACCGTGATGCGCCGCTACAACATCGAAAACCCGTACGAAAAGCTGAAAGAACTGACCCGCGGCAAGGGCATCAGCCCTGAAGCGCTGCAGACTTTCATCGATGGCCTGGACATGCCAGCCGAAGCGAAAGCCGAGCTCAAGCAACTGACCCCGGCCAACTACATCGGCAACGCTGTGGCACAAGCCAAACGCATCTGATCGACCGTTTGCCCCGTTCAAGACGCCCGGCCGCGCCGGGCGTTTTTATTCCCGTCTGAAAAGTGCTTTTTTTCAATAGGTTACATATGAATTCCGACATTCCTCTTCAACTTCTGGGCGGCCTCACGGCACGCGAATTCCTGCGTGACTACTGGCAGAAAAAACCCCTGCTGATCCGTCAGGCGATTCCTGACTTCGAAAGCCCGATCGACGCCGACGAGCTGGCCGGCCTGGCCCTGGAAGAAGAAGTCGAATCGCGCCTGGTCATCGAGCACGGCGAGCGCCCATGGGAGCTGCGTCGTGGCCCGTTCGCCGAAGACGAGTTCAGCAAACTGCCGGAAAAAGAGTGGACCCTGCTGGTACAAGCGGTCGACCAGTTCGTCCCGGAAGTCAGTGAGCTGCTGGAAAACTTCCGCTTTCTGCCGAGCTGGCGCGTCGACGATGTGATGATCAGCTTCGCCGCTCCCGGTGGCAGCGTTGGCCCACACTTCGATAACTACGACGTGTTCCTGCTGCAAGGCCACGGCAAGCGCAACTGGAAAATCGGCCAGATGTGCGATTCCGAGAGCCCGCTGCTGCAACACGCCGACTTGCGCATCCTCGCCGAATTCGAACAGACCGAAGAATGGGTCCTGGAACCGGGCGACATGCTCTACCTGCCGCCGCGCCTGGCTCACTGCGGTGTCGCGGTCGACAACTGCATGACCTACTCGGTCGGCTTCCGCGCGCCGAGCGCCGCTGAAGTACTGACCCACTTCACCGACTTCCTCAGCCAGTTCCTGACTGACGAAGAGCGCTACACCGACGCTGACGCCAAGCCGGCCGCTGATCCGCATCAGATCCAGCACGATGCGCTGGACCGCCTGAAAAGCCTGCTCGCCGAACACATGAGCGACGAGCGCCTGCTGCTGACCTGGTTCGGCCAGTACATGACCGAGCCGCGCTACCCGGAACTGGTAGTGGGCCCGGAAGACGTCGAAGAGGAAGATTTCCTCGCCGCCCTGCAGGACGGTGCCGTGCTGATTCGCAACCCGAGCGCGCGTCTGGCCTGGTCGGAAGTCGATGACGACCTGCTGCTGTTCGCCAGTGGCCAGAGCCGCTATCTGCCGGGCAAGCTGCGCGAACTGCTGAAACTGATCTGCGCCGCTGACGCCTTGCACACCGACAACCTCGGTGACTGGCTGAACGACGAAGACGGCCGCAGCCTGCTCTGCGAGCTGGTCAAGCAAGGTAGCCTGGGGTTCGCCGATGAATAAAATTCGCGTTCGTGTCGCAGACTGGCAAAAGGACAACGCCGAGATCCGGCGCATTCGTGAAACGGTGTTCATCGCCGAACAATCGGTGCCACCCGAGCTTGAGTGGGACGCGGACGACGCGACCGCCGTGCATTTTCTGGCGTTTGAAGGCGACTACCCGATCGGCACCGCGCGCTTGCTGGCCGATGGGCACATCGGCCGGGTTTCGGTGCTCAAAGACTGGCGCGGCATGAAGGTCGGCGACGCATTGATGCAAGCGGTCATCGCCGAAGCGGAAGCGCGCGGCCTGAAGCAGCAAATGCTCAGCGCGCAGGTGCAGGCCACGGCGTTCTACGAGCGCCTGGGCTTCAGCCTGGTCAGCGAGGAATTCCTCGAAGCCGGGATTCCGCATGTCGACATGGTTCGGCATTCGGCTTAAGACCGCGTCGCGGCTTTCGCGAGCAGGCTCGCTCCCACAAGGGATAATCAGTGAACACAAGTTTGGTGTCCGGCCGAGATCCAATGTGGGAGCGAGCCTGCTCGCGAAGGGGCCCTTGAGAACACCACTAAACGCCCCGCCATCCAACGATGCCGGGGCGTTTTGCTGTCTACGATTCAACTTGCTCCACCCCGGGCCGACAAACTGGCAATATCAAGCCTTTCGAACGCGGAGATAACGGACATGTCCCTACGCACACTGCTCACCACCCTGCTGCTCGGCTGCAGCTTTTCGGTGCTGGCAGCCACAGAAATCGTGCCCCTCAAATACCACACCAGCGCTGACATGCTGCCAGTCGCGCAGGACTTCATCGGCCAGGACGGCCAGGTCAGCGCTTACGGCAACCAACTGATCGTCAAGGCCGAGCCGGGCAAGATTCAGGAACTGAAAGATTTGCTCGCGCAACTCGATACCGCACCAAAGCGCCTGCTGATCACCGTTGACACCAACGAAAACAATGGCCGCGGCGACGAAGGTTATTCGGTCAATGGCGCCCAGCCGAACCAGACCCGGATCATCAGCCGCAGCACCACCAGCCGCAACGGCGGCGTGCAGCAAGTGCAGACCAGCGAAGGCACTCCGGCGCTGATTCAGGTTGGCCAGAGCGTGCCGATCACCAACACCCAAAGCGATTCCTACGGTGGCTACAGCAGCGAGACTCAATACCGCAACGTCACCCAGGGTTTCTACGTCACCGCCAGCGTCACTGGCGAGACCGTGCATCTGGCGATCAGTACCAACCGTGACCGCATGAGCCAGGAACGTCCAGATGTAGTGAACGTTCAGAGTACCGACACAACCGTCACCGGGCGCCTCGGCGAATGGATCACCCTGGCGGGCGTCAACAGCCAGACCCAGGCCGATAAACAGGGCCTGACCCGCAGCTACTCGACACAAGGCCGGGATGACATGACCCTGCGGGTGAAAGTCGACGCACTGGACTAAAGCACCAAAAACTGACTGATTAGTCGTATTAGACCAAAGATGTAGTGCTTGAAAAAAAGCACTACAAAACGTTTGACGCGAAAAAAAAGCGCGGGCATGATGGCCTCGCTCCCGCTAATCAGAGGCCCTGGCAAGGGCCTTCGAAGCGCCGCCCGCATCTACCCCGCGAGCCGTTTCGTGTCTGTACCGCCCACAAGGTGTGTTTGACGAGGTTGCCGACTGGAACGAAGTTGTCCCGAGGGACGGAAGCGTATTTAGGTAACCCGGCTTCACGCTGCAGACCGCATAAAGGCCCACGACGCCGGAATGCGCCCGCATCGCGCCACTACCTGCTCACTTCCCCTCGAGCCCATCGTTCATCCCGTCGCCTACCCCGCCGAATCCGACTTGACCACCTAAGCTTCTGGTCAGCGAGCGCAGGAATTTTCCACCGCAGAACAACTTTTCAATAAAGACGCGACGAGGTTTATCTCCATGGCACTGACACGCGAACAGCAAATTGCAGCCCTCGAAAAAGACTGGGCTGAGAACCCGCGCTGGAAAGGCGTGACACGCACTTACTCCGCTGCTGACGTGGTCCGTCTGCGTGGCTCGGTCCAGCCTGAGCACACCTTTGCGAAGATGGGCGCCGAGAAGCTGTGGAACCTGGTGACCCAGGGTGCCAAGCCGTCCTTCCGTCCTGAGAAAGATTTCGTCAACTGCATGGGCGCCCTGACCGGCGGCCAGGCTGTTCAGCAGGTCAAAGCCGGTATCCAGGCGATCTACCTGTCGGGCTGGCAAGTGGCTGCGGACAACAACTCCGCAGAATCCATGTACCCGGACCAGTCGCTGTACCCGGTGGACTCGGTGCCGACCGTGGTCAAGCGCATCAACAACTCGTTCCGTCGTGCTGACCAGATCCAGTGGAAAGCCGGCAAGAACCCGGGTGACGACGGCTACATCGACTACTTCGCGCCAATCGTGGCGGACGCTGAAGCCGGTTTCGGCGGCGTCCTGAACGCCTACGAGCTGATGAAGAGCATGATCGAAGCAGGCGCCGCCGGCGTTCACTTCGAAGACCAGCTGGCCTCGGTTAAGAAATGCGGCCACATGGGCGGCAAGGTACTGGTACCAACCCAGGAAGCCGTACAGAAGCTGACCGCTGCGCGTCTGGCGGCTGACGTTGCCGGCACGCCGACCATCATTCTGGCGCGTACCGATGCCAACGCCGCGGACCTGCTGACTTCCGACTGCGACCCGTACGACCAGCCGTTCGTGACTGGCGAGCGTACCCAGGAAGGCTTCTACAAGGTTCGCGCCGGTCTGGACCAGGCGATTGCCCGCGGCCTGGCTTACGCGCCATACGCCGACCTGATCTGGTGCGAAACCGCCAAGCCGGATCTGGAAGAAGCCCGTCGCTTCGCTGAAGCGATCAAAAAGGAATACCCGGACCAACTGCTGTCGTACAACTGCTCGCCTTCCTTCAACTGGAAGAAAAACCTCGACGACGCGACCATCGCCAAGTTCCAGCGCGAACTGTCCGCTATGGGCTACAAGCACCAGTTCATCACCCTGGCCGGCATTCACAACATGTGGCACAGCATGTTCAACCTGGCGCACGACTACGCCCGCAACGACATGACTGCCTACGTGAAGCTGCAAGAGCAGGAATTCGCTGATGCCGCCAAGGGTTACACCTTCGTGGCGCACCAGCAGGAAGTGGGCACTGGCTACTTCGACGACATGACCACCGTGATCCAGGGCGGCTCGTCCTCGGTAACCGCGCTGACCGGTTCGACCGAAGAAGAACAGTTCCACTGATAGCGCTTCACTGAGCAAACGGCCTTTGCGGATCGAATAAAAAGCTAACCGCAGAGCCGCAAGACTGACGCCCCGACTGGTTCGGGGCGTTTTTTTGTCTGCAGTTATCTCTGAATCACCTCAACCCCCTGTGGGAGCGAGCCTGCTCGCGAAGGCTTTTCGCCAGGTTGCACATCCGGTGACTGACCCGACGCTTTCGCGAGCAGGCTCGCCCCCCAGGGGATATGCGGCGTCAGCACAAAACATTGATCTGACGCGCCACAAGCGTCAGAAATTTCCGCTACAACGGTAGGCTTTGCTACTTGCAGTAACGCGCAAGTAAGACAACTTCCCAGCCCCTCACCCGATAAACAGTTACAAATCCCACTCAAACGATATCAATTATCATTTAGACGCAACTTTGATCATTACCGTTCGAACAAAACATTATTCGTGGAAAACCGCCTGACGCCCGTAAAGCCTGGGCCGAAAGGGTTTCGAAGGCCGCTATGTCCTTATTCCAATAAATAATTTCGCTACAGGAATTTTACTTGCCGGGTGTTTAGCCATAAAATCAGCCCGATTGATTGCTGCGACATATCGTCACTGCCTTATTTCTTTATCAAGCTCAGAGACCTTTGCTCTCTGTTAAGGATTACCAGCATGCCCGAAGCGACAGGACTCATGGCCCACAACTGGGGCTTTGCCATTTTCCTTCTGGGTGTCGTCGGCCTCTGCGCCTTCATGCTTGGGGTCTCCAGCCTCCTCGGGTCAAAAGCCTGGGGTCGCAGCAAAAACGAACCGTTCGAGTCGGGCATGCTACCTACCGGTGGCGCCCGCTTGCGGCTCTCAGCCAAATTCTATCTGGTCGCGATGCTCTTCGTGATCTTCGATATCGAAGCCCTCTTTCTCTTTGCATGGTCTGTGTCCGTCCGCGAAAGCGGCTGGACCGGATTCGTCGAAGCTCTCGTTTTCATAGCAATTCTGTTGGCAGGTCTTGTCTACCTGTTCCGAGTGGGCGCCCTTGACTGGGCTCCGGAAGCTCGTCGCAAGCGGCAGGCGAAGCTGAAACAATGAGGCTTTGGCAATGCAATACAATCTCACCAGGATCGACCCCGATGCTCCTAACGAGCAGTATCCGATTGGCCAGCGGGAAACCGTTGCCGATCCGTTAGAAGATCAAGTCCACAAAAACATTTTCATGGGCAAGCTGGAAGACGTGCTGAGTGGCGCGGTCAACTGGGGGCGTAAAAACTCCCTGTGGCCGTACAACTTCGGCCTGTCGTGCTGCTACGTGGAAATGACCACCGCCTTCACGGCGCCCCACGACATCGCGCGCTTTGGCGCCGAAGTGATCCGGGCCTCGCCGCGTCAGGCCGACTTCATGGTTATCGCCGGTACCTGCTTCATCAAGATGGCGCCGATCATTCAGCGTCTCTACGAGCAGATGCTTGAACCGAAATGGGTAATTTCCATGGGTTCCTGCGCCAACTCCGGTGGCATGTACGACATCTACTCCGTGGTTCAAGGCGTGGACAAGTTCCTGCCCGTGGACGTCTACGTACCTGGCTGCCCGCCCCGTCCGGAAGCATTTCTGCAAGGCTTGATGCTGTTGCAGGAATCGATTGGACAGGAGCGTCGTCCGCTTTCCTGGGTCGTTGGTGATCAAGGCGTGTATCGCGCCGACATGCCTTCGCAGAAGGAACAGCGCCGCGAACAGCGAATCGCAGTCACCAATCTGCGCAGCCCTGACGAAGTCTGATCCAGATCTGTTCTTAGTAACGAGAAGCTGGCTTCATTCTTTACGTTGACCGAAAGCGAAAAAATAACCATGACTACAGGCAGTGCTCTGTACATCCCGCCTTACAAGGCAGACGACCAGGATGTGGTCGTCGAATTGAACAACCGCTTTGGCGCCGAGGCGTTCACCGCTCAGGCAACCCGCACCGGCATGCCGGTGCTGTGGGTGGCCCGCGCCAAACTGGTTGAAGTCCTTACTTTCCTGCGCAACCTACCCAAGCCGTACGTCATGCTCTATGACCTGCACGGCGTGGACGAGCGTCTGCGCACCAAGCGTCAAGGGCTGCCGACCGGCGCCGATTTCACCGTGTTCTATCACCTCATGTCGCTGGAACGTAACAGTGACGTGATGATCAAGGTGGCCTTGTCCGAAGGCGACCTCAGCATGCCTTCCGTCACCAGCATCTGGCCGAACGCCAACTGGTACGAGCGTGAAGTCTGGGACATGTTCGGCATCGACTTCAAAGGCCACCCGCACCTGTCGCGCATCATGATGCCGCCGACCTGGGAAGGTCACCCGCTGCGCAAGGACTTCCCGGCGCGCGCCACCGAATTCGATCCGTTCAGCCTCAACCTCGCCAAGCAGCAGCTTGAGGAAGAAGCCGCGCGTTTCTGCCCTGAAGACTGGGGCATGAAGCGTTCCGGCGCCAACGAGGACTACATGTTCCTCAACCTCGGCCCGAACCACCCTTCGGCGCACGGTGCGTTCCGTATCATCCTGCAGCTGGACGGTGAAGAAATCGTCGATTGCGTCCCGGACATCGGTTACCACCACCGTGGCGCCGAGAAGATGGGCGAGCGTCAGTCCTGGCACAGCTACATTCCGTACACCGACCGCA
This sequence comes from Pseudomonas retamae, assembly GCF_043496865.1. Taxonomy (NCBI): domain Bacteria; kingdom Pseudomonadati; phylum Pseudomonadota; class Gammaproteobacteria; order Pseudomonadales; family Pseudomonadaceae; genus Pseudomonas; species Pseudomonas retamae. The sequence continues at coordinate 98,559 of NZ_JBIEIL010000015.1, forward strand.
TCGACTACCTTGGCGGCGTGATGAACAACCTGCCGTACGTGCTCTCGGTCGAAAAGCTGGCCGGCATCAAGGTGCCGCAGAAGGTCGACGTCATCCGCATCATGATGGCCGAGTTCTTCCGGATCACCAGCCACCTGCTGTTCCTGGGTACCTACATCCAGGACGTCGGCGCGATGACACCGGTGTTCTTCACCTTCACCGACCGCCAGAAGGCGTACACGGTGATCGAAGCGATCACCGGTTTCCGTCTGCACCCGGCCTGGTACCGCATCGGTGGCGTCGCCCACGACCTGCCGCGCGGCTGGGAAAAACTGGTCAAGGACTTCGTCGAGTGGATGCCCAAGCGTCTGGACGAATACACCAAGGCCGCCCTGCAGAACAGCATCCTCAAGGGTCGTACCGTCGGCGTCGCTGCCTACAACACCAAAGAGGCCCTGGAATGGGGCGTCACCGGTGCTGGCCTGCGTTCGACCGGTTGCGATTTCGACCTGCGTAAAGCGCGTCCGTACTCGGGCTACGAGAACTTCGAATTCGAAGTGCCGCTGGCCGTCAACGGCGATGCCTACGACCGCTGCATGGTCCGCGTCGAAGAGATGCGCCAGAGCATCAAGATCATCGACCAGTGCATGCGCAACATGCCGGAAGGCCCGTACAAGGCGGATCACCCGCTGACCACGCCGCCGCCGAAAGAGCGCACGCTGCAGCACATCGAAACCCTGATCACGCACTTCCTGCAGGTTTCGTGGGGCCCGGTCATGCCGGCCAACGAATCCTTCCAGATGATCGAAGCGACCAAGGGTATCAACAGTTATTACCTGACGAGCGACGGCGGCACCATGAGCTACCGTACCCGGATCCGCACTCCGAGCTTCCCGCACCTGCAGCAGATCCCTTCGGTGATCAAAGGCAGCATGGTCGCGGACTTGATTGCGTACCTGGGTAGTATCGACTTCGTTATGGCCGACGTGGACCGCTAAGCATGAACAGCACGCTTATCCAGACAGACCGTTTCACCTTGAGTGAAACCGAGCGCTCGGCCATCGAGCACGAGTTGCATCACTACGAAGACCCGCGCGCGGCGTCGATCGAAGCCCTGAAGATCGTTCAGAAGGAACGCGGCTGGGTGCCGGACGGTGCCTTGTACGCGATCGGCGAGATCCTCGGCATCCCGGCCAGCGACGTTGAAGGCGTGGCGACGTTCTACAGCCAGATCTTCCGTCAACCGGTTGGCCGCCACATCATTCGCGTCTGCGACAGCATGGTCTGCTACATCGGCGGCCACGAGTCGGTGGTCAGCGAAATCCAGAACAATCTGGGCATCGGCCTGGGTCAGACCACCGCCGACGGTCGTTTCACCCTGCTGCCTGTCTGCTGCCTCGGCAACTGCGACAAGGCACCGGCGCTGATGATCGACGACGACACCTTTGGCGACGTGCAGCCTGCTGGCGTGGCCAAACTGCTCGAGGGCTACGTATGACCCTGACATCTTTTGGTCCTGCCAACCGCATTCAGCGCTCGGCCGAGACTCACCCGCTGACCTGGCGTCTGCGCGATGACGGCGAAGCCGTGTGGCTCGACGAATACCAGGCCAAGAACGGTTACGCCGCTGCGCGCAAAGCCTTCGCCGACATGGATCAGGACGCCATCGTCCAGACCGTGAAAGACGCCGGCCTCAAAGGTCGCGGCGGTGCAGGCTTCCCCACTGGCGTGAAGTGGGGTCTGATGCCCAAGGACGAATCCATCAACATCCGCTACCTGCTGTGCAACGCGGACGAGATGGAGCCGAACACCTGGAAAGACCGCATGCTGATGGAGCAACTGCCCCATCTGCTGATCGAAGGCATGCTGATCAGTGCTCGCGCGCTGAAAACCTACCGTGGCTATATCTTCCTGCGCGGCGAATACACCACCGCCGCCAAGCACCTCAACCGTGCCGTGGAAGAAGCCAAGGCTGCGGGCCTGCTGGGCAAGAATATTCTGGGCAGCGGTTTCGATTTCGAGCTGTTCGTCCACACTGGCGCCGGGCGTTACATCTGCGGTGAAGAAACCGCACTGATCAACTCCCTCGAAGGCCGCCGCGCCAACCCGCGCTCCAAGCCGCCCTTCCCTGCCGCCGTTGGCGTTTGGGGCAAGCCGACCTGCGTGAACAACGTCGAAACCCTGTGCAACGTGCCGGCGATTATTGCCGACGGCGTTGACTGGTACAAATCGCTGGCCCGCGAAGGCTCCGAAGACATGGGCACCAAGCTCATGGGCTTCTCCGGCAAGGTCAAGAACCCTGGCCTGTGGGAACTGCCGTTCGGCGTCACCGGTCGCGAGTTGTTCGAAGATTACGCCGGCGGCATGCGCGACGGCTTCAAGCTCAAGGCCTGGCAGCCAGGTGGCGCCGGTACCGGTTTCCTCCTGCCAGAACACCTCGACGCACAAATGTATGCCGGTGGCATTGCCAAGGTCGGCACCCGTATGGGTACCGGTCTGGCGATGGCCGTGGACGACAGCGTCAACATGGTCTCGCTGCTGCGCAACATGGAGCAGTTCTTCGCCCGCGAATCCTGCGGTTTCTGCACACCGTGCCGCGATGGCCTGCCATGGAGCGTCAAGCTGCTGATGGCCATCGAAGAAGGCCGCGGTCAGCCCGGCGACATCGAGACCCTGCTGGGTCTGGTCGGTTTCCTCGGCCCGGGCAAGACCTTCTGTGCTCACGCACCGGGTGCCGTGGAGCCATTGGGCAGTGCCATCAAATACTTCCGTCCAGAGTTCGAAGCCGGTATCGCGCCTGTCAGCGCCGCCGTCCCGCCTCTGGCAAGGCCGATCGTAGTCGGCGCGTAAACGCTTAAAAAGGCGAAGGGTCCGTGCCCTTCGCCTTTCGTCCGATGACGCCTTTCGGGGCTGACTGGATTCGGACGCATAACAAGATTCCATTAGCCACGCCCGCTGACACCGGGCCAACGAAGACCTTTGAACCATGGCCACTATCCACGTAGACGGCAAAGCGCTCGAAGTCGACGGGGCAGACAACCTGTTACAGGCATGTCTGTCGCTGGGCCTCGACATTCCATATTTCTGCTGGCACCCCGCGCTTGGTAGCGTCGGGGCCTGCCGCCAGTGCGCGGTCAAGCAGTACACCGACGAAAACGACACCCGCGGTCGCATCGTCATGTCCTGCATGACGCCTGCCACCGACAACACCTGGATCTCCATCGACGATGAAGAATCCAAGGCGTTCCGCGCCAGCGTTGTCGAATGGCTGATGACCAACCACCCGCACGACTGCCCGGTGTGCGAGGAAGGTGGTCACTGCCACCTGCAAGACATGACCGTGATGACCGGCCACAACGAGCGCCGTTATCGCTTCAGCAAACGCACCCACCAGAACCAGCAACTGGGCCCGTTCATTTCCCACGAAATGAACCGCTGCATCGCCTGCTACCGCTGCGTGCGTTTCTACAAGGACTACGCCGGCGGCACCGACCTCGGTGTGTTCGGCGCCCACGACAACGTGTACTTCGGTCGCGTTGAAGACGGCACCCTCGAAAGCGAGTTCTCCGGCAACCTCACCGAGGTCTGCCCGACCGGTGTGTTCACCGACAAGACTCACTCCGAGCGCTACAACCGTAAATGGGACATGCAGTTTGCCCCAAGCATCTGCCATGGCTGCTCGAGCGGTTGCAACATTTCGCCGGGCGAGCGTTACGGTGAACTGCGTCGCATCGAAAACCGTTTCAACGGTTCGGTGAACCAGTACTTCCTCTGCGACCGTGGCCGTTTCGGTTATGGCTACGTCAACCGCACCGACCGCCCACGTCAGCCGCTGCTGGCCGACGGCACCAAGCTGAGCCTGGACGACGCGCTGGATAAAGCCGCCGACCTGCTGCGCGGCCGCAACATCGTCGGTATCGGTTCGCCGCGTGCCAGCCTCGAAAGCAACTATGCGTTGCGCGAACTGGTCGGCGCCGAGCACTTCTACTCGGGTATCGAAGCCTCCGAACTGGAGCGCATCCGTCTGGTCCTGCAGGTGCTCAAAGACAGCCCGCTGCCCGTGCCGAACATGCGCGACATCGAAGACCACGACGCGATCTTCGTCCTCGGCGAAGATCTGACCCAGACCGCCGCGCGTATGGCGCTGGCCCTGCGTCAGTCGGTCAAGGGCAAGGCTGAAGACATGGCCGAAGCCATGCGCGTCCAGCCTTGGCTCGACGCGGCAGTGAAGAACATCGGTCAGCACGCGCTGAACCCGCTGTTCATCGCCAGCCTCGCCGAAACCAAGCTCGACGACGTCGCTGAAGAATGTGTACACGCCGCTCCAGACGATCTGGCACGCATCGGTTTCGCCGTTGCTCACGCTTTGGATGCCAGCGCTCCGGCCGTTGAAGGTCTGGACGCTGAAGCGCTGGAACTGGCGCAGCGCATCGCCGACGCCCTGCTCGCGGCCAAGCGTCCGCTGATCATCGCCGGTACTTCGCTGGGCTCCAAAGCCTTGATCGAAGCTGCCGCGAACATCGCCAAAGCCCTGAAGCTGCGCGAGAAGAACGGTTCGATCAGCCTGATCGTGCCGGAAGCCAACAGCCTCGGCCTGGCCATGCTCGGTGGCGAATCGGTCGACGCCGCGCTGCAAGCGGTGATCGATGGCAAGGCCGATGCGATCGTCGTGCTGGAAAACGATCTGTACACCCGCACTGCCAAAACCAAAGTCGATGCCGCACTGAACGCCGCGAAAGTGGTGATCGCTGCCGACCATCAGAAAACCGCCACCACTGATCGCGCGCACCTGGTTCTGCCAGCGGCGAGCTTTGCCGAGGGCGACGGTACGCTGGTCAGCCAGGAAGGCCGCGCCCAGCGCTTCTTCCAGGTTTTCGATCCGCAATATCTGGACGCGAGCATCCTCGTTCACGAAGGCTGGCGCTGGCTGCACGCCCTGCGTGCGACCCTGCTGAACCAGCCGATCGACTGGACGCAACTCGACCACGTTACCGCTGCCGTGGCTTCGAGCACCGAACAGCTGGCACGTATCGTCGATGCAGCCCCTTCAGCTGCGTTCCGCATCAAGGGTCTGAAACTGGCGCGTGAGCCGCTGCGTTATTCCGGTCGCACCGCGATGCGCGCCGACATCAGCGTCCACGAACCGCGCATGCCGCAAGACCACGACACCGCGTTTGCCTTCTCCATGGAAGGTTACTCGGGCTCTGCCGAACCGCGTCAGCAGGTGCCGTTTGCCTGGTCGCCGGGCTGGAACTCGCCACAAGCGTGGAACAAGTTTCAGGACGAGGTCGGTGGTCACCTGCGTGCTGGCGATCCGGGCACCCGCCTGATCGAAAGCACTGGCGACTCGCTGAACTGGTTCGCCGCTGCGCCGCGTGCATTCAACCCGGCGCCGGGTACCTGGCAAGCCGTGCCGTTCTTCCACCTGTTCGGCAGCGAAGAAAACTCTTCGAAAGCCGCCCCGGTGCAAGAGCGCATTCCGGCCCCTTACGTGGCACTGGCGAAATCCGAAGCGGATCGCCTGGGCGTCAACGACGGTGCCCTGCTGAGCCTGAACGTGGCCGGCCAGACCCTGCGTCTGCCGCTGCGCATCAAGGAAGAACTGGGCGCCGGTCTGGTGGCACTGCCTGCGGGCATCGCCGGCATTCCACCGGCATTCGCCGGCGTGTCCGTCGACGGTCTGCAGGAGGCAGCGCAATGACCTGGTTCACCCCTGAAGTGATCGATGTGATCCTGACGGTCATCAAAGCCATCGTGATCCTGCTGGCCGTGGTGGTCGCAGGCGCCTTGCTGAGCTTTGTCGAACGTCGCCTGCTGGGCTGGTGGCAGGACCGTTACGGTCCGAACCGCGTTGGCCCGTTCGGCATGTTCCAGATCGCCGCCGACATGCTCAAGATGTTCTTCAAGGAAGACTGGACCCCGCCGTTTGCCGACAAGGTGATCTTCACCCTGGCACCGGTGGTCGCCATGTCGGCCCTGCTGATCGCCTTCGCAATCATCCCGATCACCCCGACCTGGGGCGTGGCGGATCTGAACATCGGCCTGCTGTTCTTCTTCGCCATGGCCGGTCTGTCGGTCTACGCGGTGCTGTTCGCCGGCTGGTCGAGCAACAACAAGTTCGCCCTGCTCGGCAGCTTGCGCGCCTCGGCGCAGACCGTGTCCTACGAAGTGTTCATGGGCCTTGCGCTGATGGGCATCGTGGTTCAGGTCGGCTCGTTCAACATGCGCGACATCGTCGAGTACCAGGCGCAGAACCTGTGGTTCATCATTCCGCAGTTCTTCGGCTTCTGTACCTTCTTCATCGCTGGCGTTGCCGTGACTCACCGTCACCCGTTCGACCAGCCGGAAGCAGAACAGGAACTGGCCGACGGTTACCACATTGAATACGCCGGTATGAAATGGGGCATGTTCTTCGTCGGTGAATACATCGGCATCATCCTGATCTCGGCGCTGCTGGTCACCCTGTTCTTCGGTGGCTGGCACGGTCCGTTCGGCATCCTGCCGCAACTGTCCTTCGTCTGGTTCGCACTGAAGACCGCGTTCTTCATCATGCTGTTCATCCTGCTGCGCGCGTCCATCCCGCGTCCGCGTTATGACCAGGTGATGGATTTCAGCTGGAAATTCTGCCTGCCACTGACCCTGATCAATTTGCTGGTGACCGCTGCGGTTGTGTTGTTGAACACGCCTGCGGTTGCGGTTCAGTGAGGATTTGACCCATGTTCAAATATATTGGCGACATCGTTAAGGGTACCGGTACCCAGTTGCGCAGCCTGGTCATGGTCTTCGGCCATGGCTTTCGCAAGCGTGACACCCTGCAATATCCGGAAGAACAGGTCTACCTGCCGCCGCGTTACCGTGGCCGCATCGTCCTGACCCGCGACCCCGATGGCGAAGAACGCTGCGTAGCCTGCAACCTGTGCGCCGTGGCGTGCCCGGTGGGTTGCATCTCGCTGCAGAAAGCTGAAACCGAAGACGGTCGCTGGTACCCGGACTTCTTCCGTATCAACTTCTCGCGCTGCATTTTCTGCGGTCTCTGCGAGGAAGCCTGCCCGACCACCGCAATCCAGCTGACCCCGGATTTCGAGATGGCCGAGTTCAAACGTCAGGATCTGGTGTACGAGAAAGAAGATCTTCTGATCTCCGGCCCCGGCAAAAACCCTGATTACAACTTCTATCGTGTTGCAGGTATGGCAATCGCTGGCAAGCCGAAAGGCGCTGCGCAGAACGAAGCCGAACCGATCAACGTGAAGAGCTTGCTGCCTTAAGGAAGAACGATGGAATTCGCTTTCTATTTCGCATCGGGTATCGCGGTGGTGTCCACGCTTCGTGTGGTCACCAACACCAACCCTGTGCACGCCCTGCTCTACCTGATCATCTCGTTGATCGCCGTGGCCATGACCTTCTTCGCCCTCGGCGCACCGTTCGCCGGTGTGCTGGAAGTGATCGCCTACGCCGGCGCCATCATGGTGCTGTTCGTGTTCGTGGTGATGATGTTGAACCTCGGCCCGGCCTCGGTTCAGCAGGAACGCACCTGGCTCAAGCCCGGCATCTGGGCAGGACCGGTGATTCTCGCCGGGCTGCTGCTGGCCGAACTGCTGTATGTGCTGTTCGCTCACCAGAGCGGTCAGGCCATCGGCCACACCACCGTAGACGCCAAGGCCGTGGGCATCAGCCTGTTCGGCCCGTATCTGCTGGTGGTCGAACTCGCCTCGATGCTGCTGCTCGCCGCAGCCGTCACGGCGTTCCATTTGGGCCGTAACGAGGCGAAGGAGTAAGACATGCCTGCTATCCCTCTCGAACATGGACTGGCGGTTGCCGGCATCCTGTTCTGCCTTGGTCTGGTCGGCCTGATGGTCCGCCGCAACATTTTGTTCGTGTTGATGAGTCTGGAAGTGATGATGAACGCCTCTGCCCTGGCCTTCATCGTCGCGGGCGCCCGCTGGGCGCAGCCGGATGGACAGATCATGTTCATCCTGGTGATCAGCCTGGCAGCCGCCGAGGCCAGTATTGGCCTGGCGATCCTGCTGCAACTGTATCGCCGCTTCCACACGCTCGATATCGACGCTGCCAGTGAGATGCGCGGATGAACCTGATCTTTCTGACTTTCGTATTTCCTCTCATCGGTTTCCTGCTGCTGTCGTTCTCCCGTGGACGCTGGTCGGAAAACCTCTCGGCGCTGGTCGGCGTGGGCTCCATTGGCTTGTCGGCGATCGTCACCGCTTACGTCATCTGGCAATTCAACGTCGCGCCTCCCGAAGGCGGTCACTACACCCTGGTGCTGTGGCAGTGGATGGCGGTGGAAGGCTTCAAGCCTGACTTCGCCCTCTACATCGACGGCCTGTCGATCACCATGCTCGGCGTGGTGGTCGGCGTCGGTTTCCTGATCCACCTGTTCGCGTCCTGGTACATGCGCGGCGAAGCGGGCTACTCGCGCTTCTTCTCGTACACCAACCTGTTTATCGCCAGCATGCTGTTCCTGGTGCTCGGCGATAACCTGTTGTTCCTGTACTTCGGCTGGGAAGGCGTGGGCCTGTGCTCGTACCTGTTGATCGGTTTCTACTACAGCAACCGCAACAACGGTAACGCGGCACTCAAGGCTTTCATCGTGACCCGGATCGGTGATGTGTTCATGGCCATCGGCCTGTTCATCCTGTTCCAGCAAGTGGGCACGTTGAACATTCAGGAACTGCTGGTGCTGGCACCGCAGAAATTCCAGGTCGGCGACTTCTGGATCACCCTGGCCACTCTGATGCTGCTGGGCGGTGCGGTTGGTAAATCGGCACAACTGCCGCTGCAAACCTGGCTTGCGGATGCGATGGCTGGCCCGACTCCGGTGTCGGCACTGATCCACGCCGCGACCATGGTCACCGCCGGTGTCTACCTGATCGCCCGTACCCACGGTCTGTTCACCCTGGCGCCGGACATCCTGCACCTGGTCGGCATCGTTGGTGGCGTGACGCTGGTACTGGCCGGTTTCGCCGCGCTGGTGCAAACCGACATCAAACGTATCCTCGCCTACTCGACCATGAGCCAGATCGGCTACATGTTCCTGGCGCTGGGTGTTGGCGCCTGGGATGGCGCGATTTTCCACCTGATGACCCACGCATTCTTCAAGGCCCTGCTGTTCCTTGCTTCCGGTGCGGTGATCGTTGCCTGCCACCACGAGCAGAACATCTTCAAGATGGGCGGTCTGTGGAAGAAACTGCCACTGGCCTACGCCAGCTTCATCGTCGGTGGTGCTGCATTGGCCGCTCTGCCACTGGTCACCGCAGGCTTCTACTCCAAGGACGAAATCCTTTGGGAAGCGTTCGCCAGCGGCAACCACGGTCTGCTGTATGCCGGTCTGGTCGGTGCGTTCATGACCTCGCTGTACACCTTCCGCCTGATCTTCATCACGTTCCACGGTGAAGCCAAGACCGAAGCCCACGCCGGCCACGGCGTCGCACACTGGCTGCCACTGTCGGTGCTGATCGTGCTGTCGACCTTCGTCGGCGCGATGATCGTACCGCCGCTGCACGGCGTTCTGCCGGAAAGCGTCGGGCATGCCGGTGGCGAAGCCAAGCACAGTCTGGAAATCGCTTCGGGCGCCATCGCCCTGGCCGGTATCCTGCTGGCGGCCCTGCTGTTCCTTGGCAAGCGTCGTTTCGTCACGGCGATCGCCAACAGCGGCATCGGCCGTTTCCTTTCGGCCTGGTGGTTCGCTGCCTGGGGCTTCGACTGGATCTACGACAAACTGTTCGTCAAGCCGTACCTTGCGATCAGCCATGTACTGCGCAAAGACCCGCTCGACCAGACCATCGGTCTGATCCCGCGTATGGCCAAGGGTGGTCACACTGCCCTGAGCCGCACCGAGACCGGTCAACTGCGTTGGTATGCCGCCTCGATGGCTGCTGGTGCCGTGCTGGTAATCGGCGCCATCGTGCTGGTAGCGGTCTGATATGAACCTTGCGAATTTGCGAAAGGAAACGAGCCCGTCATGATTCTGCCTTGGCTAATCCTGATTCCCTTCATCGGCGGCCTGCTGTGCTGGATGGGTGAGCGCTTCGGCGCTACCCTCCCGCGCTGGATTGCGCTGTTGACCATGACCCTGGAACTCGCCCTCGGCCTCTGGCTGTGGGCCCACGGTGACTATTCATTTGCACCGGCGCCTGGCGCCGATCCGACCTGGGCACTTGAGTTCAAGCATGTCTGGATCCAGCGCTTCGGCATCAACGTGCACCTGGCCCTCGACGGCCTGTCGCTGTTGATGATCCTGCTGACCGGTCTGCTGGGTATCCTCTCGGTACTCTGCTCGTGGAAAGAGATTCAACGTCATGTTGGCTTCTTCCACCTGAACCTGATGTGGATCCTGGGCGGCGTTGTCGGCGTGTTCCTCGCCCTCGACCTGTTCATGTTCTTCTTCTTCTGGGAAATGATGCTGGTGCCGATGTACTTCCTCATCGCGCTCTGGGGTCACAGTTCTTCGGACGGCAAGAAAACCCGGATCTACGCGGCGACCAAGTTCTTCATCTTCACTCAGGCTTCCGGCCTGATCATGCTGGTGGCGATCCTCGGTCTGGTGCTGGTCAACTTCAACAACACTGGCGTGATTACTTTCAACTACGCCGACCTGTTGAAAACCAAGATGTCGATGACCACCGAGTACATCCTGATGCTCGGCTTCTTCATCGCCTTCGCGGTCAAGCTGCCGGTCGTACCGTTCCACTCGTGGCTGCCTGATGCCCACGCCCAGGCGCCGACTGCCGGTTCCGTCGACCTCGCCGGTATCTTGCTGAAAACCGCTGCTTACGGTCTGCTGCGTTTCGCCCTGCCACTGTTCCCGAATGCTTCGGCCGAGTTTGCGCCGATTGCCATGACCCTCGGTCTGATCGGGATTTTCTACGGCGCGTTCCTGGCGTTCGCACAAACCGACATCAAGCGTCTGATTGCCTTCTCTTCCGTTTCCCACATGGGCTTCGTGTTGATCGGCATCTACTCCGGCAGCCAACTGGCGCTGCAAGGCGCAGTGATCCAGATGTTGGCGCACGGTCTGTCGGCCGCGGCACTGTTTATCCTCAGCGGTCAGTTGTACGAGCGTCTGCATACTCGTGACATGCGCGAGATGGGCGGCCTGTGGTCGCGCATCGCCTACCTGCCGGCGATCAGCCTGTTCTTCGCGGCGGCGTCGCTGGGTCTGCCGGGTACCGGTAACTTTGTCGGCGAATTCCTGATCCTGATCGGCTCCTTCGCCAGCGCTCCATGGGTCACGGCGATCGCCACCTCCGGTCTGGTGTTCGGCTCGGTGTACTCGCTGATCATGATCCACCGTGCCTACTTCGGCCCGTCGAAATCCGACGCGGTGCTGCACGGCATGGACGCGCGCGAACTGATCATGGTGCTGGGCCTTGCGGTGCTGCTGGTTTACCTCGGCGTCTACCCGCAACCGTTCCTCGACACCTCTGCCGCCACGATGCATGGCGTGCAGCAGTGGCTCGGCACCGCCTTCACTCAACTCGCTTCGGCCCGGTAAGAGCGCTATGGAATTCACGATTCAACACTTTATTGCGCTTGCGCCACTGTTGATCACCAGCCTCACCATTATCGTGGTGATGCTGGCAATCGCCTGGCGCCGCAACCACTCGCAGACCTTCCTGATCTCGGTCGCTGGTCTGAACCTGGCCTTGCTGTCGATCCTGCCAGCACTGAAAGTCGCGCCTCTGGCCGTGACCCCGTTGCTGCAGATCGACACCTTCGCTTGCCTGTACATGGCGCTGATCCTGGTCGCCACCCTCGCCTGCGTCACGCTCGCCCATGCTTATCTGGGTGATGGCGGCTCGGGCTACCCGGGCAACCGCGAAGAACTGTACCTGCTGATCCTGATGGCCGCCGCCGGTGGCCTGGTCCTGGTCAGCGCGCAGCACCTGGCCGGTTTGTTCATCGGCCTGGAACTGCTCTCGGTACCGGTTTACGGTCTGGTGGCTTACGCCTTCTTCAACAAGCGTTCGCTGGAAGCCGGCATCAAGTACATGGTGCTGTCGGCGGCCGGTTCCGCGTTCCTGTTGTTCGGTATGGCGCTGCTGTACGCAGACTCGGGTTCGCTGAGCTTCGTCGGTATCGGTCAGGCGCTGGCTGCAACTGGCTTGCCGAGCTCGCTGGCGCAACTGGGCCTGGGCATGATGCTGATCGGTCTGGCGTTCAAGCTGTCGCTGGTACCGTTCCACCTGTGGACGCCGGACGTTTACGAAGGTGCGCCGGCCCCGGTGGCGGCGTTCCTCGCCACGGCTTCGAAGGTGGCGGTGTTTGCGGTGATGGTGCGTCTGTTCCAGATCTCCCCTGCCGCCAGCAGCGGTGTGCTGAGCGATGTGCTCAGCGTCATCGCCGTCGCGTCGATCCTGTTCGGTAACCTGCTGGCCCTGACCCAGAGCAACCTCAAGCGTCTGCTCGGTTACTCGTCCATCGCGCACTTCGGCTACCTGCTGATCGCGCTGGTGGCGAGCAAGGGTCTGGCGGTGGAAGCCATCGGCGTGTACCTGGTCACCTACGTGATCACCAGCCTCGGCGCCTTCGGTGTGATCACTCTGATGTCCTCGCCATACAACGGCCGTGACGCCGACGCCCTGTACGAGTATCGCGGCCTGTTCTGGCGCCGTCCGTACCTGACCGCCGTGCTGACCGTGATGATGCTGTCGCTGGCCGGTATCCCGCTGACCGCAGGCTTCATCGGCAAGTTCTACATCATCGCCAGCGGTGTCGAATCGCACCAATGGTGGCTGGTCGGTGCGCTGGTGCTGGGCAGCGCCATCGGCGTGTTCTACTACTTGCGCGTGATGGTCACCCTGTACCTGATCGAGCCGAACCTGCGTCGCCACGACGCCCAGTTGCACTGGGAACAAAAGGCAGGCGGCGTCATGCTGCTGGCCATCGCCCTGGTCGCGTTCTTCCTGGGTGTGTACCCGCAGCCATTGCTGGTGCTGGTACAACAGGCGGGTCTGGCGGGCTGATTGCTCCGTTAGAACTGGAAACAAAAAAACGGCACCTTCGGGTGCCGTTTTTTTTTGCGCGGGTTTTCCGCAGTAAACAGTACTTGGCGAGCGCCGCGTCCGGTCCGGCTTACGGAGTCGGGGGCGTTTTCCGACACGCCAGTCGCGACGTCTCCCCTCCCCTCTATCGAACCTTCTCACCCCACCTGTCGACGCTTCCTACAGGTGTTTTTTTGACCGAAGTCTAGCGTTGAATAAGCAGCGAAATGGATGGCTCGGAAGCCTTGACCGATTCGCTTTTTCAGGACAACACTATACGTAGGCAGCGTACAAAACATGGATGCTCTTTTTATCGAACTCCCTGCGTTTCAGAAGCACCGCAACGATTACCTGGACGAAGACCTGTTTCTCAGCTTCCAGTTGGAATTGCTGAAAAATCCCGAAGCAGGCGATCTCATCGAGGAAACCGGAGGGCTACGAAAAATCCGCTTCTGCGATCAACGAAGAGGCAAAGGCAAGCGCAGCGGATTACGCATCATTTATTACTGGTGGTCAGGCTTCGATCAGTTCTGGCTGTTCACCGTCTACAGCAAAAGCGATCAAGACGACCTGACGCCCTCGCAAAAGAAACTGTTCAGGCAAACGCTGGATCGAGAACTCAACACGAGAACCCACTATGAAACGTGACATTTTTTCCGAACTGATGGATGGCCTGGACGCCCTGGCCGATGAGCGTCAAGGCAAGATTACGCTGCGCACCCACAAGGTCCAGTTGCCCAAACTGGTGCCGATCACCGCCGAAGAAGTGGTCGCCATCCGTCAACAACTCAACCTCTCCCGATCGGTGTTTGCAATGTACCTGCGCACCAACACCCGCACTCTCGAAAACTGGGAACAGGGCCGAGCCACGCCCAATGCCCAGGCGACGACATTGATTCGTCTGGTCGAGCGTTTTCCGCAGACGATCGAACAGCTGGCAGTTCTGAGCTGAAAGTCAGAATCGCTGACCTGAAAAATCAGGAGCCAGTCTGTTGGCGACTCGGTAAATCAGCCAGAAAAGAAAACGGCACCTTCCGGTGCCGTTCGCTTCTCACATCTCCAACATCACTTACGCGCATCCGCCCACGATTTCAGCAGCTCGCTATAGCTCACCGTCTCGCCCTTCGGCTTCTCGTTGGCCAGTTTCGGCTTCGGTGCGCCCGGCTGGTCAAACCAGTATTGCGCGTCGCGTTCCGGGTTCATTTTCGGTGCACATACGGCCTGGGCCTTGGAGCGTTCGAGGCGTTCCATGATGCGGTCCTGGTCCTTGGCCAGGCCATCAAGCGCCTGTTGCGGGGTCTTCTCGCCGCTCGCCGCTTCGGCGATGTGGCTCCACCACAGTTGCGCCAGACGCGGGTAGTCCGGCACGTTGGTCCCGGTCGGGGTCCATTGCACGCGGGCCGGGCTGCGGTAGAACTCGACCAGACCGCCGAGTTTCGGCGCCATATCGGTCATCGCCTGCGAGTTGATGTCCGACTCGCGAATCGGCGTCAGGCCGACAATGGTTTTCTTCAGCGACACGGTTTTCGAAGTGACGAACTGCGCGTACAGCCACGCTGCGAGTTTCTGCTTCTCAGGCGTGGATTTCATGAACGTCCACGAACCCACGTCCTGATAACCAAGCTTCATGCCCTCCTCCCAATACGGCCCGCGCGGCGATGGCGCCATGCGCCATTTCGGCGTGCCATCGGCGTTGACCACCGGCAGGCCCGGTTTGGTCATGTCGGCGGTGAAGGCGGTGTACCAGAAGATCTGCTGGGCGATGTTGCCTTGCGACGGCACCGGGCCGGATTCGGAGAAGGTCATGCCGGCCGCTTCCGGTGGCGCGTACTTCTTCAGCCAGTCGACGTATTTGGTGGTGGCAAACACCGCCGCCGGGCCGTTGGTGTCACCGCCGCGGGTCACGCTGGAGCCGACCGGGTGGCAGTCCTCGACGCGGATGCCCCACTCGTCCACCGGCAACCCGTTGGGAATGCCCTTGTCGCCGCCGCCAGCCATGGAGAACCAGGCGTCGGTGAAGCGCCAGCCTAGCGACGGGTCTTTCTTGCCGTAGTCCATGTGCCCGTAAACGCGTTTGCCATCAATTTCCTTGACGTCTTCGCTGAAGAATTTGGCGATGTCTTCATAGGCCGACCAGTTCACCGGCACGCCCAGCTCGTAACCGAACTTCTCCTTGAACTTGGCTTTCAGGTCGGCGCGTTCGAACCAGTCGGCACGGAACCAGTACAGGTTGGCGAACTGCTGGTCGGGCAGTTGATAGATCTTGCCGTCCGGTGCGGTGGTGAACGAGATGCCGATGAAGTCCTTGATGTCGAGGGTCGGCGAGGTGAAGTTCTTGCCTTCGTTGGCCATCAGGTCGGTGATCGATTCGGTCTTGCCGTAGCGAAAGTGCGTACCGATCAGGTCCGAGTCGTTGACCCAGCCGTCATAGATGTTCTTGTCCGACTGCATCACCGTCTGCATTTTCTCGACCACGTCGCCTTCCTGCAGCAGGTCGTGGGTGAGCTTGATCCCGGTGATTTCGCTGAAGGCCTTGGCCAGCACCTTGGACTCGTATTCGTGGGTGGTCAGGGTCTCGGAAACGACCTTGATGTCCATGCCGCGAAACGGCTCGGCGGCCTTGATGAACCACTTCAATTCTTCCAGCTGCTGTTCGGCCGTCAGGGTCGAGGGCTTGAACTCGCTGCCGATCCATTTTTTCGCAGCATCTTCGTAGGCGTCGGCCCAGGCAGACGCGCTCAAACCGCTGAGTGCCAGCATGGCTGCCAATGAAATGCTATGTCGCAGCTTATTGTTTTTATCGAACATAGAGACCTCCTGTTTAAGTTGTGGAGCCGCATTGCCGAACGATTCGACTAGCCCCAACGCATCACAGCCAACAGCCACACCAGGGACAGCGCGGACGCGACCCAGATGCTCCAGTCGGTGACGCCGATTACCAGCAAGTGCAGGTAGGCGCTGCCGAGAAGACCGATAAACAAGCGATCGCCACGGGTCGTGGCAATCGGCAGAAACCCGCGCCGCAAGATGCTCGGCGAGCGCAATTCCCAGGTGGTCATGCCCACCAGAATCAAACCGATGCCGATGAAGAACGCGGCGGTCGGAGTCGTCCAGCTCATCCATTCCATCATCAGCTCCTCACACCCGACCGAGGGCAAAGCCCTTGGCCACGTGGTTGCGTACAAACCAGATCACCAGCATGCCCGGCAGGATGGTCAACACCCCCGCCGCTGCCAGCACGCCCCAATCGATCCCCGACGCCGACACCGTGCGCGTCATCACCGCCGCAATCGGCTTGGCATTGACCGAGGTCAGCGTGCGCGCCAGCAGCAGTTCGACCCAGGAAAACATGAAGCAGAAAAATGCCGTGACACCGATGCCGGAACCGATCAAAGGGATGAAAATCTTCACGAAGAACTTGGGGAAACTGTAGCCGTCGATGTAGGCCGTTTCGTCGATCTCCTTGGGCACGCCGGACATGAAACCTTCGAGAATCCACACCGCCAGCGGCACGTTGAACAGGCAGTGCGCCAGCGCCACGGCGATGTGCGTATCGAACAGGCCGATCGACGAATACAACTGAAAGAACGGCAGCAAGAACACCGCCGGCGGCGCCATGCGATTGGTCAGCAGCCAGAAAAACAGGTGTTTGTCGCCGAGGAAACGATAGCGTGAAAACGCGTAAGCCGCCGGTAACGCCACGCTCAGGGAAATCACCGTGTTGAGGCTGACGTAATACAGCGAGTTGAGATAACCGGTGTACCAGCTCGGATCGGTGAAGATCACCTTGTAGTTCGCCAGCGTGAAGGCCTGTGGGAAAAGCGTCAGGCCGCCGAGGATTTCGGTGTTGCTCTTGAACGACATGTTCAGCAGCCAGTAGATCGGCACCAGCAGGAACAGGATGTACACCAGCAACGGAACCAGCTTTCTTTTGCTCATGGCCGGGCCTCAGCGGTTGGCGTCGGAGTGCGTCATGGCGGTATAGAACAGCCAGGACACCAACAGGATGATCAGGAAGTACACCAGCGAAAACGCCGCTGCCGGACCGAGGTCGAATTGCCCTACGGCCATCTGCGTCAACGTCTGACTCAAGAAGGTCGTGGCGTTACCCGGCCCGCCGCCGGTGAGCACGAACGGCTCGGTGTAGATCATGAAGCTGTCCATGAAGCGCAGCATCACCGCGATCAGCAGCACGCTTTTCAGCTTGGGCAACTGAATGTGGCGGAACACTGCCCAGGCCGAGGCCCGATCAATCCGTGCGGCCTGGTAGTACACGTCGGGAATCGCGCGTAAACCGGAAAAGCACAGCAGCGCCACCAGCGAGGTCCAGTGCCACACGTCCATCACCAGCACCGTGACCCAGGCGTCCATTGTATTGGCCGCGTAGTTGTAGCTGATGCCCATAGCATTGAGGCTGGAACCGAGCAGACCGATGTCGGCGCGGCCGAAGATCTGCCAGATGGTGCCGACCACGTTCCACGGAATCAGCAGCGGAATTGCCAGAATGATCAGCACCACCGAGGACCAGCGCCCCTTGGTCGGCATGGTCAGGGCGACAGCGATGCCCAGCGGAATTTCGATCAGCAGCACGCAGGCCGAATAGATGAACTGGCGCAGCAGCGAGTCGTGCAGACGCGGGTCGAGCAGCACCTGCTTGTACCAGTCGGCGCCGACGAAGTAGCGGCTGGACTGGTCGAAGATGTCCTGCACTGAATAGTTGACCACGGTCATCATCGGGATCACCGCACTGAACGCCACCAGCAGAAACACCGGCAGCACCAGCCACCAGGCCTTGTTGTTCTGCACCTTGTTCATGGCTGCACCTCATCGTCGCTGACTTCAAGCAAGAACTCGTCGGCATAGACCATCAACCACTGCGCCGGAAAACTGATGTACGCGGTACCCTGCGGCACCGGTTTGTCCTCGGCCAGACGCACCTTCAACGGCGCGCCGTCGAGGTTGAGGGTCATGATTTTGTAGGTGCCGAGGTCTTCGACGTGGACGACGTTGGCCTGCATCGCGTCATCGAACGGCTCGTCCCACACATGAATGAACTCGGGGCGGATACCGACCTTGAGATTTTTCCACTGGCCGTGCTCGATATGGCGCTGCAAGGCTTCGGACAACGGCAAGTGCGTGGAAGCGAAACCGACGCCACCGGGCTGCGGCTGCACCTCGATCAGGTTCATCCCGGGGCTGCCGATGAAATAGCCGACAAAGGTGTGGCTCGGCCGCTCGAACAACTCCCGTGGCGTGCCGAACTGGACGATCTGGCCGCCGTACATCACCGCGATCTTGTCAGCGAAGGTGGAAGCTTCGAGCTGATCGTGGGTGACGTAGACCATGGTGATGTTGAACTGCTCGTGGATCTGCTTGAGCTTGCGCCGCAGTTTCCATTTCAGGTGCGGGTCGATCACCGTCAGCGGCTCGTCGAACAGAATCGCCGAGACGTCGTCGCGCACCAGCCCACGGCCCATGGAGACTTTCTGTTTTTCGTCGGCGGTGAGGTTGCGCGCCTTTTTGCTCAGCAGGTTTTGCAGGTCGAGAACTTCGGCAATTTCCTGCACCTTGCTGTGCACTTTCGCCTCGGCCATGCCTTGATTGCGCAGGGGGAAGGCAAGGTTGTCGAACACGCTCATGGTGTCGTAGACCACCGGAAACTGGAACACCTGGGCGATGTTGCGCTTCTCCGGCGTCAGCTCGTTGACCGCTTTGCCATCGAACAGCACATGGCCTTGGGACGGGCTGAGCAGGCCGGAAATGATGTTGAGCAAGGTCGACTTGCCGCAACCGGACGGGCCGAGCAAGGCGTAGGCGCCGCCCTGCTCCCAGATGTGATCCATCTCGCGGATCGCGTAGTCCTCAGCGCCGCTCGGGGTTTTGCTGTAGCTGTGGGCGAGGTGTTGCAAACGGATTTCGGCCATCAGGCAACCCTCGCGACACGCCGGCCCGGTGCTTGCACCAGACGGCCCTGCGCATCGAAAACGAACAGTTTGTGGGTCGGGATATAGATGCGGATCGGCGCATCGACGTCGTATTCGTGAACACCGGGCAAATGCAGCACCAGCAAAAAATGCTCGTTGCGCACATGCAGGAAGGTTTCCGAGCCACTGATCTCGGCCACTTCGACGGTCACCGCCAGTTCCAGATCGTCGTCGTTGCTCGGCACCAGCGAAATATGGCTGGGGCGCACGCCGAAACGGTATTCACCCTCGCCCACCGGACGCAGGTCGACGTTCAACGGGAAGTGGACGAAATTGGCGAAGCTGACTTCGTTACCGGCAATGCGCCCGGGCATCAGGTTGATCGGCGGTTCGGAGAACAATTCGGCAGCCAGCACGGTTTGCGGCTGGTGATAAACCGAAGTCGACGGCCCGCTCTGAATCACCCGGCCTTCATGCAAGATCGTCGTGGTGCCGCCCAGCGCCAACGCTTCGTTGGGTTCGGTGGTGGCGTAGATGGCGATGGTGTGGCGCGCCTTGAACAGCTCGCGCATTTCCTGACGCAGCTCTTCGCGCAGTTTGTAATCGAGGTTGACCAGTGGCTCGTCGAACAGGATCAGCTCGGCATCCTTGACCAGCGCGCGGGCCATGGCCGTGCGCTGTTGCTGACCGCCGGACAACTCCAGCGGGTAGCGCTGCAGAAACTTCTCGATGCGCAGCATCTTCGCGGTTTCCAGCACTTTGCTGTGGATGATGTCTTTCGCCACACCGGCCTGGCGCAACGGCGAGGCGATGTTCTCGAACACGGTCATGGTCGGGTAATTGATGAACTGCTGATAGACCATCGACACATTGCGCAGACGCACCGGGCGCTGGGTGACGTCGACGCCGTTCATCAGGATGCGCCCGCTGTCGGGCTTGTCGAGCCCGGCCATCAAACGCATCAGGCTGGTCTTGCCGGACAGCGTGCGGCCGAGCAAAACGTTGAAGGAACCGGGTTCGAATTTCAGGCACGCATCGTCGATCCAGATCTGGCCCTCGACGGTACGGCTGACGTGCTCCAGGGTGAGTGACATGGCTCGGCCTTTTTTATTTTTGGAGTCAAGCGACCGGAGCAACAGAGCGACATTCGTGCCAGAAATGGCAAGTACTTGATTTGCCTCGAGAACCAATGTTTACGGGGGCAAGCGCCGTTCACAGCTGAACACTTTTGAACAGTCGGGTGATTGACAATGAACAATAGTGAACAACACTCTATGAACGCTTTTTGCCCGATCCGGAAAGCAACAGAGATCCCCTGTGGGAGCGAGCCTGCTCGCGAAAGCGGTCTATCAGATACATTTTATTGACTGGCAGACCGCATTCGCGAGCAGGCTCGCTCCTACAGGGGATTTGTGCAGGTTTCGAAGATCGGGCTCATAACAATAATAAAATCGCTGCACTCAGAGGCTCGCCCCCATGGCCGCACCTGCTTCGCCGCTGTCCCACGATGCGATCGTCCAGACGTCCTGGCAACGTTGTCGCGCGTTCGGTCTCGACCACCAGAGCGCCCCGGCCTTCGATCAACTGCCCGCCGCCGGCATTGCGCAACTGCTCGACCGCCATCATTCACTGGTGCAGACCACGCATCAGGAAGTCCTGCCCTATTACGAAAACATCCTCAGCAACTCGAACTGCCTGATCATGCTCGCCGACAATCAGGGCCAGGTGCTGACTTCGTGGGGCACACAACGCTTTATCGAACCGAACCTGGCGCGCGGCTTTCAGGCCGGGGCGAGCTGGATGGAGCGCTGCAGCGGCACCAATGCGATCGGCACCGCGCTGGCCTGTGAGCAGGCGGTGCACATTGAACACGATGAACACTTTCTCAAGGCCAACCGCTTCATGACCGGTTCCGCCGCGCCGATTTTCGACGCCGAACGCAAGGTCATCGCTGTGCTCGACGTGTCCAGCGACAGCTACCTGCCGCCCTCGCACACCTTGGGCATGGTCAAGATGATGAGCCAGACCGTGGAGAACCGGCTGATCCTCAACCTGTTCCATGGCCAGCATTTCCAACTGACCTTCAACACCGGGTTGAACAACCTCGACAGCCAGTGGGCCGGGCTGTTGATCTTCGATGAGAGCGGTCAGGTACTGTCGGCCAATCGTCGCGCCGACAATCTGCTCGGTGTGCGCTTGTCGCGGGTCAGCGTTGAAAGCCTGTTCAAGGTCTCTCTGCTGGAGCTGATCAATCAGCCGGACGGTTTGCCATTCGCCTTGCAGACCTCCGGGCGTAACCGCTTTCAGTGTCTGTTGAAACGGCCGAAACAGGCGCCGGTTCAAGCCCGGGTATTTGTCACGGAAGAAAAGCCCCCGCCATCCAGCGCGATCAGCCTCAACAGCCTGCATTTCGGCGATAACCGCGTGGAAAAAGCCGTGCGTCAGGCTGAGCGTTTGCTGGAAAAGGACATTCCATTGTTGATCCACGGCGAGACCGGCGTCGGTAAAGAGGTATTCGTCAAAGCCCTGCATCAGGCCAGCTCGCGCAACAAACAGGCGTTCATTGCGGTGAACTGCGCGGCGATCCCCGCCGAACTGGTCGAGTCCGAGCTGTTTGGTTATGAGAAAGGTGCGTTCACCGGGGCGAATCAGAAAGGCAGCATCGGCCTGATTCGCAAGGCGGACAAAGGCACGCTGTTCCTGGATGAAATTGGCGATATGCCGTTGCCGACGCAGGCGCGCCTGTTGCGGGTATTACAGGAGCGTTGCGTGCAACCGGTGGGCAGTAGCGAGTTGTTCCCGGTGGATCTGCGGATCATCTCGGCGACCAACCGTTCGCTGCGTGAACAGGTGCAGTTGGGGCGGTTTCGTGAGGATTTGTATTACCGCATTGGCGGGCTGACCCTGGAATTGCCGCCGCTGCGTGAGCGCAGTGATAAACAGGCGTTGTTCAAGCGGTTATGGGAACAGCATCGTGAGCCGACGCAGTGGGCGGGTTTGAGCTCAGAGGTGCTGGAATTATTCGAACGGCATCCGTGGCCGGGGAATTTGCGTCAGGTCAGCAGCGTGATGCAGGTGGCGCTGGCCATGGCCGAGGAGCAACCGGTGCGGCCGGAGCATTTGCCGGATGATTTTTTTGTCGATCTGGAGATGGAGCCAGTGGAGACCTGCGCCCCGCTAGGGATTGATCTGAACGATGTCGAGGCGTTGAACCGGGAATTGAAGGCTTCCGGGGGGAATATCTCGCATCTGGCGCGGCGGTTGGGGGTGAGTCGGAATACGCTTTATAAGCGGTTGCGGCAAGCTGAATGACACGTTGTCTGGACCGGCCTCTTCGCGAGCAGGCTCGCTCCCACAGGGGATTTGTGTCGCTTGTTGATCGTTCCCACGCTCCGCGTGGGAACGATCATGGTAGGGGCTTTTGACTTTTGGCTTTTTTAGATCAGTCAGCCAACCGCCAGGTCGTACCACCCTTGCCATCTTCCAGCACCACGCCCATCGCCGTGAGCTGATCACGAATGCGGTCCGACTCGGCCCAATCCTTCCCGGCCCGAGCCGCCAGACGCGCGGCAATCAGCGCATCGACTTCAGCCGCATCGACACGCCCTTCGGCGCCGGCCTGGAGGAAGTCATCCGCTTCGAGCTGCAACACACCCAGCACACTCGCCAGCTCTTTCAGACGCGCCGCCAGACCCGCTGCTGCATCAAGATCGCTTTCACGCAGGCGGTTGATCTCGCGCACCATTTCGAACAGCACGGCGCACGCTTCCGGGGTGCCGAAGTCGTCGTTCATCACCGTAGTGAAACGCTCAACGAACGCTTCGCCGCCGGCCGGCGCCACGTTCGGCAGGCCTTTCAACGCATGGTAGAAACGCTCCAGTGCGCCCTTGGCGTCCTTGAGGTTGTCTTCCGAGTAGTTGATCGCGCTGCGGTAGTGGCTCGACACCAGCAGGTAGCGCACGACTTCCGGGTGGTACTTTTCCAGCACGTCGCGGATGGTGAAGAAGTTGTTCAACGACTTGGACATCTTCTCGCCATTGATGCGAATCATCCCGCAATGCATCCACGCGTTGGCGTAGGTCTTGCCGGTGGCCGCTTCGCTCTGGGCGATTTCGTTTTCATGGTGCGGGAATTCCAGATCGCTGCCGCCGCCATGAATATCGAAAGTCTCCCCCAGGCAGCAGGTCGACATCACCGAGCACTCGATGTGCCAGCCCGGACGCCCGGCGCCCCACGGCGATTCCCAGCTCGGCTCACCCGGTTTGGCGGCTTTCCACAGGACGAAGTCGAGCGGGTCCTGTTTCGACTCGTCGACTTCGATGCGTGCGCCGATGCGCAGGTCTTCGATTTTCTTGCGCGACAGCTTGCCGTAGCCCATGAATTTGGCGACGCGGTAGTACACGTCGCCGTTGCCCGGGGCGTAGGCGTAACCCTTGTCGATCAGCGCCTGAATCATCGCGTGCATGCCAGCGATGTGATCGGTGGCGCGCGGCTCCATGTCCGGCTTCTGGATGTTCAGGCGCGCTTCGTCCTCGTGCATCGCGGCGATCATGCGCTCGGTCAACGCTTCGAACGATTCACCGTTCTCGTTGGCGCGGTTGATGATCTTGTCGTCGATGTCGGTGATGTTGCGCACGTAGGTCAGGTCGTAGCCGCTGAAGCGCAGCCAGCGCGTCACCAGGTCGAACGCGACCATGCTGCGGCCGTGGCCGAGATGGCAGTAGTCGTACACGGTCATCCCGCAGACGTACATGCGCACCTTGTTGCCATCCAGCGGCTTGAAGACTTCTTTGCTCTTGGTGAGCGTGTTGTAGATCGTCAGCACGTTAATTTCCTTGACGCTGTCTCACTGGCCCCACGAATCACGCAGGGTCACCGTACGGTTGAATACCGGCTGACCGGGTTTCGAGTCCTTCAGATCCGCGACGAAGTAGCCTTCGCGTTCGAACTGGAAACGGTCTTCCGGCTGTGCATTGCCAAGCGATGGCTCGGCACGACAACCGGTCAGCACTTGCAGTGAGTCAGGGTTGATGTTGTCGAGGAAACTCGCGCTGTCTTCGGCCTTCTCCGGGTTCGGCGAGCGGAACAGGCGATCGTACAGACGCACTTCGCACTCGACGCTGGCGGCGGCCGGCACCCAGTGGATCACGCCTTTGACCTTGCGCCCTTCCGGGTTCTTGCCGAGGGTGTCCGGGTCGTACGAGCAACGCAGTTCGACGATGTTGCCGTCGGCGTCCTTGATCGCTTCGTCGGCACGGATCACGTAGCTGCCGCGCAGACGCACTTCACCGGCCGGCTCCAGGCGCTTGTAGCCTTTTGGCGGCTCTTCCATGAAGTCTTCGCGATCGATGTAGATTTCCCGGGCGAACGGCAAGGCGCGCACGCCCATGTCTTCTTTCGGGTGACGCGGCAGTTCGAGGTTTTCGACCTGGCCTTCCGGGTAGTTGGTGATGACCACTTTCAGCGGACGCAGCACGCACATGGCGCGCGGCGCGCTGTGGTCGAGGTCGTCACGGATGCTGAATTCGAGCATGCCGAAGTCGACTACGCCGTCGGAACGGTTGGTGCCGATCATTTCGCAGAAGTTGCGGATCGATTTCGGCGTGTAGCCACGGCGGCGGAAGCCCGACAGCGTGGACATGCGCGGATCGTCCCAGCCATTGACGTGCTTTTCATCGACCAGTTGCTTGAGCTTGCGCTTGCTGGTGATCGTGTAGTTCAGGTTCAGGCGGCTGAACTCGTACTGACGCGGCTGCGCCGGCACCGGCAAGTGCTCGAGGAACCACTCGTACAGCGGACGATGGCTTTCGAACTCCAGGGTGCAGATCGAGTGGGTGATGCCTTCGATGGCGTCCGACTGACCGTGGGTGAAGTCGTAGTTCGGGTAGATGCACCACTTGTCGCCGGTCTGGTGGTGATGGGCGTGACGAATGCGGTACATGATCGGGTCGCGCAGGTTCATGTTCGGCGAGGCCATGTCGATCTTCGCCCGCAGCACGCGCGCGCCGTCGGGGAATTCACCGGCCTTCATGCGCGCGAACAGGTCGAGGTTTTCCTCAACCGAGCGGTCGCGGAACGGGCTGTTCTTGCCCGGCTCGGTCAGGCTGCCACGGTATTCCTTGGCCTGCTCCGGGGTCAGGTCGTCGACGTAGGCCTTGCCGGCCTTGATCAGCTCGACCGCCCAGTCGTGCAACTGGTCGAAATACTGCGAGGCGTAGCGCACTTCACCGGACCACTCGAAGCCCAGCCATTTGACGTCGGATTCGATCGCGTCGATGTATTCCTGATCTTCCTTGGCCGGGTTGGTGTCGTCGAAACGCAGGTGCGTGACGCCGCCGAACTCCTGGGCCAGGCCGAAGTTCACGCAGATCGACTTGGCGTGGCCGATGTGCAGGTAGCCGTTGGGCTCAGGCGGAAAACGCGTGACGATCTGGGTGTGCTTGCCCGAGTCCAGGTCTGCCTGGATGATCGGCCGCAGGAAATTGACCGGCACGGCAGGGCCGGACTTGGCATTCGAGGTAGGGTCGACAGTGGGCTTGCTCATAGGATCCTTGACTTACATGTGCGCGGCCGCAGAACGGGCCAGACAAAACAAAGCCGCTATCATAGCCGATGCCGTCAAGGGGCTGACAGAGCAGGCTCCATAAAGCGGCGCATTTAATCGCGCGGAAATGAAAAACCGCCTCGAAATTCGCGCCTGTCACGCTAAACTGCGCACCTTGGCCGAAGCAGGCTGAACCGGTTGCGGGGCTGAAGGTCCCAAAACCACGAATTCCTCAGAAGAGTAGCGATCATGACTCAAGTCAAACTGACCACCAACCATGGCGACATCGTCATCGAACTGAACGCTGAAAAGGCGCCGATCACCGTCGCCAACTTCATCGAATACGTTAACGCCGGTCACTACACCAACACCGTGTTCCACCGCGTCATCGGTAACTTCATGATCCAGGGCGGCGGTTTCGAGCCAGGCATGAAAGAGAAGAAAGACAAGCGTCCAAGCATCCAGAACGAAGCGGACAACGGTCTTTCCAACGACAAGTACACCGTCGCCATGGCCCGCACCATGGAGCCGCATTCGGCTTCGGCACAGTTCTTCATCAACGTCGCCGACAACACTTTCCTCAACCACAGCGGCAAGAACGTGCAGGGCTGGGGCTACGCGGTATTCGGTAAAGTCACCGCCGGCACCGACGTTGTCGACAAGATCAAAGGCGTGTCGACCACTTCCAAGGCCGGCCACCAGGACGTGCCAGCAGACGACGTGATCATCGAGAAAGCCGAGATCATCGCCGCGTGATATTGCTGATTTCAGACTTGCATCTGGAAGAGGAGCGCCCGGACATTACCCGGGCGTTTCTGGATTTGCTCGCCGGACGCGCCCGCTCGGCGAGTGCCTTGTACATCCTCGGCGACTTTTTCGAGGCGTGGATCGGCGACGACGCCATGACGCCCTTTCAGCGTTCGATCTGCCAGGCCCTGCGCGACTTGAGCGACAGCGGCACGGCCATTTTCCTCATGCACGGCAATCGCGACTTCATGCTCGGCAAGGCCTTTTGCAAACAGGCCGGCTGCACGCTGTTGAAGGACCCGAGTGTCGTGCAGTTCTACGGCGAGCCGGTGCTGCTGATGCACGGCGACAGCCTGTGTACCCGCGACGTCGGCTACATGAAGCTGCGCCGCTACCTGCGCAACCCGATCACCTTGTTCATCCTGCGTCACCTGCCGCTGCGCACGCGCCACAAACTGGCGCGCAAGCTGCGCAGTGAAAGCCGGGCGCAGACGCGGATGAAGGCCAATGACATCGTTGATGTCACGCCCGAGGAGATTCCGCGGATCATGCAAGAGTTCGGCGTGAAAACCCTGATCCACGGCCACACCCACCGCCCGGCGATTCACAAGTTGCAACTCGGTGAGCAAGCGGCCAAGCGCATTGTGCTGGGGGATTGGGATCGTCAAGGTTGGGCGTTGCAGGTGGATGAGAGCGGGTATGCGCTGGCACCGTTCGATTTCGCCCCACCGCTGGCATTGCCGCACGGCTGAAGTTCGCTACCCCCTCAACCCCAGCCCTCTCCCCCAGGGGCGAGGGGGAAAGGGAGCTGACCGCGTGCAGTTCAAAACCTGAGTTCGACTCGGTATCGCAAGTCGATGTACCTCGAACATGCACCGCGGTCAGTCCCCTCTCCCTCCGGGAGAGGGCTAGGGTGAGGGGCTTTTGATTGATCGTTCCCACGCTCTGCGTGGGAATGCCTCAACGGACGCTCCGCGTTCGGCTCTGGATGGGACGCAGAGCGTCCCGGGCTGCATTCCCACGCCGAGCGTGGGAACGATCTTCGCGCAGATCAGTGACCGCTCGCGGCAGGCCCCGCCTTCGCCGCAAACGGCGGCTTCGCCAGCCACACGATCAGAATCAACCCCATAAACCCCCAACCCAGCAGCGTGAAGTAATCCACGGTCGACAACATGTACGCCTGACTGGACAGGATCTGATCCATCTGCGCATAAGCCGGCTGACTCGCCCCGCCCAGCGCATGCAAGGTCTCGCGCGTGGCCGGTTCGAAGGTGCTGATGCTCTCGCTCATATAGGCATGATGCTGATTCGCCCGGCGAATCCAGATCCACGTGGTCAGCGACGCCGCAAAGCTGCCGCCCAAGGTCCGCAGGAAGGTCGCCAGACCGGCCCCGTCGGCGATCTGGCTCGGCGGCAGATCCGACATCAGGATGCTCAGCGTCGGCATGAAGAACAGCGCCACGCCAATACCCATGAACAACTGCACCAGGGCGATGGACTGGAAGTCGACCTCGTTGGTGAACTCGGCGCGCATGAAGCAGCTCAGGCCGATCGCCAGAAACGCCAGCCCGGCGAGCAGGCGCAGGTCGAACTTGTGCGCGTACTTACCGACAAACGGCGACAGCAATACCGGCAGAATGCCGATCGGCGCCACGGCCAGACCGGCCCAGGTCGCGGTGTAGCCCATTTGCGTCTGCAGCCATTGCGGCAGGATCAGGTTGATGCCGAAGAAGCCGGCGTAACCCAAGACCAGCACCAGCGTGCCGATGCGGAAGTTGCGATAGGCGAACAGGCGCAGGTTGACCACCGGATGCTGGTCAGTCATTTCCCAGATCACGAACACCGCCAGCGCCACTACGGAAATAGCCGCGCCAATGATGATGAAGTTCGACTCGAACCAGTCCAGGTCATTGCCCTTGTCGAGGATCACCTGCAACGCGCCGACACCGATGATCAACGTGATCAGCCCGACGTAATCCATCGGCTGACGGCTGGTGACCACCGGCCGCTTGGCCAGTTGCGAACGCACCACCATCACCGCAAAAATCCCGATCGGCACGTTGATGAAGAAAATCCACGGCCAGCTGTAACTGTCGGTGATCCAGCCGCCGAGAATCGGCCCGGCAATCGGTGCGACCACCGTGACCATTGCCAATAACGCCAGGGCCATCCCGCGCTTCGCTGGCGGATACACTGCGATCAACAGCGTCTGGGTCATCGGGTACAGCGGCCCGGCGACCAGACCTTGCAGGACCCGGAAACCGATCAGCTCGGGCATCGATGTAGAAATACCGCAGAGAAACGATGCCAGCACAAACAGCATCGTCGCCCACAGAAACAGTTTCACCTC
The DNA here is from genome assembly GCF_043496865.1 of Pseudomonas retamae. Taxonomy (NCBI): domain Bacteria; kingdom Pseudomonadati; phylum Pseudomonadota; class Gammaproteobacteria; order Pseudomonadales; family Pseudomonadaceae; genus Pseudomonas; species Pseudomonas retamae. The sequence goes on from NZ_JBIEIL010000015.1 coordinate 127,101, forward strand.
GCCGAAGCGGCGGCTGAGCCAACCGGTCAGCGGCAGCGCGATCGCGTTGCTCACAGCGAACGAAGTGATCACCCAGGTGCCCTGCTCCGAACTCACCCCCAGGTTTCCGGAAATCGTCGGCAGCGCCACGTTGGCGATGGTGGTATCGAGCACCTGCATGAACGTCGCCAGCGACAGGCCAATGGTGCTGAGCAACAGGCTGGGCGGCGTGAAAGAAGCGTTATTGCTCATGGTGGATCCTATGAAACCTGAGAGGCGCTGCGCCATGACAGGCACAGCTGACCCTGTGGGAGCGAGCCTGCTCGCGAAGGCGGTGGATCAGCCGACATTCATGTTGAATGTCAGTCAGCATTCGCGAGCAGGCTCGCTCCCACAGGGTTTGGGGTCAGCATTCAGCGCTGCGCGGTCTTGCTCGCCGCAGCGCTGTTGTCGTGGATCAGCTGGGCAATCATCGCGTCCGCTTCGGCCAACTGGCGGTCATACACATTGGTGCTGAACGAGGCTTTTTGCGGTGGTTGCTGCGCCAGCACCGGGCCGCTCTGGTCGTGCAGGTTGACTTCGACGTTGGTCGACAGACCGACGCGCAGCGGATGTTTGGCCAGCTCTTCGGCATTGATGTGAATGCGCACCGGCACGCGCTGGACGATCTTGATCCAGTTACCGGTGGCGTTCTGCGCCGGCAGCAAGGCAAACGCGCTACCAGTGCCGGCGCCGAGGCTGTCAACGGTGCCGCTGTACTTGACGTCACTGCCGTACAGGTCGGCTTCGATGTCTACCGGCTGACCGATGCGCATGTCACGCAGTTGGGTTTCCTTGAAGTTGGCGTCGATCCACAGTTGATTCAACGGGATCACCGCCATCAGCGCGGTGCCCGGCTGTACCCGCTGGCCGAGCTGCACGGTGCGCTTGGCGACGTAACCGGTCACCGGGGCGATCAAAGTGCTGCGCGCATGGGTCAGGTAAGCCTGACGCAGGTCCGCCGCCGCCGACATCACGTCCGGGTGCGACGACACCACGGTGTCATCGACCAGCGCGCTGGTGGTTTTCAGTTGCTGTTTGGCGTTAGCCAAGGCGTTCTGCGCCGAGGTCAGGTCGTCGCGAGCGTGGGACAGTTCTTCCTGGGAAATCGCCCCGCCCTGCGCCAGATTCTTGCGGCGGTTGTAGTTGTCCTGCGCCTTCTGCACTTCGGCCTGCTGCGCGTTGACCTGGGCTTTCATGCCGTCGACGTTGCTGTACAAGCCGCGCACCTGACGCACCGTACGCGCCAGTTTGGCCTTGGCACTTTGCAGGCCGACTTCGGCGTCGTTGGGGTCGAAGTTGACCAGCACCTGGCCTTCCTGAACCAGATCACCGTCGTCGGCGCCGATACTGACCACGGTCCCGGTCACCAGCGGGGTGATTTCCACGACGTTGCCGTTGACGTAGGCGTCGTCGGTGCTTTCACTCCAGCGCCCGATGAATTCGTGGTACGCCCAGACGCCAGCGATGGCGAGCAGGACGACCACGGCCAGGGTCAACAGCATCACCTTGCGTTTGCGCGGATTGCCGGTGTCCGGGGTGTTGTCTTGAGCTTGAGTGTTTTCGGCAGTGGCCATGACAAATACCTTGAATTAGTTGTGCGCGGTGGCTGGGGTGGCGTTGGCTGCGGTCAGGGTTTCCCCCTGGAAGCCGCCGCCCAGCGCTTGCATCAGTTGAATCGACAGGTCGATCTGCTCGGCATTGAGCGTGGCCAGCTGACGCTGGGCCTGGAGCAATTGCTGCTCGATGCTGAGCACGTCCAGGTAGTTACCGATGCCGGAACCGTAACGCTGGACCGCGGTGTTGTAAGAATCCTGAGCGATGTCGGTGGCGTGCTGTTGCGCACCGATCTGCCGGCTGATATCCCGCAACTGGTTGATCGTGTCGCCGACATCGCCGAGGGCTTTCACCAGGCTTTTGTTGTACTGCGCCACCGCGAGGTCGTAATCGGCGTCGCGGGCATCGAGGTTGGCGCGCAGGCGGCCGCCATCGAAAATCGGCAGCGACACGGTTGGCGCAATATTGAAGAAGCGACTGGCCGAGCCGAACATCGCGTCGCCCAATAGCGATTCGGCACCGGCCGACGCGCTCAGGTTGAGATTCGGATAGAAACGCGTCTTGGCGGCATCGATATCTTTGCTCGCCGCCTCGACACGCCAGCGCGCCGCGACCAGATCAGGACGCCGCCCGAGCAGTTCGGCAGGCAACACCGACGGCACGGCAACGGCGCTGGCTTGCAGGACTCTCGGCCGGGCGATTTCGTTGCCGCGATCCGGGCCTTTGCCGAGCAATACCGCCAGCGCGACTTTTGCGCTGTGCAGGCGTTTTTCCGCGTCGATCAGGCTGGCCTGGGAACTGGCTTCCAGACTTTGCGTTTGCTGAAACTGGTACTGGCTGTCGATTCCGGAACTCAGGCGACGCTGGCTCAGGTCGAGCATCTGCCGGGTGCGCTTGAGGTCTTCGTTGGCCAGGTCATAAACGATATGCGCCTGGCCGAGATCGCTGTAAGCGCGGGCAACGTCAGCGGCCAGCGTCAGTTGCGCGGCCTGACGATCGACTTCGGCGGCGCGCGCCTCACCGAGTGCGGCTTCCCAGGCATCGCGCTGGCCGCCCCACAGGTCGAAGTTGTAATTGAAGCCGGCGCTGACATTGCGCACCGTCGAATAGGCGCCGCCCTGCCCCAGCGGATCCTGATCACGGGCCAGCCGTGAACGGCTGATGCCGGCGCTGGCGTCGAGGGTCGGGTAGCGCTCGGCATCGGCGGCATAGGCCGCAGCGCTGGCCTGATGGGCGCGGGCGGCGGCGATCTGCATGTCCGGGCTGTCGTGCAGCGCTTCGCGGATCAGGCCGTCGAGCTGCGGATCGCCGAGGCTGGTCCACCAGTCGCTCTTCGGCCACGCCGCTGGAGACAGCGTGACGCCATCGAGAGACTGCGCTGTCTTGAGGTTCGCGGCGTCGAGACGCTGACCTTCGGTATCGAGGCCCCTGTAGTTGGCGCAACCGGCGAGGATCATCGCCGACAGCACCAGGGTCAGGCTGCTGCGCAAGGTTTTACCGCTCATTGTGATCACCTAAGCGCTGGAGGGTGATCGGGTCACCGGCCGCCAGCAGGATTTTCTTGAGGATATATTCGAGGGTTTTCAGCTCTTCGCGGGAGATGGCGCCAGCCAGTTCGTTCATCGCATCGGCGCCAATCTGCGGCAGGCGATCGGTCAGTTGCTGGCCCTGTTCGGTCAGCTTCAACTGCACCTGTCGGCGGTCGTCTTCGCTGCGTTGGCGCAGCAGAAAACCTTTCTGCTCCAGACGATCGAGCATGCGCGTCATCGACCCGCTGTCCAGCGACAGGTGCCGGCACAGCTCGGCCGGGGTGTCGACGCCGAACTGAGCCATGATGATCAACACCTTGAACTGCGCAGCGGTGATGCCGTGGGGTTCCATGTGCGTGTCGATGATCCGGTCTTTGAGCAGCGCGGCACGGCCGAGCAACAGGCCGAGATGGCAGTGTTTGAATTCTTCCGGGGTGAAATGCTTCATGGGCTGACCTGATAACTGCCTAGGCAGTGAATGTATGTCGAGATGTTACTGCTTAGGCAGCGAATGTCAACGTAATAGTTAGGGGGCTTGGTAATTAGTCACTGACCGACCACACGGGATCGTTCCCACGCTCCGCGTGGGAATGCAGCTTGGGACGCTCTGCGTCCCTGTCGGGAGCTGGAACGCAGAGCGTCCCTTGAGGCATTCCCACGCGGAGCGTGGGAACGATCAATAACGCAAGCGCGATCTAGAAATCGCGCTTGTAAAAGATATCCAGCGAACTGGCGACGCCGCTCGCCGCTTCGACATAGACCTTCTTGCTCAGCTTGTAGCGCAGGGCAATCGTGCTGGCCGGTTCGAAGACACCGACGCCGTAGCGCAGGCTGAGTTTTTCGGAGATGTTGCCGCTGGCGACGACGCTGGTGTCGTTGCCGCTGCCCTGAGTGTCGAGCTGGAAATCCTGAATGCCCAGGTCCTTGGCCAGCCCGCTGGTGACCCCGGCGCTGCCCATCAGGCCCAGGCCCAATGCGGCTTGCGCGAGCATGTTGTTGTCTTCGCCATTGGTGCTCAGCGGACGCCCCAGGACCAGATAGGACAAGGCCTGCTCCTGGCTCATGGCCGGTTCGGAGAAGATCTGCGTGGTCGGCTGCTCGGCGCTGCCGCTGAGGCGGATGCCGGCGATCACGTCGTCGGTCTGGCGGATCGCTTCGATGTCCAGATACGGCTGATCGATGGGCCCGGCGAACAACAGCCGCGCACGGCGCACCGTCAGGCGTTGGCCGTAGGCGCGGTAGCGGCCGTCGTTGAGCCACAGTTCGCCACGGGTGTCCATGTTGTCGCCGATGTGCACCTGCCCCTGCAGATTGGCGGTCAGGCCGAAGCCGGCGAAGCTCAGCTTGTTCTGGCCGACGATCACGTCGATGTCCATTTTCATCGCGAGCGGCGCTTTGCCCTCTTCGGTCTGTGCGCCGACGATGATCGTGTCGTCGGAGACTTTCACGGTAGATGGCGGCAGTTCGCGCACGGTGATTTCACCGTTGGGCACCAGCACCTTACCGGCAATTTTCAGCTCGTCGCCGGCCATGGAAATCTTCAGGTCTGGCGCCACTTCAAGCTTGGCGTACGGCTCGACAGTGACTGGCAACTGCGTGCCTTTCAACGCCAGATCAACCACCAGCGCCTGGCCCCAGGCGACGTTGCCGTTGAGACTGCCGCGGCCGGTTTTGCCGCTGTTCCAGCCGCCATCAAGGCGCACCGATTCGCCGGCAATCGCCGCAGTCAGTTGCAGGTTCTGCAGCTCCATCGGCAACTCGGCGCCGGATACTTCGCCGTCGCTCAGTTGCACCGTGCCGTTGACCAGCGGCGCCAGCAGGCCGCCGGAAATCGTGCCGCTGCCGTTGAGGCGGCCGGTGAGTTTTTCCACCATCGGCACAAACGGCCGCGCGACCGACAGGTCGAGGCCGGAGAGGCGGAACGAGCCGCTCAACGGTTTGTTTTTCGGCAGTGGATTGAGCTGCGCCTGCACCAGCAGTTCGCCGAGCTTGCCGCCAACGAAGTTCAGTTCAGTGTCGACGCGTTTCGGCGTCAGTTTGCTGGTGAGCCTGAGCGTCTGGTAGGGGAAGTCCAGCCATTGCTGCTGGTCGCGCATGCGCAAGGTGCCGCCGCTGGCGTCGATGCTGACCACGCCGTTGGGGCCACTGGCCGGCAGATCAAGCTGCAGATCGGCATTAAGCCGGCCCTGCCAGGCGAAGTCTTTCGGCAACCACTGCGCCAGACTTTCCAGCGGAAACTGCTTGAGGTGATAGCGCAGTTTCGGCTCGGGCATCAGCCGTTGATCTTCGCCGCACAGGCTGGCACTGCCGGAGGTCCAGCAGTGCGCGCCGAAGTTGATCTTGCCGTCGGCGAGGCGTTCCAGTTTCGCCGGATTCTGCAACTTCCAGTCCTGCCCGCCGGCCTGGATATCACCACTGGCCAGACGTCCGCGCCAGTTGCCCTGATCGAGATTGCCGTCCAGCCCGAGCGCCAGTTTCAGCTTGGGTCCGAGCAGATCAAGGTTGAGCTTCTGGCTTTTGATATCTCCTTGGGCGCTGGCGGTCAGCGTGCCCAGCGAGGTGTCGCCGGCCTGAATGCCGCTGCCCTTCAGATCGATCTTGGCCCGTTGCGCACTGTCGAGATTGGCGTCGAGGTTGAGGCTTTGCAGGCGATTGTCCTGGAACACCAGTTGCGAGCCCTGCAAATCGAGTTTGCCCTGCGGTGCCTTCAGCGTGCCGGCGACGTTGACCTGCCCGTTGACCTGCCCGCGCAATTGCGGCCAGAGCTGCGCCAGACGCGGCAGCTTGATGTCGATCTGCCCGGCGAGCTTCTGTTGCAGGCTGCCCTTGCCGCTGATGCTGTTGTCGCCGAGGCGGATTTGCAGAGCGTTGAGATTCCACTGTTCACCAGCGCCATCAGCCTTGGCTTGCAAGATCGCCGGTTGCCCGCGCAGTTTGCCTTTGAGATCCAGATCGGCGTTGAGGCTCAGGCGCTCATTTTTCATTTCGCCAGAGCTTTTCAGCGGCCCGGCCAACGTGCCCGGCAGTTCGGCGACCCAGTACGCCGGATTCAGTGCCGACAGTTGCAGCGCGGTATCCCAGGCGATGCCGTCGGCGAACTTGACCTTGACGTGGCCTTCGGCCTTGCCCTGCCCGGCTTGCATCACCAGTTGCGGCAAGGCGATCTGTTCGAGGCTGCCGCTGAACGGACTGCTCAGGGTGAACGCGCCCGCCGGACCGTCCAGTGCGGCGGCAAAGTTGCCGAGGTACTGACCGTCGGTGTAGGAAACTTCACCCGTGAAGGTACGCAAAGCGACTTGCGGCTCGTCGATTTCGTTGTAGAGCCGATGCCAGGGGAAGTCCTGCCAGTTGATGTTGGCTTGCGCGCTGAGGCCCTTGCTCCAGTCGACGCTGCCGCTGAGTTTCAAGCTTTGCTTGTCGTTGGCGGTCAGATCAAGGCCGGCGATTTGCGCACCGTTGGCGTCGACTTTGCCCTTGAGCAGCAGCGCCACCGGGGCTGTGTCGGCGGGCAATGTGGCGGTGCCGTTGAGCTGATAACCGCTTTTCAGGTCGCCTTCGCCGGTCAGCACCAACTGGTTGAGTTGCAGGGTGTCCGGCAGCTCGGCGCTCGGTTTGAACGCTTCGCTGGTGATACGCACCTTGGCCGGCAGGTTGTCCACCAGTGGCTGCAACTCGCCGGTCAATTGGCCGTCGAGGTAGCCACGACTGTCGGCGTGCAGGCTGAGCGTCTTGAGCAGATCGCCCTCGGCTTTCAGGGCCAGCGTCCACGGTTCAGTACCCGGCGCAGGTAACGTCAAATCACCTTGGATAGTCAGCGGCCAGTTGCCGGTCGGTTGCAGCAGACCGGAGAGGTTCAGGCTGAGTTCGTCACGCTGCAGTTTCACGCTGTCGATCTGCAGACCCTGGGCGCTCCAGTGCGCGGCCAGTTGCAAACCTTTGAGCTGCTCACTGCCGTTGAACAGCAGGCTGCCGACCTGCACGTCGCCCAGTTCGATGGCCAGCGGCAATTGCAAATCCGGCAGTTCGATCGGCCCGCTCTCAGTGGTTTCTGCACTCGGCGGAAATTGCAGCACCACCTGCTCGGCCTTGAGCTGATCGATGCACAGGGTCATGCGCGTCAGGCACAGCGGCGACCAGGCGAAGATCGCCTTGTTCAGCTCGACACGGCTGGTGCCCTGCTGCCACAAAAGATGATCGGCACTCCACTGGCCGCCGAGGCGACCCTGAAAATTCTCCACGCTCAAGCCCGGTACCAGGCTCAGCGCCCAGCGGCTGCCGGCCTGAGTGCCGAGCACCGCGCTGATCGTCAATATAATCAACAGCAACAACGCCAGCAGCGTCACAGCCGTTATTTTCAAACCACGCTTCACAGCTCAGGCCCCATGGAAAAGTGCAGCCGGATGCCGCCGTCGTCGTCCAGCGCATGGGCGAGGTCGAGGCGGATCGGCCCGACCGGCGAGACCCAGCGCACACCGATGCCGACCCCGGTCTTGAGGTTCGGCAGTTCGAGTTTGTTGAAAGAGTTGCCTTGATCGACGAAGGTCGCCACGCGCCATTTCTCGGCGACCGAATACTGATATTCAACGCTGCCGGCGACCATGTAGCGCCCGCCGATGCGATCGCCATCGGAGTTTTTCGGCGACAGGCTCTGATAGTCGTACCCGCGCACGCTCTGATCGCCACCGGCGAAAAAGCGCAGCGATGGCGGAATCGAGTTGTAGCCGTTGGTGGCGCTGCCACCGACCTGCACTCGACCGAGCAAACGGTGTTTGTCGAATACCGTGGTCAGGCCTTTGACCAGCGCCGTGCCATATAACAGGTTGTTGTCGGAACCCAGGCCTTCCTTCGCCACTTTGCTTTCGAAGCTCAGGCGATAACCGTTGCGCGGGTCGATGCGGTTGTCGCTTTTCAGGTAGGAGTAACTGATGCCGGGCATCAGCAAGGTGCTCAGGCCCGAGTCGTCGCCGAGTTCGTATTCCTCGCGCTGCCATTTCAGCGAGATCACCCGCTGCCAGCCGCTGGGCAACTTGCTGTGCCATTCCGGGCCGAAGGTCAGCAGTTTGCTGCGCGTGTCGGAACCTTCAATGTCTTCGAATTGATAACCGCCAGCCCAACGCAGTTTGTCGGTCAGCGGCGGGTCGAGCGGAATGTCGTAGAACAGTCCGACGTTTTGCCGTGGCGCGGAAAGTTCGGCTTCCCAGCCGTAGCTGTCGCCCTGCGGATTGACCCAGTGGCGGGTCCAGTTGGCTTTGATGCGTGGGCCGACGTCGGTCGAATAACCGAGACCCAGGCCCATGGTGCGCGGCTTGCGCGTGTCGAGTTTGACGTCGACCGGGATCACCTGATCTTGGGCGGCCGTCGGTGCCGCGTCGACGCGCACGCCTTCAAAATAGCCGCTCGACTGCAGGTCACGGTTGAGTTCGGCGATCAGCTCGGAGTCGTAAGGCTCGCCGGCCTTGAACGGCACCATGCGTTGCAGCAGGTCTTCGTCGAAAGGCGTGTCGCCCTCGAATTTCACTTTGCCGAGCGCATAGCGCGGGCCGCTGTCGTAGATCAGCTCGACATCGGCGACGCCGGCGCGTGGGTCGACCAAGAGTTTTTGACTGGTAAAGCGACCACTGAAATAGCCGAAGCGCGAGGCCTGATTCTGAATAAGTCTTTTCGCGTCCTCGTAATGGCCGTGATTGAGCACCGCGCCGGACTTGAGCAAATCGCTTTTCGGCACCCGAAAGGCTTTCAACGAGGCCGCCGGGCCATCGACCCGCACGGTGACGTTGCGCAGGCGGATCGGCTCGCCCGGATCGATGTTGAGCACCAGACGCGGTTTTTCCCCGCCCTTGACGTCGCTGTCGATCTGCGGCTGGTAGTAGCCCAGCGCCTGGGCGGCCTTGCGCGCCTGCTCTTCGGCACCGCGGCTGAAGCGCTGCAAGGCTTCTTCGTCACGATCGCCGAGGCTGCCGATATAGCCTTCTATATTGGCCTTGAGTTCATCGTTGGACGGTTTGATCCGTACATCCAATTCACTTTGCGCCAGCGCCGCGCAGCTGGATAACAGCATCAGCACGCCACTGGTAAATCTTCCTGGAAACTTCATAGGCGCGGATGCTATCAGGGCTGGGGAGCGTGATAGAACAGGAAATTTCCCAAGAAGTTCGATTATTACGCTGTCGCCGTGTGTAACACCTGCGGATTGGCATGGAAAAACACATGCTCGCGCACCGGCCCGACGGCAACCTCGCCGATCTCCTGATAACCCTGCCTTTTATAGAATTCCAGGTAGCGCGGGTTGCCGGTGTCGAGCACCACGCCTTGCGAGGTTTCATCCACGGCGCACCAGTTATGTACGGCGGTGAGCAGTTGTTCGCCGTAGTGCTTGCCTTGGAATTGTGGATGCACGCCGAGCAACGGCAGCATGTGCACCGAGTCACCGGGGACGCACGCGGCGACGGCATCGTGATATTCCAGATAGCGCCGGGTGCAGCGAAACCCGGTGCTGAGCACCATGCGCAGGCGCCACGCCCAGCTTTCCGTCACGCCCAGGCGCCGTTGCGGCGGCGCGATCAGGGCGATGCCGATCAGCCGATCGTTGACCAGCAGACCGATGGCAGGCAGATCCTGGAGGAAATGTTGCTTGACCAGCTCGCGCACCGTGGCGCGCACGCGCTGCTCATAGCCCGGGCGCTCGGCTTCGAACAGGTAGCCGAAGGTCGGCTCGTGGCGGTAGGCCTGATACAGCAGCGAACGCGCTTCGCGGGAATAACCGCGGTCGAGCATGTGGATGTCGGCGATGGCGGTCTGGGTTTCAGGCATGGTGGTGATTCTCCCCGGGGCGCGCTCGAAGGATGGCGCGCTTGTTGGTACGAACCTTTTATGGGTGGCGTGGTTCCCCCACAGGTATAGACCAACTCGGGATCTTCATCGATTTTGCCGGCCTCTTCGCGAGCAGGCTCGCTCCCACACGGACCGCGGTCTGAATGTGGGAGCGAGCCTGCTCGCGAAAGCGTCATCACAGGCAATCCAAATCCCACAGGCCAAAATGATTTCTCCCACACTGGCCCCCATCTCCCATGTCAGCTAGCATCGCCCTTTTGCCAGGACTGCCGACCATGAAGATTGTTTCCTTCAACATCAATGGACTGCGGGCCCGTCCGCATCAGCTGGCGGCGCTGATCGAAAAACATCAACCGGACGTGATCGGTCTGCAGGAAACCAAGGTCCACGACGACCAGTTCCCGCTGGAAGAAGTGCGCGCCCTCGGCTACCACGTGTACTTCCACGGGCAGAAAGGCCATTACGGTGTCGCCCTGCTCTCGCGCAACGAACCGATCGCCATTCACAAAGGTTTCGCTACCGACGAAGAAGATGCCCAACGGCGCTTTATCTGGGGCACCTTCGCTGATGCCAATGGCGTACCGGTAACCATCATGAACGGCTATTTCCCCCAAGGCGAAAGCCGCGATCACCCGACCAAATTCCCCGCCAAGCAGCGTTTCTACAGCGATCTGCAAGCGTTGCTGGAAAGCCAGTTTCACAACGAACAACCGCTGGTGGTGATGGGCGATGTGAACATTTCCCCGGAAGACTGCGACATCGGTATCGGCCCGGACAACATGAAGCGCTGGCTGAAAACCGGTAAATGCAGCTTCCTGCCGGAAGAACGCGAGTGGATGGCGCGCCTGAAAAACTGGGGCCTGACCGACAGCTACCGGCACCTGAACCCGGACGTGACCGACATGTTCAGCTGGTTCGACTACCGCAGCCGTGGTTTTGAGGATGAACCCAAGCGTGGCCTGCGCATCGACGTGATTCTCGCCTCGCATGGTTTGCTGCCGCGGGTAAAGGACGCCGGCGTGGACTACGAATTGCGCGGCATGGAAAAGCCCTCGGACCACGCGCCGATCTGGCTCGAGCTGGCCTGATCCCGGTTTCGCTGTAGTCCCTGTGGGAGCGAGCCTGCTCGCGAATGCGGGTGTATCAGAAACATGTCTGGTACTGACACTCCGCCTTCGCGAGCAGGCTCGCTCCCACAGTTGGCATTCACCGGCATTAAATCGCTGTCATCTTTCGGTCATGCGCCTGACTTAATCTCCCCGGCAATCCCCTTGGCTTGTTTCGGTGCCGGCATGTCCCTGCGTGTGTTCTGCGTTGTTCTACTCAGCGCCTGGCTGTCGGTCTGCGCCGCTGCCCTGCCGTTGCCGGAAAGCGGCCCGGCCCTGCGCATTCAGGGTTCCAACACCATCGGCGCTGAACTCGGCCCGGCCTTGGTGGAAGGTCTGTTGCAGGAACAAGGTCTGTTGAAGATCCACCGCGAAACCCCGGACGCCGCCAACGAACAGCGCATCGTCGGCCAGACCGCCGAAGGTCAGCGCGTGGTGATCGAAGTGGCCGCGCACGGTTCCAGTACCGGCTTCGTCGCCCTGAAAAATGCCAGCGCTGACCTCGCCGCCGCGTCCCGCGAGATCAAGGATAGCGAGTTACAGGCCCTGCAAACGCTGGGCGATCTGAAAAGCCCGGGCGCTGAGCAGGTGATCGCCATCGATGGCCTGGCAATCATCGTTCATCCCGACAATCCATTGCAGCAACTGGACACCGAGCAACTGGCGCGGATCTTTGCCGGCGAGGTGAAAACCTGGGAAACGCTCGGCGGGCGTGGTGGTGCGATTCATTTATATGCACGCGATGATCAGTCCGGCACTTACGACACGTTTAAGGAATTGGTCCTCAGCCATCGTGGGAAAAGTCTGCACAGCACGGCGAAACGTTTCGAATCCAGCGAGCAATTGTCCGATGCGGTCAGCAGCGATCCGCAGGCCATCGGTTTTATCGGTCTGCCTTATGTGCGCCAAGCCAAAGCCGTGGCCATCAGCGACGGCGCATCATTGCCAATGCTGCCCCTCGGCAGCCTGATTGCCACCGAGGATTATCCGTTGTCGCGACGATTGTTCTTCTATCTGCCACCGCAGAGCCAAAATCCCTGGGCGAAAGCCTTGGTGATGTTTGCGCAAAGTCGCCAGGGTCAGCAGATTGTCGCAGCCAACGGTTTTGTCAGCCAGACCGTGCACGCCATGAGCGTGGCGCCGAATGCGCTGATGCCCGAGGGTTATCAAGCGCTGAGCCGGCATGCCCAGCGTCTGACGGTGAATTTTCGTTTCGAAGAAGGCAGCGCGAGCCTGGACAACAAGGCGCGACAGGATCTGGCGCGGGTGCTCGACTATATAAAGCGCCACGACAAGAGCGAGCGCGCGGTGACATTGGTCGGCTTTGGCGATGCCAAGGATGACCCGGCACGTGCGGATCTGTTGTCGAAGCTGCGGGCGATGGCGGTGCGCCGGGAGTTGGTCAAGAACGGCGTGGTGCTGCGCGAAGTTCGCGGCTTCGGCGCGTTGATGCCGGTGGCGACGAATGATGCGGATGAGGGGCGGATCAGGAATCGGCGGGTTGAGGTTTGGGTTTACTAGCCTGCGATTGATGGACTTAATCTGAAGGCCCCTTCGCGAGCAGGCTCGCTCCCACATTTCAATCGCATTTCAACTCAAGGAATGCGATCAAAAGTGGGAGCGAGCCTGCTCGCGAAGAACGATAACGCGGTCTCGGATCAGCGCTCGCTACGCAACATTTCCTTCGGCACATACTTGCCGATTTCGAACTTGCCGATCGCCGCGCGGTGCACTTCGTCCGGGCCGTCGGCCAGGCGCAGGGTGCGTTGCATGGCGTACATGTAGGCCAGCGGGAAATCGTTCGACACGCCGGCACCGCCATGCATCTGTATCGCCCGGTCAATCACCCGCAAGGCGACGTTCGGCGCGACCACCTTGATCTGCGCGATCTCGCTTTTGGCGATCTTGTTGCCGACGGTGTCCATCATGTACGCCGCTTTCAGCGTCAACAGGCGTGCCATGTCAATCTCCATCCGCGAGTCGGCGATCTTGTCGATGTTGCCGCCCAGGCGCGCCAGCGGTTTGCCGAACGCAGTACGGCTGACCGAGCGTTTACACATCAGCTCCAGCGCACGTTCAGCCATGCCAATCGAACGCATGCAGTGGTGAATCCGTCCCGGGCCGAGGCGCCCCTGAGCGATTTCGAAACCGCGTCCCTCACCGAGCAGAACGTTTTCATACGGCACGCGCACGTTGTCGAACAGCACTTCGGCGTGGCCGTGCGGTGCGTCGTCGTAACCGAACACCGGCAGCGGACGGACGATTTTCACCCCGGGGGTGTCGACCGGCACGAGGATCATCGAGTGCTGGGCGTGGCGCGGTGCGTCGGGATTGCTCAGGCCCATGAAAATCAGGATTTTGCAGCGTGGATCACAGGCGCCTGAGGTCCACCACTTTTTGCCATTGATCACCCACTCGTCGCCATCGCGCACCGCACGGGCGGCCATGTTGGTCGCGTCAGAGGAGGCAACGTCCGGCTCGGTCATGGCGAACGCCGAGCGGATTTCGCCGCGCAGCAGCGGTTCAAGCCAGCGCTGTTTCTGCTCTTCGTTGGCGTAACGCACCAGCACTTCCATGTTGCCGGTGTCCGGCGCCGAGCAGTTGAACGGCTCCGGCCCGAGCAACGAGCGGCCCATGATTTCCGCCAGCGGCGCATACTCAAGGTTGGTCAGGCCGGCGCCCAGTTCCGATTCCGGCAGGAACAGGTTCCACAAACCTTCGGCTTTGGCCTTGGCTTTGAGCTCGTCCATGATTGCCGTCGGCTGCCAGCGATCGCCCTCGGCAACCTGGCGCTCAAACACGGCTTCGGCCGGATAAACGTAAGTGTCCATGAACGCGGTCACGCGCTCACGCAGTTGTTGAACCTTGGGCGAATAAGCGAAATCCATGGGCAATACCTTCTCTTATGGAGGTTGTTCAGGTCATGCAATCGATGCTAGAACAGCGCTGATAATTTACCTAGCCTATTCTCGGCGTGTATAAACATTCATCACCGATATATGATCGGCTGATGGCCAGCCCTGAATATCGCCCCTGAATAACAAGAGAAGCCGCGTTATGAATCTGAGCAAGGTCGACCTCAACCTTTTCATCGTCTTTGACGCGATCTACACCGAAGCCAACCTGACCCGCGCCGGGCAGATCGTCGGCATCACCCAGCCGGCGGTGTCCAACGCGTTGGCGCGGTTGCGCGAAACCTTCAATGATCCGTTGTTCGTGCGTACGGCTCAGGGCATGGTGCCGACGCCGATGGCGCAGAACATCATCGGCCCGGTGCGCAACGCCCTGTCGCTGCTGCGTGTATCAGTGCAGGAGAGCCGCATTTTCAACCCGGCGCAAGCGGTCAAGACCTACCGCATCAGCATGACCGACCTCACGGAAGCAATCATTCTGCCGCCACTGTTCCAGCGCTTACGCCGACTGGCGCCGACGGTAATCATTGAGAGTTTTCTGTCCAAACGCCGGGAAACCACCAAGGAACTGGCCGCCGGGCGTCTGGATTTCGCCGTCGACGCACCGCTCAACACTGACCCGCAGGTGCGCCACGTGAAGCTCATGGACGACCGTTACGTCTGCGCAATGCGCAAGGGCCACCCCATGGCGGGCAAGGAAAAACTCTCGCTGGATGATTACCTGTCGCTGACCCACATTCACATTTCCAGCCGCCGCAGCGGGCTGGGTTATGTCGATCTGGCGTTGGGCAAAATGGGTATTCAACGCAAGATTGCCCTGCGTTCGCAGCACTATCTGATGGCCTCGCAGGTCATGCAGCAGACCGACATGGTCATGACCGTGCCGGAACGCTTTGCCCGCCGTCATGACCTGCAATCGTTCAATTTGCCGGTGAACGATGTGCCGTCGGTGGAAACGCACCTGTACTGGCATGAGAGCACCGACCAGGACCCGGCGAATCGCTGGATGCGCGAGCAGATGATCGAGTTGTGCCAGCAGGTGACGGCGCAGGAGAAGAAGCTGGATAAGGTGTAGGGCTTTTTACCGCGTTAGCGTTCTTCGCGAGCAGGCTCGCTCCCACAGGGATCTATGGCGTACACAAAACCAATGTGGGAGCGAGCCTGCTCGCGAAGGGGCCATCAACCACAACACAAAATCATCCCGCTTGACGTAAACGTCAACACGCCATTAGCTTAGCGCCATGCCCCTTCTCCGAGCGCTTTAATGAGCAGCCAGACCTACAGCATTTCCGACCTCGCCCGCGAGCTGGACATCACCACGCGGGCCATCCGTTTCTATGAAGAACAAGGCCTGCTGCGCCCCGAGCGCCGCGGCCAGGAACGCATTTACTCGCCGCGCGACAAGGTCAGCCTGAAGCTGATTCTGCGCGGCAAGCGCATCGGTTTTTCCCTCGCCGAATGCCGCGAGCTGATCGAGCTGTACGACCCGTCCAGCGGTAACACCAAACAGCTCAACAGCATGCTGGCGAAAATTGCCGAACGCCGCGAACAGCTCGAACAGCAATTGCTGGACATCGAACAGATGAAGCTCGAGCTCGATACCGCCGAAGAGCGCTGCGTGCAGGCGCTGGAGCAGACACTCAAGAGCCAGCAGGCGATCTGACAAACAACCGGTTGCCCCTGTGGGAGCGAGCCTGCTCGCGAATGCATTCCGTCATCCAACATTGATGGTGACTGATTCACCGCTTTCGCGAGCAGGCTCGCTCCCACAGGGTTCTTCGTGAACTCAACAAACAGGCAGGTCAACTCATGTCCCTCCCCTCCCAAGTACGCCTGATCGAAGTCGGCCCGCGCGATGGCCTGCAAAACGAGGCCCAACCGATCAGCGTCGCCGACAAGGTGCAGCTGGTTGATGCCTTGAGCGCCGCCGGCGTTGGCTACATCGAAGTCGGCAGTTTCGTCTCACCCAAGTGGGTGCCGCAGATGGCCGGCTCCGCCGAGGTGTTCGCGCAGATTCAGCGCAAGCCCGGCGTGACCTATGGCGCACTGGCGCCGAACCTGCGCGGTTTTGAAGATGCGCTCGCGGCCGGGGTCAAGGAGGTCGCGGTGTTTGCCGCCGCGTCCGAAGCGTTCTCGCAGCGCAACATCAATTGCTCAATCAGCGAAAGCCTGGCGCGGTTTGCGCCGATCATGCAAGCGGCGCAACAACACGGCGTTACCGTGCGCGGTTACGTCTCCTGCGTGCTCGGCTGCCCGTACGAAGGCACGGTCGCGCCGGAGCAAGTGGCGATGGTCGCGCGCGAGTTGTACGCGATGGGCTGCTACGAGGTGTCGCTGGGCGACACTATCGGCACGGGCACTGCGGGTGAGACTCGCCGCCTGTTCGAGGTGGTGTCGGCGCAGGTACCGCGCGACAAACTCGCCGGACACTTCCATGACACCTACGGCCAGGCCATGGCTAATATCTACGCCAGCCTGCTCGAAGGCATTGCCGTGTTCGACAGCTCGATTGCCGGCCTCGGCGGTTGCCCCTACGCCAAAGGCGCGAGCGGTAACGTTGCCAGCGAAGACGTGGTGTACCTGCTCAACGGCTTGGGCATCGAGACCGGTATCGACCTGGACGCCTTGATTGCAGCGGGCGAGCAGATCAGCACGGTGCTCGGCCGCCCGAGCGGTTCGCGCGTGGCCAAGGCGCGCAGCGCACAGTGAGGTGTTACCGCTGAGTTCGTGATGTGCGCAAAAGCGAGTAACACGGAAACAAATTGTCTGGCTTTGCCCTCGCTGAAAAAACCTGAAAATTTCAACCCACTGATTTTAAAGGCTTTTTAAAAGTTGGCACGACACCTGCTATCTCTATCGCATAACAAGAATAAAAAGCCGCAAACCAATAAAAACAAGACGAAACGACTCTGACATAACAAAAACAACACGGCAGAGACGCAGCTAACAGATTTTTTTGGAGAAGGTGTGCTTTTCAGGGTGCTCTCAGGAGTGACCCGCAACCGGGCAGAGAACAATAAAACTACCTTCAGGTAGCTCCCGAATCGGTTGGATCGTTAAACGAGAAAGCAGATCAGCGCTCAAAAAAATACGTTTGCTCTTGACCCCGGATGGGGGTCGCCAAAAACAGCGGTAAAGGGCCACGGTTGCCAAAAACAACAACAGACCGACCCTCAATAATAAAAAAGAGCACGCAACGACAAATTAAAGGGGAGCTTCGGCTCCCCTTTGTGCTTTCTGTGATTCCTCTCTCTAACGCCCCCCTGTGGGAGCGAGCCTGCTCGCGAAAACGGTGTGCCAGACACATTTTGCGCTGAATGACACACCGCATTCGCGAGCAGGCTCGCTCCCACAGAAGTTTTGTGATTATTCCTCGATTGTTTTCAGCTCTTCTATGCTGATCTCGCGCATCCTGAACTTCTGAATCTTGCCCGTTACCGTCATCGGAAACTCCTCGACGAATTTGAAGTGCCGCGGCGTCTTGAAATGCGCGATGCGTTCCTTGCACCAGGTTTGCAACTCCAGCTCGGACGCGCTGTGGCCGGGGTGGGACCTGATCCACGCGACAATCTCTTCGCCGTAACGCGAGCACGGAATGCCAATCACCTGCACGTCCGCCACCGCCGGGTGAGTGAAGAAAAACTCCTCCAGCTCACGCGGATAAATGTTTTCGCCGCCACGAATGATCATGTCCTTGTTGCGCCCGGCGATGTTGACGTAGCCGGCCTCGTTCATGCTCGCCAGATCACCGGTGTGCATCCAGCCCGCCTCGTCGATGGCTTCCGCGGTGGCTTGCGGGTTGTTCCAATAGCCAAGCATCACGCTGTAACCGCGGGTGCAGAGTTCGCCGATGGTGCCACGCGGCACAAGGTTGCCGGCCTCGTCGATGATCTTGCTTTCCAGTTGCGGCTGGGTGCGGCCGACGGTGGTCACGCGCAATTCCAGTTCATCGTTCGGCCCGGTCTGCAGTGACACCGGGCTGGTTTCGGTCATGCCATAGGCGATCTGCACTTCGCTCATGTGCATCTCGCTGATGACCCGGCGCATCACTTCGATCGGGCACGTCGCGCCGGCCATGATTCCGGTGCGCAGGCTCGACAGATTGAATTCGCGGCGTTGCGGCTGATCAAGCATGGCGATGAACATGGTCGGTACGCCGTAGAGGCCGGTGGCGTGTTCTTCGGCGACGGTTTGCAGGGTCAGCAGCGGATCGAAGGCGTCATTGGGATAAATCATCGTGCTGCCATGGGTGATGCAGCCGAGGTTGCCCATGACCATGCCGAAGCAGTGATACAGCGGCACCGGGATCACCAGGCGATCGCGCGGGGTCAGGCCGATGCTTTCGCCGACCATGTAACCGTTATTGAGGATGTTGTAGTGGCTGAGGGTCGCGCCCTTGGGGAAACCGGTGGTGCCGGAGGTGTACTGGATGTTCACCGGTTGATCGAAGTGCAGGCTGTCACTGCGCTCGCGCAGTTGCGCAGGCGAAACACTCGCCGCCAGTTCAGCCAGTTGCGACCACGGCAGAAAACCTGCCGGCGGCTGCGCATCGAGGCTGATCAGCCCGCGCAGATCCGGCAGGCGCTCGCTGTGCAGTTGGCCGTCGGCGTGCCCGGCCAGCTCCGGCAGCAGGCCCTGCAACATTCCGTGATAGTCGGACGATTTGAACGCCCCGGCGCAGACCAGCCACTGGCAGCCCGATTGCTTGAGCACGTATTCGAGTTCAGCGCTGCGATAGGCCGGGTTAATGTTGACCAGAATCACGCCGATTTTCGCCGTGGCGACCTGGGTGATGCACCACTGCGCGCAGTTCGGTGCCCAGATACCGAGGCGGTCGCCAGCCTGCAAACCCAGTGCGAGCAGCGCCCGAGCGTGTAGATCCACTGCATCGGCCAGTTGCCGCCAGGAATAGCGCAACTGCTGATGGCGCACCACCAGCGCCTCACCGTCGGGATAGCGAGCGACGGTCTCGTCGAACTGCTGACCGATGGTCAGCGCCAGCAAGGCCTTGTCCTGAGAACCACGGGTGTAGCTGCGCTGCGGTGCGGCACTGGATTGATCCATGATGACCCCTGTTGTCTTTATTTATGGGTTGCCGGCGGTCACTTGTGGGAGCGAGCCTGCTCGCGAAGAGGCCAGCAGACTCAGCATAAATGTCGACTGAACTGCCGCTTTCGCGAGCAGGCTCGCTCCCACAGGTTTCATCCGGCTTTCGATCGTGAATAGCCCTACTCTCGCCCAAGTTGACGTTAACGTAAAGTGTGATTGACAGTCATTCGTCGCAGGCTTACGTTAACGTAAAGGTGATAACTGACCGACCGTTGTCACCGCTCCTACAAAAAAGCCAAAAGGTGCCGCATGAGCTATCCATCCCTGAACTTCGCCCTCGGTGAAACCATCGACATGCTGCGCGATCAGGTTCAGTCCTTCGTCGCCGATCAGATCGCTCCGCGTGCGGCGCAAATCGACAGCGACAACCTGTTCCCCGCCGACCTGTGGCGCAAATTCGGTGACATGGGCCTGCTCGGTGTCACCGTCCCGGAAGAATATGGCGGCGCTGGCCTCGGTTATCTGGCGCACGTGGTGGCGATGGAAGAAATCAGCCGCGGCTCGGCTTCGGTGGCGTTGTCCTACGGCGCGCATTCCAATCTCTGCGTCAACCAGATCAACCGCAACGGCAACCACGAACAAAAAACCAAATACCTGCCGCAACTGATCAGCGGCGAACACGTCGGTGCGCTGGCAATGAGCGAGCCAAACGCCGGTTCCGACGTGGTCTCGATGAAACTGCGCGCCGACAAGCGCGGCGATCGTTTCGTGCTCAACGGCAGCAAGACCTGGATCACCAACGGCCCTGACGCCAACACTTACGTGATCTACGCCAAGACCGATCTGGAAAAAGGCCCGCACGGCATCACCGCCTTCATCGTCGAGCGCGATTGGAAAGGCTTCAGCCGCAGCAACAAGTTCGACAAGCTGGGCATGCGTGGCTCCAACACCTGCGAGCTGTTTTTCGATGACGTCGAAGTGCCGGAAGAGAACATTCTCGGCGTGCTCAACGGCGGCGTGAAAGTCTTGATGAGCGGTCTCGATTACGAACGCGTGGTGCTCTCCGGCGGGCCAACCGGGATCATGCAGTCGTGCATGGATCTGATCGTGCCGTACATCCATGATCGCAAGCAGTTCGGCCAGAGCATCGGCGAGTTCCAGCTGATCCAGGGCAAAGTCGCCGACATGTACACCCAGCTCAACGCCAGCCGCGCCTACCTCTATGCGGTGGCCCAGGCTTGCGAGCGCGGCGAAACCACGCGCAAGGACGCCGCCGGGGTGATCCTCTACACCGCCGAGCGCGCCACGCAAATGGCCCTCGACGCGATCCAGATTCTTGGTGGCAACGGTTACATCAATGAATTCCCGGCGGGCCGTCTGCTACGCGACGCCAAGCTGTACGAAATCGGCGCTGGCACCAGCGAGATCCGACGCATGCTGATCGGCCGCGAACTGTTCAACGAAACCCGCTAACCGGAGCTGACCATGGCTATCCTGCACACTCAGCTCAATCCGCGTTCAGCCGAGTTCGCCGCCAACAGTGCGGCGATGCTCAAGCAGGTCGACGCGCTGCACACGTTGCTCGCGCAAATTGCGCAGGGCGGCGGCGCGAAAGCTCAGGAACGACACACGTCGCGGGGCAAACTGCTGCCGCGCGAGCGCATCAACCGCTTGCTCGATCCGGGCTCACCGTTTCTGGAAATCAGCCAGTTGGCCGCTCACGCGGTGTATGGCGAGGACGTGCCGGCGGCGGGCGTGATTGCCGGGATCGGCCGGGTCGAAGGCGTCGAGTGCATGATCGTCGCCAACGATGCCACGGTAAAAGGCGGCTCGTACTACCCGCTGACCGTGAAGAAACACCTGCGCGCGCAGACCATCGCCCAGCAGAATCGCCTGCCCTGCATCTATCTGGTGGATTCAGGCGGCGCCAACCTGCCACGTCAGGATGAAGTGTTTCCTGACCGCGAACATTTCGGGCGGATCTTCTTCAATCAGGCCAACATGAGCGCGATGGGCATCCCGCAGATTGCCGTGGTGATGGGCTCGTGCACCGCTGGCGGTGCGTACGTGCCGGCAATGGCCGACGAGGCGATCATGGTGCGCAACCAGGCGACGATTTTCCTCGCTGGCCCACCGCTGGTGAAAGCGGCGACCGGTGAAGTGGTCAGCGCCGAAGATCTCGGCGGTGCCGATGTGCATTGCAAGACGTCCGGCGTGGCCGATCATTACGCCGAGAGCGACGAACACGCCCTCGCCCTCGCCCGCCGCAGCGTCGCCAACCTCAACTGGCGCAAGCTCGGCGAAGTGCAGCAGCGCACGCCGATTGCACCGCTATATGCGAGCGACGAGTTGTACGGCGTGGTCTCGGCCGACGCCAAGCAGCCGTTCGATGTGCGCGAAGTGATTGCGCGGCTGGTCGACGGTTCGGTGTTCGATGAGTTCAAGGCCCTGTTCGGCACCACGCTGGTCTGCGGTTTCGCCCACCTGCACGGCTACCCGATCGCGATCCTGGCGAACAACGGCATCCTTTTCGCCGAAGCCGCGCAGAAAGGCGCGCACTTCATCGAACTGGCCTGCCAGCGCGGCATTCCGTTGCTGTTTTTGCAGAACATCACCGGTTTCATGGTCGGGCAGAAATACGAGGCCGGCGGCATCGCCAAGCACGGCGCCAAACTGGTGACCGCAGTGGCCTGCGCCAAGGTGCCGAAATTCACGGTGATCATTGGCGGCAGCTTCGGCGCCGGTAACTACGGTATGTGCGGGCGTGCTTACGACCCGCGTTTCCTGTGGATGTGGCCGAACGCACGCATCGGCGTGATGGGTGCCGAGCAGGCGGCCGGTGTGCTGGTGCAGGTCAAACGCGAGCAGGCTGAACGCAGCGGTCAGGCCTTCACCGCCGAACAGGAAGGCGAGATCAAGCAGCCGATTCTCGACCAGTACGAAGAACAGGGTCACCCCTACTATTCCAGCGCACGACTGTGGGACGACGGCGTCATCGACCCGGCGCAGACCCGCGATGTATTGGCCCTGGCCTTGTCCGCGTCGCTGAACGCGCCAATCGAACCGAGCCGCTTCGGCGTGTTCCGGATGTGATGCTTTTTTTGTGGGAGCGAGCCTGCTCGCGAATCAGGTTTGTCAGGTAGCGAATGTATCGCCTGATACGTCGCTTTCGCGAGCAGGCTCGCTCCCACAAGAAACCGTGGAGACGGATGAATATGAGCGACTTCAATACCCTCGAGCTGCAAAGCGATCCACGCGGTTTCGCCACGCTGTGGCTTGACCGCGCCGAGAAAAACAACGCCTTCAACGCCGAGATGATCCGCGAACTGATCCTCGCCCTCGACAAGGTTGCCAGCGACGCCAGTCTGCGTTTTCTGCTGGTGCGCGGCCGTGGCAAGCACTTCAGCGCCGGCGCCGACCTGGCGTGGATGCAGCAATCGGCCGAGCTCGATTACCACACCAACCTCGACGACGCCCGCGAGCTGGCCGAGCTGATGTATAACCTCGCCAAACTGAAAATCCCTACCCTGGCCGTGGTGCAAGGTGCCGCGTTCGGTGGCGCGCTGGGACTGATCAGCTGCTGTGACATGGCGATCGGTGCCGATGATGCGCAGTTCTGTCTGTCGGAAGTGCGCATCGGCCTGGCGCCGGCGGTGATCAGCCCGTTCGTGGTGCAGGCGATCGGCGAACGTGCGGCGCGGCGCTATGCGCTGACGGCCGAACGCTTCGGCGGGCAGCGGGCACGGGAGATCGGTTTGTTGTCGGAAAGTTATCCGGCAGCGGCGCTTGAGCAACACGTCGAACAGTGGATCGACAATCTGTCGCTTAACAGTCCGGCGGCCATGCGCGCCAGCAAGGATTTGCTGCGTGAAGTCGGCCATGGCGCGCTGACCCCGGCGCTGCGCCGCTACACCGAAAACGCCATCGCCCGCATTCGCGTCAGTCCCGAAGGCCAGGAAGGCTTGCGTGCGTTCCTGCAAAAACGTCCGCCGAGCTGGCAAGCCGCAACCACCACCAAGGAGCCGCGTTGATGAGCGCACCCGTCCTCACCACCCTGCTGGTGGCCAACCGTGGCGAAATCGCCTGCCGCGTGATGCGCACCGCCAAAGCCCTGGGCCTGACCACCGTCGCGGTGCACAGCGCCACCGACCGCGAAGCGCGGCACAGCCGTGAAGCGGACATCCGCGTCGATCTGGGCGGCAGCAAAGCGGCCGACAGTTATTTGCAGATCGACAAGTTGATCGCGGCGGCCAAGGCCAGCGGCGCGCAGGCGATTCATCCGGGTTACGGATTTCTTTCGGAGAATGCCGGTTTCGCCCGCGCCATCGAAGCGGCCGGGCTGATGTTCCTCGGCCCACCCGCCTCGGCCATCGACGCCATGGGCAGCAAGTCCGCCGCGAAGGCGCTGATGGAAACGGCCGGCGTGCCACTGGTGCCGGGTTACCACGGCGAAGCGCAGGACCTTGATACCTTTCGCGCCGCTTGCGAGCGCATCGGTTATCCAGTGCTGCTCAAAGCCACCGCCGGCGGTGGTGGCAAAGGCATGAAAGTGGTCGAGGACGTCAGTCAACTCGCCGAAGCGCTGGCCTCCGCTCAGCGTGAGGCGCAGTCATCGTTCGGCGACTCGCGCATGCTGGTGGAGAAATACCTGCTCAAGCCGCGACATGTGGAGATCCAGATCTTTGCCGATCAGCATGGCCATTGCCTGTATCTCAATGAGCGCGATTGCTCGATTCAACGTCGTCACCAGAAAGTCGTCGAGGAAGCCCCGGCGCCGGGCCTGTCCGCGGAGCTGCGGCGGGCAATGGGCGAAGCGGCCGTGCGCTCGGCGCAGGCGATCGGTTATGTCGGCGCGGGCACGGTGGAGTTTTTGCTGGATGCGCGCGGCGAATTCTTCTTCATGGAAATGAACACGCGGCTGCAGGTCGAACATCCTGTGACCGAAGCCATCACCGGTCTGGATCTGGTCGCCTGGCAGATTCGCGTCGCCCGTGGCGAGGCACTGCCGATCACTCAGGAGCAGGTGCCGCTCAACGGTCATGCGATTGAAGTTCGCCTGTATGCAGAAGATCCGGCGAATGATTTTCTCCCGGCGACTGGCCGTTTGGCGCTGTACCGCGAATCCGCTGACGGACCGGGGCGTCGCGTTGACAGCGGCGTCGAGGAAGGCGATGAAATTTCGCCGTTCTATGACCCGATGCTCGGCAAGCTGATCGCCTGGGGCGAGGACCGCGAACAGGCCAGATTGCGCTTGTTGAGCATGCTCGACGAATTCGCCATTGGCGGTTTGAAGACCAATATCAATTTCTTGCGGCGGATCATCGCGCATCCGGCGTTTGCTGCGGCTGAACTGGATACCGGGTTCATTCCGCGCTTTCAGGCGCAACTGCTGCCCGCGCCGCAACCGTTGAGCGATGCGTTTTGGAACGCGGCGGCGCACGCAGTGGCGCACAGCCTGCCGCCGTTGACGCGAGAAGATGATCCGGCATCGCCGTGGTCAATCAACAGCGGTTTGCGCGCAGGCTTGCCACCGGAAACGACCCTGCATCTGAGTTGCGAAGGTCAGGATAAAGCGCTGACGCTGAATTACATCGGCAATGCCAGACTGAGCGGCGAAGCACTCATCGTTGAAGACGCAGGTGTGCGCCGTAGTTTGCGCACCATTCGCCAGGGCGATGCGCTGTACCTGCAGTGGGACGGCGAGTTGCGACGTGTCGAAACGTACGACCCGATCAGTGCCGTTGAAGCCAGTCACAGCCATCAGGGCGGTCTTACTGCACCGATGAACGGCAGCATCGTCCGCGTGCTGGTCGAGGCCGGGCAAGCGGTCGAGGCCGGAGCGCAGCTGGTGGTGCTTGAGGCGATGAAAATGGAGCACAGCATTCGCGCGCCGCACGCCGGTGTAGTCAAAGCGCTGTATTGCCAGGAAGGCGAAATGGTCGGCGAAGGCAGCGCTCTGGTGGAGCTGGAAGCCGTGTGAATGAAGAATCGGTCCTACACAGAATGAGGACCGATCTGACTAGTAACGTGCCGTGGCTTGTACCACAACGCCGATGATTCGACATTCGTCGGTCAACACGGCTTTCGGCCAGGTCGGATTGAGCGGTACCAGGTAACGCTGGCCGCCCTGCTCGTCGAGTTTGCGAAAAATCGCTTCAGGGCTGTCGGGCCACTGGGCGATTACCAGTTTGCCCGGCACGGCCTCAACCGCCGGGTCGACCAGAATCAGCATGCCTTCGGCAATGCTCTGGCCGGTCGGCGCGGTCATCGAATCCCCCGCTACCGTCAACCAGAACGCCGCGCCACGCGCGTGGTAATCGGTGAGTTCGAAACGCTGTTTAGCGGTCGCCCGGTTGTAGGACGCCGGATCACTTTCGCGCACCTCACACGTCGTCTGCCAATCGCTGACCGGGTAACGGAAGTACGGGTTGTACTTCTGTGCCAGCGGCATCTCGTCCTCCAGCGTGACTTGCGGCTCGCGAATCACCAGCACCACTTCGAGGAAATCCATGCCCAGCGCCTGCAGCACGCGGTTCATTTCGGTGATGCCGGGTTCGCGACGCTTGTTCAGCCAATGACCGATCCCGCCCTGGGACATGCCGACGCGCTCTCCGAGCTCTGTTTGAGTGATTTTGAGTTCACTCATCTTGGCCTTGACCAATTCAATCCATTTATCCATGTGCAGCACCATACTGTCCGCGCCTTCGGCCGGCAAAACACAAATTGTAGTATTTAAATTCTAGTCACAACTACGCACAGTACTATGCTGAGAGGACGGATTCTCAATCGAACAAGGAGTGCCTTTTCATCATGACTATCAGCAGCAAAGACTTGCCCGATCTGCAAATGGACACCACGTTCACCTCGCCTCAAGGCAACGCGGCCGCCCAGCGGGCGCTGGATTATTACTTGAAACCGGCTGTGTCAGAACCCGAGGTGGATGAACGTTTCTTCGACGTCAAACGTCACCTCAGCGGTGAAGAAGCCCTGGTACATGCTTCAGATCTGTTGCGCTGTGCGGCGGCGACAGCTTTCAAGGCAGCCGAAACCCTGCAGGGCGCGAGCCGTGATCTGGCGTTTTCAGTGGTTCACATGGTGGATATGGCGCGAGCGATGGTTGACCACTCGCTTGATGGCGAAGAAGCCTGATAGATCGATACATCAGGACCGGAAAGAATTTTCCAATCGCGCAGACAAAAACATTTGACTTGCAAATGATAATGATTATTATTGCATGCAGCTGGTCGCGAGATCAGTCGATGGACCAGAGACCTTAGGTCGGTCTTCTGGACTATCTCCTCATCAGGCTAATCACGGTTTTTGACCCGGCTTTTTGCCGGGTCTTTTTTTGCCGTTATTCGGGCTTATGGCTTCAGGCTAATGAAGTCTTTGGGTGTTGCGCGTTCGATGGCGCGGATAATATCAAAAGAATATCGGATGACAAGCCAGGCCCGGCCACATTGGGTCAAACTTTGCCAATTAGCACTTGAGAATCACTCGCACACTCACTAAGCTGCTTGCGCGTCACGGAGGACGCCCCCCGCTGCAACCCCTCAATTCCCCTCGGTTTCAATCCTGCCTGCGTGTAAAGTGACGGCCATAAAAATCGTATTCAGGAATCGATCATGTCCGTGGCCAAATCCTCGTTCGACATCAGCGCCAATTTCGACAGCGGCAACATTCAAGTCATCGACCTCAGCAATCCGCTCAGCCCGGTTCTGGCGATTCGCCCGGACACCCGCAGCCCTCATTTTCAAT
Source organism: Pseudomonas retamae (assembly GCF_043496865.1). NCBI lineage: Bacteria > Pseudomonadati > Pseudomonadota > Gammaproteobacteria > Pseudomonadales > Pseudomonadaceae > Pseudomonas > Pseudomonas retamae. Next base: position 153,861 of record NZ_JBIEIL010000015.1, read on the forward strand.
GGTTCCACTTCAAGGCCAGCGGCCTGCATGTCGGCCAGGAACACTGGTTTCGGCTGATCAACGCCAGCCAGTCTTCGTACAACAAAGCCTGGACCGGCTACCAGGCCGTGGCGTCATACGATCACGTCAACTGGTTCCGCATTCCGACCATTTTCGAAGGCGACTCCCTGCGGTTCTGCCTCGAAGCCACCCAGACCCACGCCTGGTTCGCCTATTTCGAACCGTACAGCCGCGGCCGCCACGACTGGCTGATCGAGCAGGCACTGAGCAAGGCCGGCACGCAACTGCTCGCGACGGGCAAGAGCGTCGAAGGTCGTGACATCCAGTTGCTGCGCAAAGGCAGCGGCGCCGAGGGCCAGCGCAAGGTCTGGATCATTGCGCAGCAACATCCGGGCGAACACATGGCCGAATGGTTCATGGAAGGCGTGATCGAGCGTCTGGAAAGACACGACGACCCGGTGCTCAACAAACTGCTGGCCAGCGCCGACCTGTACCTGGTGCCAAACATGAACCCGGACGGTGCCTTCCACGGCCATTTGCGCACCAACGCCATGGGCCAGGACTTGAATCGCGCCTGGCAGAACGCCAGTCAGGACATCAGCCCCGAGGTACTTTTCGTACAGCAGCAAATGGAACAGTATGGCGTCGACCTGTTCATCGACGTACACGGCGACGAGGAAATCCCCCACGTCTTCACCGCCGGTTGCGAAGGCAATCCGGGCTTCACGCCGCGCATCGAAAAGCTCGAGGAGCACTTCCGCACGCACCTCAAGCACACCACCAGGGATTTCCAGACCCAGTACGGCTACACCCGCGACGAACCGGGCCAAGCCAACATGACCCTGGCCTGCAACAGCGTCGGGCAGAAATACGACTGCCTGTCACTGACGCTGGAGATGCCGTTCAAGGATCACGATGATCACCCTGACACAGTCACCGGCTGGTCGGGCAAGCGCTCGAAACAATTGGGCAAGGATGTACTGACGACCATCGCCGACATGGTCGACAGCCTGCGCTGATCCTCTTCCCCGCTGACTCGCGACTGGCGCATCGACTCGATGCGCCAGTCGGGCGATCAACTGCGATCGCGACCGCGCAACATGCTGTCGAGTACTTCGTCGCGACGTATCCAGCCGTGAAACAGCGCCGCGGCCAGATGCACCAGCACCGTCAGAAACAGCAGATAGGCCAGATAGCCGTGCGCCTTGCGCAGCAGCGCGAACAACTGCGCATCAGCAGGCACGATCGAAGGCAATTGCAACGCGGTACCGAGCATCACCGGCTCGCCCGAGGCGCTGATCATCGCCCAGCCGAGCAACGGCAACACCAGCATCAATCCATACAACAGCCAATGCGAAGCCTTGGCCGCCAGCGCTTGCCAGTCCGGCAGATCGGCGGGCAGTGGTGGCTGACGCGTACTCCAGCGCACCAGCAGACGCACGATCACCAGCGCCAGAATGGCAATGCCCAACGGCTTGTGCAGATGGATCAGCCATTCATGCCGCTCGGACACCGAGGTGACCATGCCGGCGCCGATAAACAGCATGGCGATGATCATCACGGCCATCAGCCAGTGCAGCAGCCGTGCCAGCAAAACGAAATGGGTCGGTTGCGTGCTCATGGACGAGCCTCCTGTTTGGCGGCGGGCAACTGGCTGACTTCGCTGGTGCGGCGCAGGTAGGAATCGGCGTAACCGGCGGACCGGGCGGCGAGCAGCGGGTCGTCGGAACCCTGAATACCGGCCGGCAGTACCAGCGGATCATAGTTGATGTCACGGCACTCGCCGCTCAGTTGCGGCTGGGTTTTCTCCAGCACCAGCGTGCCGGCGTTCAACACCTTGCGCTCGGCGGGCCAGTTCTTGCTGGCGTCGTTGACCGGATCCTCAGGATTGGCCAGGGTGATGTTCAGCTGAAAGCGCAATGGGTCGGATGCCAGCCGTTGCACCAGATCCTTTTCCAGAAAATCGCCGCCCTCAGGCGCAGTGGCACCGGCGGCATCGCGCGCAACCGGGGCCATGCTCCAGCGCACCGCCTGCTTCTTGCCGTTGCCGTCAACCAGATAAAACGCGTTGACGCTGTTATAGGTTTCGGTGGCGTAACTGGCCGACGGTTTGGCCGTCTTGATCCAGGTCAGAAAGGGCACCGCTTCCGGGTGCGCGGCGAAGAACGCCGGGACCTTCGTTGGGTCCGGTTTACCGGTGGCCGGGTCCGGCGATTGCGCCTGCTGCAATTGATAGAACGCTTCGGGGGTGCCCACTGGGAACACCGGCATGCTGTTCATGCCGGTGCGCCATTGTTGGCCATTGGCCTGGGTGAAGCGCAGCGCCAGACTGCGGATCGGCACGCTGCTGTCCGGCGCGTACGGGTTGCCCGACGGCAGTGCGAAACGCCCGACCACTGGCGTTTGCGCCTCGTTGAACACTTGCGCCGTGGAGAACGCGCGCGCCTCGCCGCTGCTTTCGAAGTGGCCGATCACGCACACGCCTTTGCCATGGTTGCGGCGAAAGCCGGGATGCACGCCGTTGTTTTTTTCCAGTACATCGACCAGCGCTTTTGGCGTCAGGCGTTGTGGGTCGAGGTTGCCATGCACATAGGCAAACGCCCCGGCGACAGCCGCCACGACTACGGCAATGCCGCTCAGACGCAACATCAGGCTTGCCGCCGACAAGGGTGGGCGCCGTGGCCCGCCGGGCGGCGCAGTATCAGGTGAAGAGCGATCAACCATGAAAGGCTCCAGGGCCAGTGGCCGCAAGTGGGAAGAATCAGCAAGACGCACCCCGTCGGGTTTTATTCCACGCCTCGGTATTTATTTTTCCGAACGTGGAATAACCTTCGGCGACGGGCGTCTTCCTAGTCCACAGCGTAGTGAATGGCAGCACGTGATGAGCGAATTCGACGAACAGTTGCGAGAAATCATTCCCAGATTGCGCCGCTTCGCCGTGTCACTGACACGCAACAGCAGCAGCGCCGACGACCTGGTCCAGGCCAGCCTGGAACGGGCATTGTCGAGCTGGGGCGAAAAACGCGCCGACGGTGACCTGCGCGCATGGCTGTTTGCGATTCTGTACCGGCAGTTTCTCGACGCGCATCGCCGCTCTCGACGCTATGCGCGGATGCTCGATTTTTTTACCGGTCGCGATGACGCCGAACCGTCGGTGGAACGCACGGTGATCGCCCAGTCGACCCTGCAGGCCTTCGACCGCCTGCCCACCGAACAACGTGCGCTGCTGCTGATGGTCTCGGTCGAAGGCCTGTCCTATAAAGAGGTCGCCGAGATTCTTGGCACCCCGCTCGGCACCGTGATGTCGCGCCTGTCCCGCGCCCGCCAGGCCTTGCGCCAATTGAGCGACGGTGAAATCAGCAGCCCTTCTTTGCGGATACTCAAATGATCAGCCTGCCTCCCAATGAGCGTGACCTGCACGCCTACGTCGACCATCAACTCAGCGACGCCGACCGGCGTGTGCTGGAAACCTGGCTGGCCAGCCACCCGGACGAAGCGGCGCAGGTGCGCGCCTGGCAACACGATGCCCAGCAACTGCGCGCAGCCCTCAGCGGTGCGTTGCAGCAACCGGCCAATCCGGCGCTTGATCCGGCATTGATTCGCCAGCGCCGCCAGCGTCAGTCACGGCGCCAGCTGGCCAGTGCGGCGCTGCTGCTGATCGCCGTCAGCATCGGCGGTTTCAGTGGCTGGCAGGCGCGGGAGATGACCCTCGTGCGCGGCTCGGTGTTACCGATGACCGATGCCTTGCAGGCTTATCGATTGATTGCCCAGAAAGGCCTGCTTCCGGCCGATTATCAGGTCGACAATGACGGTGACATGCAGCGCTGGCTCGATCGCTACTTCACCCGAGCCAGCCGCTTGCCGGATCTTACGGCGGCCGGGTTCGAACCGGTCAGCGGACGCTTGCTCAGCACCGATGAAGGGCCGGCGGCGATGGTCATGTATGAAGATCGCAGCGGCCACAAGGTGAGTTTCTACGTGCGCCCGCCAGGACCGAAAAATACTTTTTTGCCACGCGGGCGGCGCAGTGACGGCGATCTGCAGGCCGAGTACTGGTCGGGTGGTGGCTACAACTATGCGATGGTCAGCCCGACGGATTCGCCGGCAGCGCCTTTGCTCCAACAATCGCAGCCCCTCTGAACGGAACATTGACCTGCGGTGGCCGATCGACCCGACCTCTGGTTACACTGAACCGCCGCGCTTCCGGGCGCCGGTTCAATGAACACGGAGACGCCGCGATTGCCTGCCCCACCGTCGAAACGATCAAAACTGCTGGCGCGTTGGCCGGCATTGCGCCGCTGGCTCGGCAAGGGCGTGCCGGCCAGCGCCGGGCATGATGCCAACGCCCAGGTCATCCACGATCATTTCCGACACAAGGCCCACGAACAGGGCTACACCCTCAGCCACAGCCAGCAGCGCGTCATCGATTGCATGGCGCAGCAGGCCAGCCTGTTGCTCGGCACCGGCGCGCATCGACCGCCGAGCCTGTATCTGTTCGGCGCGGTCGGGCGCGGCAAGAGCTGGCTGCTCGACGGTTTCTTTCAGGCGTTGCCGATCACCCAGAAGCGCCGGCTGCATTTCCATCAGTTCTTTGCGCAATTGCACGACGGCATGTTCCGCCATCGCGGTCAGGAGGATGCACTGGAGCTAACCCTTGATGAACTGCTGAAGGACTGTCGGGTGCTGTGTTTCGACGAGTTCCATGTACATGACATTGGCGATGCGATGCTCATCACCCGGCTGTTCAAGGCACTGTTCAAACGGCAGATGCTGCTGTTGGTGACGTCCAATTACCCGCCCGAAGGCCTGCTGCCCAACCCGCTGTATCACGCGCGTTTCAAACCGGTGATCGAACTGATCCATGCGCGCATGCACGTCATGGAGGTGGGCGGGCCACATGATTACCGCAGCCAGCAGCGCCCGGTTGAACATCAAGTGTTTACCCAGGGCCATTACGTCTGGCCCGGTACGCCCGCGCAACGCGCCGCCCTCGATCTACCGCCAACTGATGCGCCCGCAGCTACGCTGACCGTCGGCACTCGACAGTTTCGGGCGCGGTTCTGCGCGGATAGGCGCATCGGTTTCACCTTCGCCGATCTGTGCGAACAGCCGACGGCGGTCATGGATTATCTGGAACTGTGTCGACGGTTTGATCGCTGGGTCATTGAAAATCTGCCCGAGCTGGGCGAATGCCCGATCGCCACTCAGCAGCGCTTCATCAACCTGATCGATGTGCTTTACGACCAGGACAAGCACCTGACGCTGATCGGGCGGTTGCCACTGCGCGCCAGCCTGGAAGGCCACGCCATCGATCTGGCGCGCACCCGCAGCCGCCTGGGGCAATTGCAAGCAATGCACGACCCTTTTTGAGCCACCACCATTCCCTGTGGGAGCCAGCCTGCTGGCTCGCACAGGTTTCGTGGTGCCAAACCGCTTTGCCGGTATCATGTCGCCCCGCGCCGCTCCTTAATCAAAAGCGAACACCTACCATGCACACCCTTGCTCAATTGCGTGCCGGCGAACTGTCGGGCATTACTCGTCTGGATCTGTCGTGTGGCCTGACCGAGTTTCCGCGCGAGATTTTCGATCTGGCCGAAACCCTGGAAATCCTCAACCTCAGCGGCAATGCCTTGAGTCGTCTGCCCGATGATCTGCATCGTCTGACGCGGCTGCGCGTGCTGTTCTGCTCTGACAACCGGTTCACCGAGCTGCCGGCGTGCCTCGGTCAGTGCGCGGCCTTGACGATGGTCGGCTTCAAGGCCAATCGCATCGCCAACGTACCAGGCGCCGCCCTGCCGCCCCTGCTGCGCTGGCTGATTCTCACCGACAACTGCCTCGAGCGTCTGCCGAGCGAACTCGGTGAGCGCCCTGCCCTGCAGAAACTCATGCTCGCCGGCAACCGCTTGCAAGCGCTGCCATCGTCGCTGAACCAATGCCACCGGCTGGAGCTGATCCGCATCGCCGCCAATCGCCTGACCGAACTGCCGCAATGGCTGCTGACCCTGCCGAGCCTGACGTGGCTGGCCTATGCCGGCAATCCGCTGGAAACCGAGGCGGATGCTGCTGCGCTGCAGGCGACGCCGCAGATCGACTGGTCGGCGCTGCGCCTGCAGCAGCGCCTGGGCGAAGGCGCCTCGGGGGTGATCTCTCGCGCAGACTGGCAACGTGACGACGGATCACTGACCCCGGTGGCAGTGAAGCTATACAAAGGCGAGATGACCAGTGACGGCTCCCCGCTACACGAAATGAATGCCTGCATCACCGCCGGCCAGCATCCCAATCTGATCCGCATCGAGGGGCGTATCAGTGGCCACCCTGACGACCAGCAAGGGCTGGTGATGCAGTTGATCGATCCGTCGTTCGCCAACCTCGCCGACCTGCCCAGCCTTGAATCCTGCTCGCGCGATGTTTACGCCGCCGATCGCCGCTTCAGCGCCGAGGTCGCGCTGAACATCGCCAAAGGCATCGCCTCGGCAGCGCAGCATCTGCATCGCCAAGGCATTACTCACGGTGATCTGTATGGGCACAACATCCTGTTGAATGAGCGTGGCGATTGCCTGCTCGGCGATTTTGGTGCGGCGTCGTTCCATGCCGTCGACGAGGCCCCGCAGACGCGCGCATTGCAGCGCATCGAGGTGCGAGCCTTCGGGGTTTTGCTCGGAGAATTGCTGGCGCGCGTCGATAGCGGGCTGAGCGATCGGCAGCGGCTGGCGCTTGAGGCGCTCGAGCAGCGTTGCTGCCAGGCGGATGTGCTGGGGCGTCCGGGGTTCGGCGAGATCATTGAAGTGTTGGGGAAGTTGTGACCGCTGCGCGGTCAATCGCTAGCAGGCTAGCTCCCACTGGAGATTTCGTGAACACCAAAATCCAGTGTGGGAGCCAGCCCTGCTAGCGATGGGGCCATCACTGATGAGGCAGATCAGCCCGCCAGACCGACGAACATGTCCTGCACGTCGTCATGGTTGTCGAGGCCTTCGAGGAATGCTTCGACTTCGGCCATCTGCTCGTCGCTGAGACCGCTGACCGGGTTTTTCGGCTGGTAGCCGAGCTTGGCCGACAGTACGGTGAAGCCTTGCTCCGGCAGCGCTTTCTGCACGGCATCCAGATCGGTCGGATCGGTCAGGAACAAGGTGGCGCCGTCTTCACCCGGCTCGAAATCCTGCGCGCCGGCTTCAATCGCGGCCATTTCCGGGTCCGCGTCCGGGCTCTCCGGCGCGGCTTCGATCATGCCGACATGGTTGAACATCCAGGCCACCGAACCGGAAGCGCCCAGTTGGCCTTTGCGGAAGGCCACACGGATTTCCGCAACGGTGCGGTTGATGTTGTCGGTCACGCACTCGACGATCAGCGGCACCTGGTGCGGGGCGAACCCTTCGTAGGTCACGCGATGGTATTGCACCGTCTCACCCAGCAGACCTGCGCCTTTCTTGATCGCGCGGTCGAGGGTTTCTTTTGGCATCGAGGCTTTCTTGGCCTGTTCGACCACCAGACGCAAATGTGCGTTGGTGGCGGTATCGGCACCGTTGCGGGCAGCGATGGTGATTTCCTTCACCAGTTTGCCGAAGATCTTGCCCTTGGCATTGGCAGCCGCTTCTTTGTGTTTAACCTTCCACTGTGCGCCCATTACTCACTCTCTTTGATCTGTGGCGCCGAGACATCTATTGGCCGACGCGTGGCGGCAAGTTTATACGGCCTAAACTCGGCAATCGACCAAAAAAACGCGATGCCGAATCGACAACTTCACCAGACCTTGTAGGGGGATTCTGAAAAACCTCTTTGACATGACCATTCCGCGCCGCGGTTTCGTACCCTCTGACTCCCGTATTGCCTGACAGAGCCTGTGCGAATGCTCAATGACATGGAAAGTCCCTTCACCCTGACGCTGACCGACAGTGGCCTGAGCCTGCCGGTGGTAGGTTTTGACGGTGAGGATGCGCTCAACCAGCCCTATCGTTTCGACGTTGAACTGATCGGCCTCGCCCCCGCCGTGACGCCGGGCGCTTTTCTCCATCAACCGGCCTTTCTGCGTCTGGATGAGCGGCACGGGATCCACGGCGTTATCGACCGTGCCAGTTGCGAACATCGCGGTACGCACCGGATCGGTTATCGGATGAGCCTGGTGCCGCGCCTGCAACGCCTGGCACAACCGCCCAAGCGACGCGTGTTCGTGCAACTGAGCGTGCCGCAGATCATTCAGCAGCTACTCGTTGAAAACGCTCTGGCGACAGACGATTACCGGATCGAAATGACAGTCGGGCATTATCCGCTCCGGCCATTTTGCATTCAGTATGAAGAAAGCGATCTGGCGCTGCTCAACCGGCTCTGCGAAGAAGAAGGCCTTCACTACCACTTCGAGCACCGCGCTGACGGCCACGTCGTGGTGTTCGCCGATGACAGCCTGAGTCTGCCGCAAACGCCGATATGGGTACCGTTCAAAGCGTGCGAAGAAACCCCGTCACCGTGTATCAGCGCGCTGTACCAGCACCACCACGCTGCGCCCATTGCCACCCTGTCAGCGGTGCGTGACCGAGGCCAACAGGCGAGCAGCGACGCGGCAGCCAATCAGCGACTGGCGCATTCACTGCCACCGATACCTGCGCTTGACCAGCGTTACCATGAACAGCGCAGCCGCCGTCATCTGCAACGCCAGCGCTGCCAGCACCGCACGATCAACGGCCGCAGCGACCGGACCGGTTTGTTCAGTGGCGACCTGTTGCAGGTCTCGGCGCATCCGATCAGCCATTTCAACGAACAATGGCGGATCACCGCGATCCGTCATCGCGGGCAGCATCCCTCGATTCTCGACCCGAGCGCCTGCGTGCATCGCTATCACAACGACTTTTGCGCGCAGCCGTGGTCGAGCGATTTTCGCCCGGCGCTCAAACAACCGCGGCCGAGCATAGCCGGTTTTCATCTGGCCCAAGTGCGGGGCACCCACGGGCAACCGGCGCAACTGGACGAACAGGGCCGCGTTGCGATCAGGCTGTGGCCTTCAGCGTATGCCGAAATGCCGGATAGCCACGCGATCTGGCTGCCCGTGGCCATGACACGCACCCAGCGTCGCCTTGCGCCCGACGATCTGCCCTGCGCCGGCAGTGAAGTGTGGGTAAGCTTTCTTGATGGCGATCCTGATCGGCCGATCCTGTGCCTGGGCAACTCACCCGACCCGGCACCGCGCCCGCCACCGCCTGCGCGCGATAACGGCTTGTTGCTCGACTGGCTACTCAATCGCACCGAACCGTAGTCGGCACTGGCCCTATAGCAGGCTAGCCGCCACAGGGGATCTTGCGTCGTTCACAAAACCTGTGGGAGATTCTATGGTTTTCACCAAGCTTTTTAGGCCGTTTTGCTGACGTAGTTCGTCTTCGTTTTCATCAAGGCAAACGCAATGCGAGCGAGTTTACGTGACAGAATCACCAACGCTTCAGTGGTGGCCTTGCCCTTGTTTC
>NZ_JBIEIL010000016.1:0-143882 GCF_043496865.1 Pseudomonas retamae
ATTCGAGAAATACGCCGACGGGGAATACCGGGTCGAATGCAGACTTGAAAGCAAAATCAAAAGCCCCTCACCCTAACCCTCTCCCGGAGGGAGAGGGAACTGACCGAGTTGTTTGGACAAAGTGCGCCAACGCTCGATACCGAGTCGAATGCAAGTATCAAAACCAACCAAAATCGGCACCCTCTCCCTCGGGAGAGGGCTGGGGTGAGGGGCGAATCCAAAACAATCCCAAGCCAACCACCCGCTTCTAACCACTCAACAATGAGCGTTAGCTCGCGTGCCCCTGATCTTGATCTTGCCTAACCAGCGACATCGGAAGGCTGAGCGCAGGGATTGATCCGGGCGTGGGAGCGCAGCGACCGTCTGGCGCAGCCAGACACAGCGGAAGTAGGTGCAGCGCAGCAAACCGTAGCCGCTGCGCCCGGATCGATCCCGGAGCGAAGGGACCCGAGCCTGCGAGGGCCGAACGCAGGAGCAAAGCCTTTTGGTTCCTTTTTGGCGTCTGAAAAAGGGACTCGCCGTAAGGGCGAAACCACCAGACGCATCACCCGAAGAAACGGATATACACCCAAAACAACCCGAGCATGGTCGGCCCTAAGGCCGCCAAGACAAAAAAAACCCCACAACCAAAAGGCGTGGGGCAAAGGAATTGGTTGGTTGCGGCCAACCAAAGGAGCTCAGCCAAATCAAAAAATCAGATGCAATCCTGCGCCGCCCGCTCAAAGCTCGACGGCAACAAATTCGAGGCCAGCAAGTGCCGCTCATAAATGAACACCTTGCCGCCATTCCCCGCCTTGTAAGCCTCAAGCACGTTGTCTGCGGAAATCTTGCTCGGCACCACAATCCGATAACTGCGCTGGGTCTGCGAAACCATCGGGTTCAGCGCACTGCCCTGCAACTTCGGCACCACGCACTCAGCGTACTGTGCCGGGGTCTTGCTGGTCTGCAAGGTCAGGCTCGGATTGTTCGGCGCCGAAGCACAACCGGCGAGCAGCAAGGAAGCGACAGCCATCGCAGGAACGAATAAAAGACGCATTGGTGTAATCCTGAAAATAAAGGTTCGGTTCAACCGGCAACGGTTCAGCCTCACGGAGCTGCCGTCGCCATTTATGTTTTGAGCGATCAGCTCGACGCCACCAGGGCCTTGAGCGATACATCGAATTGCTTCAAGGCGTCGAATTGCAGGTCGCGTTGTTTATCGATCTGTGCAGCGATCGCCGGTGCTGCCTGGTCATGCACCCAGACCGAAGGCAGCTGTTTTTCCACCGCGCCTTCAGCCTTGCCGATGTATTGCAGGTCGGCATCGTAGAAGCGTGCGGTAAATCGCGCCTCGACCAGGCTGTTACGCTGGGTCAACAAGCGATTGAAGGTATCGAGCTTGACCACTACGTCCGGGTGCGCCTGCACCAGGGCATCGAGGTTGTCGTAGACCGTCACCGAGAGAAACTGTTGTTGCAACGAACTCACCAGCCAGTCGATAGCCAACTCCGGATCGGAACTGCCGACAAACGCTTCGCGAATCCGCGAATCCAGCGCGTCTTTGGCGCCATTGGCTGCCATGTCGTGGTAACGCTCAAGGTATTGCAGGTTGTCCAGCGTGTTCGCGCTGAGCAACACGCCGACGGTTTGCGAATGCTGCAAGGTTGCGCCGCTGCTACCCAGGCTCTGGAAGTGGCACGCCCCGGCGTCGGCTGCGTAGGTCGGTGCGGTAAACATCGCGCCCGCGGTCAGCAGGGCGAGCAAAGCCAGTCGGGGCAGCATGTTCATCGCGCAATTTCCTTGAGCGGCGTGGTCGATGGAGGCGATTTTCCGCCGATCGCCGGCAAAGCAGAACTTGCGTTTCTTGATGGTCACTATTACTTCTAGCAATAGTTGCGCTCGCGCAGACTGCGAGACACTCCAATACAACGACAAAGACCCGTGAGGTTTGCCTTGAGAACGTTCGACCTGATCCGTGACGCCGTTTTGCCCGAATACCGCGACCGCGTCGCCGAGTATCTGGTGCAGTACGAGAACGTGTTGCTGGATAAAAACAACAGCGACCCACAGCTCAACAAAGACACCGCCAACCAGTTGCGCGGCTACCTGCGCGGGCTCAACACCACGCGCGTGTTGGGTATGGCTTATTGGGAAGAGCTGGATCGCCGAGTGGTCGACACCTGGCTCGCGCCTGCGCCATGACCGTCTAGACTTGCCGGGCGTTGTCCCGTCAGTCGAACCGGAGGTGCGTCATGAGCAACAGCGAACCCACAACTTTCAACGGCTGGGCTGCGACCGCGGCCGGCGCCCCGCTCGAACCTTACAGCTATGACCCCGGCCCCCTCGGCGAGGAAGACGTCGAAGTCGCCGTGGAATACTGCGGCGTCTGCCACTCTGACCAGTCGCTGATCGATAACGATTGGGGCATCAGTCGTTACCCGTTCGTACCCGGCCACGAAGCCGTCGGCAAAATCGTGCGCATGGGCTCGCAAGTGCGCGGCCTGCAGCTCGGCCAGCGTGTCGGTATCGGCTGGTATAAAGGCAGCTGCATGCATTGCTCATCGTGCATGTCTGGCTCGCAACAACTGTGCGGCACCGCGCAACCGACCATCATTGGCAGCAATGGCGGCTTCGCCGATCACCTGCGCGCGCATTGGGCGTGGGCGGTTGCGGTCCCGGACAGCCTCGATCCGGCGTTGGTCGGGCCACTGTTTTGCGCCGGTTCCACGGTGTTCAACCCGTTAATGCAATTTGGCGTGAAACCGACCGATCGGGTCGGCGTGGTCGGCATTGGCGGGCTTGGGCATCTGGCGCTGCGCTTTCTCAACGCATGGGGCTGCGAAGTCACCGCATTCACCTCGTCCCTGAACAAGCAGGACGAGGCCAAACGGCTCGGCGCGCACAATGTGGTTGCCTCGACCGACAGCAACGCGCTGAAGGCGATTGCCGGCAGCCTCGACTTCCTGCTGATCAGCGCCAACGCCGACCTCGACTGGCCGGCGATGCTGGCGACGCTACGCGCCAATGGCCGCTTGCATTTCGTCGGCATCGTACCCAGCGCGATTCCGGTGCATGTGTTCGATCTGATTCCGCAGCAGAAATCTCTATCCGCCTCCCCTGTCGGTTCGCCGGGCACCATGGCGACCATGCTCGAATTCTGTGCCCGGCACCAGATTCTGCCGCAGGTCGAGATGTTCCCGATGAGCAAGGTCAACGAGGCGGTCGATCACCTGCGCAGTGGCAAAGCGCGCTACCGCGTGGTGCTCGACGCCAGCCAATAAAGCCAGGGCGCGGCGGTGCCAGCCGACCGCGCCCTCTGCGAAAAACCCGTTCGAACGCTTACAATCGCCGGCCCAACCGCTCAATCAGACAGGCCCGCCCGGAAATGCTGCTCGACCCGCCAACGATGCTCACCATCACCATCGCGCTTGCAGCCGCTGCCGCGCTCTACCTGGCGGTCGAATGGCGCAGCATTCGCGAACCTTCGCTGCTGTTCTGGAGCGCCGGTTTCGCCACGATCAGCGTGGGCTCGACCCTCGCCCTGTTGCGCAGCAGCGGCTTCCTGTGGCTAGGCATCTGGTTCGCCAACGGCTTGCTGGTGACCGCGCACTTCTTTTTCCTGCTCGGCGTGGCGCGTTTTACCCAGACACGGCTGTCGCCGGCCTGGTACCTGATTTTCCTGACCTGGCTGGTGATGCTGCTGTTGCCGGACGGGCCGTTGTGGTCGAAGGCCATGCTGGTGGCCAATTCGCTGCTGGTGGCAGTCCCCACGCTCAAGGCCAGCTCGCTGCTGCGCCCGCATGGCAAGTCGCTGAGCGTCGGCGCGGTGCAACTGCGTTATGTACTGCTCGGCCATGGCCTCTTCTACGTCGCAAAAGCATTGACCGTGGTGATTCCTGGCACGTTGATCGATCTGGCGGCGTTTCGCGGCGAGATCATTCAGATCTCTTTGGTCGAAGGCGCAATGGCGATCATGTTGATTGCGCTGTCGATGACCGGTACCGAACGTTACCGCCGCGAAAAGCAGATTGCCCGCCTCGCCGAGCGTGATCCGCTGACCGCCCTGTACAACCGCCGCGCCCTGGAAAAACGCGCAACGCGCCTGTTGCAACAGGTTTCGCCGAAACAGCCGGGCGCCCTGCTGCTGATCGACATCGACAATTTCAAACTGGTCAACGACCACTACGGCCACACCGCCGGCGACCGCTTGCTGATCGCCCTGAGCGAAATGATCCTCGCGGCCCTGCCGCGCAATGCACTAACGGCGCGACTCGGCGGTGACGAGTTCGTCATCCTGTTGAACAACGCTTCCAGTGAGCGCATCGTCGAACTGGGCAACACCTTGCGCGACCAGTTTCTGACGATGGCCTCACAGACCTTTGCCACGCCGGCCGCCGTCACGCTGAGCATCGGCGCTACCTTGTTCGACACCGCACCGCCCAGTCTTGCCGCCCTGATCGAACAAGGCGATCTGGCGCTCTACGAATCCAAACGCGGTGGGCGCAATCGTCTGCGTCTGACCGGGCTCACCACTTCAGGATAATAAAAACCATGTCCAGCCTCGACACGCCCCTGCAAGACCTCGCCGCCCCCGAAGGCGTCTGCTACGGCTGCGGCGGCCGCAACCCACACGGCTTGCACGTCAAAAGCCGCTGGCACGACGACGGCGTCCACGTTATCGCCGAGCATTTGCCGGACAGCCAATATTGCGGCTGGCCGGACCTGGTCTACGGCGGCCTGATCGCCATGCTGGTCGACTGCCACTCCAACTGGACGGCGATGGCCTACCACTACCGCGCAGAAAACCGCGAAGCCGGCAGCTTGCCGCGCATCGATTGTGTCACCGGCAATCTGGGGATCAAATTCATCAAACCGACACCCATGGGCGTGCCACTGATCTTGCGAGCCAGGGTTGACGGTGAAGTCGGGCGCAAGACGCGAGTGATTTGCGAAGTGTATGCAGGGGAAGTGCTGACGGCGGTAGGCGAGTCTGTGTTTGTGCGGGTGGATACCGGGCAGTTGGCGGATGCGGCGCATGGGCGTTGAAATCTTGTATCAAAATTTTTGCGACAGACTGATAGACCGACTGGCCTTCATCGCTAGCAGGCTAGCTCCCACAGGGATTTTTGCAGTTTTCACGGGATGTGTCAGAAAACGAATAGCGCGTTAAAGAAGCACCCGACTGTGCTTCTTTAACGGACGGAGTCAGTGCGCGAATGCCGCCCGCGCCGAATGCAACTTCTTATAGCTCTCAATCAAACGCAAATGCCGATCCAGCCCTTCCAGCTTCATGCTCGTCGGGGTGAGTCCGTAAAAGCGTACGCTGCCGTTGACCGAGCCAATAGCTGCGTCCATGCGCTCATCGCCAAACATGCGGCGGAAGTTGGCTTCGTAGTCTTCCAGTTGCAGATCTTCGTCCAGCTCCATCTCCAGCACGACGTTGACCGCTTGATAGAACAAGCCGCGTTCGACGGTGTTGTCGTTGTATTGCAGAAAGGCTTCGACCAGGTCCTTGGCTTGTTCGTACTTCTGCAGAGCGAGGTAGATCAGCAGGCGCAGTTCGAGGATCGTCAGTTTGCCCCACGGCGTGTTGTCGTCGAACTCGATGCCGATCAGCGTGGTGATGTCGGTGTAATCGTCCTGTTCGCTGTTTTCCAGACCTTGGGCAAGATTGCGCAGGCCGACTTTGCTCAGGTTGTGCAGGTTGAGAATATCGGCGCGAAATTGCAGGGCTTTGTTGGTGTTGTCCCAGATCAGGTCTTCGATCGGGTAGATCTCCGAATAATCCGGCACGAGGATGCGGCAGGCCTTGGCGCCGATGTGCTCGTACACCGCCATGTAGACTTCCTTGCCCATGTCCTCAAGGATGCCGAACAGCGTCGCCGCTTCTTCGGCATTGGAGTTTTCACCCTGGCCGGAGAAGTCCCACTCGACAAACTCGAAGTCTGGTTTGGCACTGAAGAAACGCCACGACACCACACCGCTGGAATCGATGAAGTGCTCGACAAAGTTGTTCGGCTCGGTCACGGCCTGGCCGGAGAACGTCGGCTGCGGCAGGTCGTTGAGGCCTTCGAAACTGCGGCCCTGAAGCAATTCGGTCAGGCTGCGTTCCAGCGCCACTTCCAGGCTTGGGTGCGCACCGAACGAGGCGAATACGCCACCGGTGCGCGGGTTCATCAGGGTCACGCACATGACCGGGAATTCACCGCCCAGCGAGGCATCCTTGACCAGCACCGGGAAGCCCTGCTCTTCCAGGCCTTTGATACCGGCGAGGATGCTCGGGTATTTTTCCAGCACTGCTTGCGGTACGTCCGGCAGGGCCATTTCGCCTTCGAGGATTTCGCGCTTCACCGCGCGCTCGAAAATCTCCGACAGGCACTGCACCTGCGCTTCGGCCAGGGTGTTGCCGGCGCTCATGCCGTTGCTCAGGTAAAGGTTTTCGATCAGGTTCGACGGGAAGTACACCACTTCGTTATCGGACTGACGCACGAACGGCAGCGAACAAATACCGCGCTGGGTGTTGCCAGAATTGGTGTCGAACAGATGCGAGCCGCGCAGTTCGCCGTCGCGGTTGTAGATCTTCAAGGTGTAGTCGTCGAGGATCTCGCTCGGCAACTCGTCTTTTGCGCTCGGCTTGAACCACTTTTCGTCCGGGTAATGGACGAAGTCGGCGTTGGCGATCTCTTCGCCCCAGAACTGGTCGTTGTAGAAGAAGTTGCAGTTCAAGCGCTCGATGAACTCGCCCAGCGCCGAGGCCAGAGCGCCCTCCTTCGTGGCGCCCTTGCCGTTGGTGAAACACATCGGCGAATGCGCATCGCGAATGTGCAGCGACCAGACGTTGGGCACGATGTTGCGCCACGAGGCGATTTCGATCTTCATGCCCAGGTCGGCGAGGATGCCCGACATGTTGGCAATGGTCTGCTCCAGCGGCAGGTCTTTACCGGCGATGTACGTGCCCGCTTCAGAACCCGCATGCGGCATCAGCAAGGCCTGCGCATCGGCGTCGAGGTTCTCGACTTCTTCGATGATGAATTCCGGGCCGGTTTGCACGACTTTTTTTACGGTGCAACGGTCGATCGAACGCAGAATGCCCTGGCGGTCCTTGTCGGAAATATCTGCCGGCAATTCAACCTGGATCTTGAAGATCTGGTTGTAGCGGTTTTCCGGGTCGACGATGTTGTTCTGCGACAGACGAATGTTTTCCGTGGGGATATTGCGCGTGTCGCAGTACAACTTCACAAAGTAAGCCGCACACAACGCCGACGACGCCAGAAAGTAGTCGAACGGCCCCGGTGCCGAGCCATCACCCTTGTAGCGGATGGGCTGATCGGCGATCACCGTGAAGTCGTCGAACTTGGCTTCAAGTCGAAGGTTGTCGAGAAAGTTGACCTTGATTTCCATGCGGGATTACCAGAATACGGCTAAACGAATGGCCGCCATTATCCGGCTTTTGCGCACGATGTCTTGTGCTTTCGGGATTCGCCGCCAGCCGGCGACACTGGCATTTTCGGCAAATTCGCTACACTTCGAAGCAACGCGTCGTCATCCATGACAACAATCTGAACAATGTCCCCGCGCCGTTGTTCTAGATTCAGAAGACACCGGATCAAGGACGAGCACATGGCCGTTACTGCTTCTGCGCACCCCCTGCCGAGCCCGCAACGCGCGGTCACCCGCCGCCTGGCCATTGCGGTCGGCGCGTTGTTCGTTGCCGGCGTCATTGCCGCGGTGAGCGCCCTGCTCGGCATTGCCAATCAGCTTGATGAAAAAGACGTCGAACAAAACCGGTTCTATTCGGCCAGGGCGTTGGAAAACCGCATTACCACCTCGAAAAACTACATCACTAGCTACGCCTACTGGACCACCGCTTACGAACATTTGAGCGGGCCGGTCGATACGGACTGGGCGTACGCCGAGCAGAACATGGGCAAAACCATGTTCACCAGCGACGGCTATGACGGCGTCTTCGTGATCGATCGCAATCGCACCAAATACTCGGTGATTCGCGGGCAGATGGTCGAGACCGACCTTGCCGAGGTGCTGCAGGTGCCTGCCGCAGAATTACTGGAACAGGCGCTGAGTCAGCCGGACCTGACCAAACCGATTGCCACCTATTCCTTGTTCGAAGGCTGGCCGGCATTGATCACGGCGGCCCCGATCATTCCCAACGATGAACGCCCGCTCGATGAATTGAAAAATACCTCGGTGTTGATCTTCGTCGACAAACTGACCCCGACCAAACTACGCAAAATCGGCAGCGGCTACGGCCTGACCAACCTGACGCTGGCTCCGGACGACAGCATCCAAAGCACTCAGCCAAGGGTGCCGCTCGACAGCACCGGTTACAGCCTGATTGCCGATCTGCAACGCCCCGGCCAGCAACTGTTGTGGTCGTTGATCCCGCCCCTCGGCGCGACGCTGATCGTGCTGATGCTGCTGACTGCGTATTTCTTCCGCCATGCCCTACGCTCATCGCAATACGTCGACAACAGCATTGAAGCGATGCAGGCCTCCAATCTCGCGCTGGAAAGTGCCAACCATGCCCTCGAAGCCAGTGAAGAGCGCTTTCGTGCGGTGGCCGAGGCGGCTTCGGACTGGATCTGGGAAGTCGACCGCGATCTGTTGCTGACTTACCTGTCGGCACGCTTCAGCGAGGTCACCGGTTATCCGCAGACCTTGTGGCTGGGCCAGCACATCGGCGAATTGCTCACCTGTGACACGACACCGCTGGAGTTGTGGCTGCGCAAGCTCAGCGAAGAAACCAGCAGCAGCGATTTGCGCTGTACCTATCGCGATCACTCCGGACAACCGCGCCACTGTCGGCTGTCGGCACGACCAATCTTGCATCAGCATAATGTCGTCGGCTATCGCGGCACCGCCAGCGACATCACCGACGAAGTGGCCGCCCATGCGCAGATTCAGCACTTGTCGATGCACGATGCCCTGACCGGCCTGCCGAACCGCAACAAACTGGCGCGATATCTCGATGAAGCCCTGCTGCTCAAGGAACACGCGCCGCCGCTGTCGCTGCTGATGATCGACCTCGATAATTTCAAACCGATCAACGACTCACTCGGCCATCCGGCCGGCGATGCGGTGTTGCAGGAAGTCGCCGTGCGCCTGCGTGAATGCACGCGCGAAGACGACATCGTCGCGCGCCTGGGGGGCGATGAGTTCATCGTCGTTCTTAACGGCATGGACACGCATCACGAGATCGACAAATTCTGCACACGGCTGATCGGCAGCCTGCATCAGCCGGTCCTGTTCGAAGAACATCCGCTGCACATCGGCGCCAGTATCGGTATCGCCCTCAGTCGGCGTCACGGTTACGTGCCCAGTGATCTGATCCGCTATGCCGACATCGCGCTGTATCAGGCCAAATCCGACGGCAAGAACACCTGGTGCTACTTCGAAGCACACATGAGCGATCAGATCCAGACGCGTCGGCAGATGGAAGACGACATGCGCCACGCGCTCAAGCACAACGAATTCATCCTGCATTACCAACCGCGCTACAAGGTCGATGGCAAGCAGATCGTCTCGGTCGAAGCGCTAGTGCGCTGGCAGCATCCGACCAAGGGTCTGCTCGGCCCGGACGTATTCATTCCGTTGGCCGAGCAGACCGATCTGATCGTGCCCCTCGGACGCTGGGTATTGCGCGAAGCCTGCGAGACCGCGCTGGCATGGCCGGAGGACGTGCTGTTGTCGGTGAATCTGTCGCCGGCGCAATTCGCCGTCAGCGACGTGGTCGAGGATGTGCGCGAAGTGCTGGTTGCCACGCGCTTTCCGGCCAGTCGCCTTGAACTGGAAATCACCGAAAACGTCATGCTCAACGACACCGACGGCGCATTGACTACCATGAATGCGCTGAAAGAACTTGGCGTGCGCCTGAACATGGACGATTTCGGCACGGGTTACTCTTCGCTCGGTTACCTGCGCGCCTACCCTTTTGATGGCATCAAGATCGACAAGCGCTTCATCGCCTCGATCAGCAGCGGGACCAATGATCGCGCCGTGGTGCAGGCGATCATCGGCCTGGGTAAAGCCATGGGCCTGACCGTGACTGCCGAAGGCGTCGAGACCGAAGAACAACTGGATATTCTCGGTGTCGACCAGTGCAATGAAGTCCAGGGCTATTTCATGAGTCGGCCGATCGACAAAGCCGCGTTTGCCGAGTTGTTGCAGGCCTCACGCCTGTCGCCGGTGAGCAGCATTGCCACCAGAAAGGGCCGGGTGACCTGAGGTCAGCCCTGCCCGGCCACCCGCACCTTGCCGCTGAAGACCTTGAAGCCGAACGTGTTGTAGGCCAGCGTCAGCGGTACCAGCACGGCAAAACCGATCAGCATGAATACCTGGCTGTTCGGGCTGGACGCCGCGGCGCTCAGGGTCAGGCCCGGCGGGATGATGTAGGGAAACAGCGCGACCAGCATCGCGGCGAAGGCCAGTACGAAGACACCGAGCGCGGCGAACAACGGCAGGAAATCCCGGCGGCTGCGAAAACCCCGGGCAAAGACCAGCAAAGAAACGCCGAGGAGCAACCCCGCCGGCAACCACAGCCGTACATCCAGCAAGCGTTGCGCGTATTGCGGATGCAACGTGGCAGTCCACGCAACCAGTGCCAGCAGCGACAGCACGACGATCAATGCCAGAACCCGCGCCTGCCGCGCAGAGCGCTGCTGCAACTGATCCATCGTTCGCCAGTAAAGCCAGCAGGCGCCCAGCCACAGATAGCCGAGCACCAGCACCCCACCGCAGAACAGCGCAAAAGCACTGAGCCATTCACGGCCATCGCCGCTGTATTGACCATTGTGATGCGCAACACCCTGCACCAGCGTACCGAGCACCATGCCCTGCACGAACCCGGTCAGCAGCGATGCGCCCGTCAACACCCTGTCGATCGCCCGTTTGCGCCGTTCACTGGACGCATGGTCACGAAACTCCAGCGCCACCGCCCGCGCGATCAACGCCAGGAACATCACAATGAACGGTACATACAGGGCCGGCAGTAAAATCGCGTAAGCCAGCGGAAACAACGCGAGCAACCCACCGCCACCGAGTACCAGCCATGTCTCGTTGGCGTCCCACACCGGCAGAATCGTCACCGCCATGGCTCGACGCTCGCGGCTGCAAGCCGTCACGCCCATGAGCATGCCGACGCCCAGGTCGGTGCCATCGAGAATCACGTAGTTCATCACCGAGAACGCCAGCGCGGCGGCGCTGAGCAGGGTCAGCCAGTCAGTGTCCATGCAGCGGCGTCCTCAAGAATGCCCGGTTTCGTCAGCCAGGGTCGGTTGCGGTCCCGGCTCATCGGCTTGCGGCGGCTTACGCAGCAAGCGCAGCAACACCCACAGGCCGATGGCGAAAATCAATAGATAGAACAGCAGGATCAACCACGTCGAACCGAGCACTTGCGCACGCGATACCGACGACAGACTGTCCGCCGTACGCATCAAGCCGTACACCGTAAACGGTTGTCGGCCGACCTCGGTAACGACCCAGCCGCTGAGCATCGCCAGAAATCCGGCCGGGGCCAGCCACACGCAACCGCTCAAAAACCAGCGCGCGCTGTACAGGCGCCGACGCCGGCGCAGGATCAGGCTGATCACGCCTTGCGCAAGCATCAACAGCCCCAGCCCGACCATCAGGCGAAAGGCAAAAAACACCGGAGCCACCGGCGGGATGTCTTGCGGCGGGAATTCATCCAGCGCGGCGATGCTGCTGTGTAGATCGTGATGTAAATACAGCGAGCCCGCGCGTGGAATCGACAATTCCCACAGGTTGCGGCGCTCGTTCATGTCTGGCCAGGCCAGCAGGCGCAACGGTTCGCCAGCGCCTGCGGGTGGTCGGGTCCACGAGCCCTCGATCGCAGCGACCTTCTGCGGCTGGACCTGCAAGCTGTGCCGGCCATGCAGATCGCCGACCACGATCTGCAGCGGCATCAACAGCGCGATTACCCACAGGGCCATGGAAAACTGCAAGCGCGCACGGGGATTGTGCGCGGCCTTGCGCAATTGCCAGGCGCTGGCGCCGGCAATCAACGTGGCACTGCCGATGAACACGGCGAGGATCATATGCGCCAGACGATGCGCAAACGACGGATTGAAAATGATTGCCCACCAGTCCTCGGCGATGAATCGGCCGTCCGCGGCAATCGAATAGCCTGCCGGCGTTTGCATCCAGGAATTGGCAGAGAGAATCCAGAACGCACTGATCAGTGAACCCAGCGCCACGGCACAGGTGGCAAAAAAATGCAGTTTCGGGCCGACCTTTTTCAGGCCAAACAGCATGATGCCGAGGAAACCCGCTTCGATGAAAAACGCCGCCAGTACTTCATAGAACATCAGTGGCCCGATGACGTCGCCGGCCTGCACCGCCAGCCGCGACCAGTTCAACCCGAACTGGTATTCCAGAATCAACCCCGACGCGGTGCCCACTGCGACGTTGAGCGCGAACACTTTCAACCAATAACGATAAACATCCAGATAAACCGTGCGCCCGGTTTTCAACCACAACGCTTCCAGCACCATGAGGAAGTTGGCCAGACCGATGCTGAACGCCGCCAGCACGATGTGAAAACTGATGGTGATTGCGAACTGGGCGCGGGCCGCCATCAGGGCGGAATCAACGGACTCCATGCGCGCATTCAGCCACTGAAAAACAGCGCAAGCTTGTTGCCCTCGGGGTCGCGCAGGTACGCCACATAGAAGTCCGGCGTGTATGCCTCGCGCGTGCCCGGCGCGCCTTCGTCGCTGCCGCCGTTGTCGAGTCCGGTCTTGTAAATCTGATCAACCTGCTGCCGGGATTCGGCGCGAAACGCCGGCATCATGCCGTTACCCGCAGTCGCCGGCTCGCCGTTAAACGGTTTGGCGATGTGCACGCTACCGGGCCCGTTGGACTTGTCGGCCGCGCCGGGCAGATAGAAACAATCGTGTTCTTCGCGATCATGCTGATAACCCAGCGGCGTGAGGATCGCGTGATAAAAGGCCGCCGAACGTTCCACGTCATTGGCGCCGATAAACAGATAACTGAGCATGGGGATGTTCCTCCGCTGGCCATTCAACCGTGGGTTTGTTCTTCGTTATGGGTGAACAGATTGCCGGCGTCGCGCACCAGTTGCCGCCATTCCGCAGCGGTGATCAGGCCTTGTTCCTCCATCGCATCGGCGGCCCTGAGCAGTTCGTCGTAGCGCTGCTCGGGGTCCGGATCGTCCTGTGTTTGCGCCGCCAGTTCGCGCCAAGCCGCCAGTGATGCCTGTTTTTGTTGATCGAACATGCGGGTATCTCCTGAAAGACTCACCCGGTAGAAAGATTCGTTGCGGCGCTGGTTCAGGGCAGACGACGGACGGACGGTCCGGTTGAAACGGGTCAACGGTGTAGCTGTATTTGTTTATTGACCGTGCGGTGCCGATCCGCGAAGTTATTCCTCGTCCGGTTGTGGCTCATCGCCGGGGAAAAAGCCTGCTCGCCATGTGTTTCCCCGCCTGTTTCCTGCGTCGCACTGTTCACTGTTCATCCCTGTTCGCTGGAGTTTTTCGATGCCGTCGCCCAAATCCCTGCCCGCCGCCCTGCTCGGCCTGGCCCTTGCCTGCCCGGCGCTGGCCGAGACCCAAGGTCTGGAACTGGGGCAAGTGCTGATTTCGGCGGATGAGCGCAGCGGCACAGACGCCAGCGTCGAAGAAGCCAAGGCCAGTCTCGAACAGGTGCCCGGTGGCACCAACGTGGTCGACATGCGCCAGCCGTTGCAGGGCCGCGTGGCGAGCAATCAGGATGTGCTGGCCTACCAACCGGGCGTTTATGCACAGTCGGCGGGCAACGAAGGTGTGAAGATTTCCGTGCGTGGTTCGGGCATCAACCGCGCACCGGGCGCGCATGCGTCGGGGCTGTACACGATGCTCGATGGCTTGCCGTTGACCGGTCCCGGCGGCACGCCGTACGAGTTGCTCGAACCGTTGTGGGTCGATCACGTCGAGGTGCTGCGCGGCGCCAACGGTTTCGATCGCGGCGCGCTCGCGCTGGGTGGGGCCATCGATTACCTCAGCCACACCGGCTACACCGCGCCGAAGCTGCAAGTGCGCTATGCGACCGGCAGCCACGGCTATCAGCAGCGCCAGGTCAGTTCCGGGCAAGTGCTCGGCGACTTCGATTATTACGTATCGCTGACCGATGCCAATGCCGACGGCTATCAGGATCACACCGCCAGCGAAAGCAAAGGCGTGATCGCCAACTTCGGTTATCGCTTCAACCCGAATCTGGAAACGCGCTTCTATATCCGCTATCGCGAATCCGACAACGACCTCGCCGGTCGTGTGACCAAGCATTCCATCGAGCATCATCCGCGGGCAGCCAACCCGTCCTACGTGGCGCGGGACGACAGCCGCAAGCAACCGGGCAGCACCTTCATCGGCAACAAGACCACCTTCTACATCGACGACGATTCGAGCATCCAGACCGGCCTCGTCTATCACGACTATCCGATGGACCTGCGCGAAGGCCCGAACCGCTTGAAAGTCGCCTACTCCGACGTCAGCGGCACCTTCGACTACAAGCGCCGCGACACCCTGTTCGGCATGGAAAGCCGCAGCAATGTCGGCCTGCGCGTGACCAAGCACCTGCCCAACGACGGCGCCAGCGAATTTGTCCGGGTGCCGAGCGGCAACACGGCCGGTCATGCGCCGGGCACGCGCATGCGCAACTTCACGTATCAGGGTTCGGACACCGTCCTGCATTTTGGCAACGACCTGGAAATCGCCGACGACCTGTGGCTGACCACCGGCCTCGCCGCCATCTATACACGCCGCGAAAGCGCCGTGACCTACCCGCAAAGCGGCGGCAAAACCAGCCTCAACGATTGGGATTACGCGCCGCGAATCGGCCTGCGCTACCAGATCACCCCGGATGTTCAAGTATTCGGCAACCTCAGCCGCTCGGTCGAGGCGCCGCACCCGTGGTCGCTGATCTACAGCTCCAACGTGCGTTTCCCGGCTGGTAACGGCGCGGCCACCGGCACGCAAAAAGACCCGACCACCCTGCAAAACCAGACCGCCACCACCCTTGAGCTCGGTGGCCGTGGCGACAGCGCTGTCGGCGAATGGAGCCTGGCCTGGTATTACGCACAAGTGCGCCACGAACTGCTTTCGGTACTGCCCGACGCCACTGCCGTCACGCCGTACGAACTCAACGCCAGCCCGACCGTGCATCAAGGCGTCGAAGCCAGCCTCAACAGCAAACTGTGGACGGCGGCGGATGGCCGTCAGTTGAGCCTGCGTCAGGCCTACACCTTCAGCGATTTCCACTATCGTGATGACCAGCGTTTCGGTGACAACCGTCTGCCGGGCTTGCCGATGCACTATTACCAGGGCGAGTTGCGTTACGACTGGCCGCAAGGTTTCTTCGCCGCCGTGAACACTCAACTGGTTTCGAAAGCAGCCGTGGATTACGCCAACAGCTACTACGCTGACCCGTACGCGCTGTTCGGCGCAACGCTGGGCTACAACGCACCGAAGGGTGACTGGCAGGGTTGGGTCGATATGCGCAACCTGACCAACAAGCATTACGCCGCCACCGTCACGCCGGGGTATGACGACAAGGGGCTGGATGCAGCACGGTCGACGCCGGGCGAAGGAATGGGGGTGTATGTCGGGGTTTCGTGGAGTTTGCTCTGACCGATTGCCCTTGGAAGCAAGTACTGCGGGTTGCTCAGTGTCAGTCTCGCCAAGCTGACTATGATTTCACCCGCCTCCGATGATGGATCGTTCGATGAAATCTCGATGTCCTGAATGTGGCTATATTGCGAACAGTATTCCTCCAACCCACAAGTGCCCCGAGTGTGGAAGTTTCTCCCACGACTGGCTGATTTATGACTGGGCCACCTTCGCTTCCATCAAGCGTCGGCATCTCAGCTATAACGTCGCAATTATTTGCCTGGCGCTCGCTGGCCTGCTGACGGCTTTGAGTGTGGGATCATCCTCTGTGCTGCCATGGATGCTCGCCTTGCTGCTCATCCCTGCGATGGTCAGCGGATGGCGTTGCCGCAGGCAGCTGAGAGACCCGTCAAAATACCAGGGACACAAGGCTGGCATTGTGTTTCCCTGGTTTAGCGGTTTCGGGGGATTGTGAAGCACAGACAACGAGATCCGCTTCGCCCTACCCATCAAGGAAGATAACAACATTCGCCAAAGTAGAACGTTGAATAGCAGAGCGGCTGGCCAGAACAAGCCTGCCGCTCTTCCTCCCTGGGCTGAACAACCGCGGCGCGCACCCAGAGCTAAAAAGTGAGGCCCGCAAACACGGGCCTCACTTCGTCAACGGGCTGAATCGCTATGGATTAGAGCCTCACAGCGCTTTTTCCGCATTGTAGCCATCGGCATTTTCAAATACCCCCATGAACCCCGCGACCGTCGACTCGCGTGCCCAGTCGCGCTGAAGCTCGCAGTACAGCTGCACGCGGCTGATCAACCGGGCACCCGCCTGTTCCATGCGCCGTAACGCCGCTTCGTGAGCAACAACCGACGTACCGCCTACGGCATCAATCGGTATGTAGACCTCATATCCCTCCTGAATCGCATCGAGCACCGGAAAAGTCAGGCAGGCTTCGGTCCAGAGCGCGGTCATGATCAGCTTCGGTCGGCCAAGTGCCTTGACGGCTTGCTTGAACTCCGCGTCTTCCCAGCTGTTGATCGAGGTACGGTCATAGGTGGGCAAATGCCCGAGTACCGCTTGCAGTTCCGGTATCGGTGGTTTGTTGCGACCGGTCGCGACGTTCACCGTTGAATGGATGATCGGGAGATTATAGTTGACGGCCGCTTTGGCCACGCTAGTGATATTGAACACCAACTCGTCGCGCGGCATCGAGCGGATCGAGGACACCTGAATCGGCTGGTAATCAATAACGATCAGCGCCGAATTCACTGGCGACAACAGTTGATCGGTCAGAGGGTTGCGGATTGTCTCGCTTGCCATTTGCTGCTCCTGCTTTTAGTTGTCTTGTACGCAGCGCGGACCCGATAGCTCGCTCGAACAGCGGCGAGTGTTTCGTAGCCTGCACTGCATTGAGGGAGACTGCATTTCCCGGCTGCGTACCCGGTTGGGCCGTGTTGCCAGAGAGCAGGATTGTGCTGTTGCTCGACTCAACGCAGTAGTAGCATCCCGAGACTAGCTGTGTTGCAGAATGGGGAACGCTGGTTTTGGATATCGAAGAATTGCAGACCTTTGTAGCAGTCGCTGATGCGGGCGGAATTTCATCGGCGGCAACTCGGCTGGGCGTGTCCAAATCCATCGTCAGCCGCCGGCTCGCGCGGCTTGAGGCGGATCTGGGCATCCAACTGCTCGCACGCACGACTCGCGGCGCGGCGCTGACCGAAGCGGGGATCACGTTCCGCGATCATGCCGCGAGGGTCTGCGCCGAAATGGACATGGCGAAGGAAACACTTCTGCCTGCCGGCCCGCTGCGCGGCCGACTGCGGATTGCCGCGCCGCTATCTTTTGGTCCGACGCACTTCGCCCCGATGCTGGCAGAGATGGCGCGCCGTCATCCGTTACTGCAGATGCAGACTTGCTACAGCGATCGCTTCGTTGATCTGATCGGTGAAGGTTATGACTGTGCGATACGCGTAGGATATCTACCGGACTCGAATCTGATTGCGCGTGGCATCGGCCCGATCTTCACCAAACTCGTCGCCAGCCCCGGTTACATCAAAGTCCATGGCGAACCGGCATGTCCACACGACCTGCAGGCTCATGAGGCGTTGATGCAGGGCACCGAAACCTGGCAATTCATGGACGGCGGCAACGTGGTGACGGTTCGTCCGCAAGGACGTTTCAAGGCTGACAACGGCACGGCGTTGGTTGCCGCTGCAACGGCCGGATTGGGCATTGCCTATTTGCCGGACTGTCTTACCTATGAACAGGTGAAGTCAGGCGCACTGGTGCCGATCATGACTCACTACCCCCCGCCGCAGGCAGGCGCC
The DNA here is from genome assembly GCF_043496865.1 of Pseudomonas retamae. Lineage (NCBI taxonomy): Bacteria > Pseudomonadati > Pseudomonadota > Gammaproteobacteria > Pseudomonadales > Pseudomonadaceae > Pseudomonas > Pseudomonas retamae. The sequence goes on from NZ_JBIEIL010000016.1 coordinate 17,945, forward strand.
TATGTCGTGCGCCCCCCGGGACCACATCCGGCGCGCAAGATCCAGGCCCTCACCGAACTGTTGATCGAGTCGTTCGGACAGTCACCTCATTTCGCCAAGCCTGTATCCGTGTGAACGGCTTCGCAATAAAACGCTATTCCAAAAACAGCACAGCCGCCGCTTCCCGCATGAAAATCTCAACGGTCTTTGGCCCGACCCCATCGAATTCGCAAAGGCGTTTTTCAAACGCCCTGCGATCAGCACTCGCGGCCACGATGTTGCTCACCTTGCCGGCGTATTCGCTATTGAGTTTGTTTGCCAACGCGAGCAATCGCGCAGCCGTGCTCTCGTCGTAACGCACGTACCGAGCTTGCCCGAGAAGCCCGACCAACTGGCGGTGGCTGCACTGTGCGAGTTTCTGCGGTGTATCGTTGCGATGCTGCACGACGATGATCTGGTACGCCTGCGCAGCAATCGCGCCCTGGATTCTTTTGCCCATCAAAAAACTGGCAACCAGCCATTTGAACAGCCCCGCTTCGTTGGCACCTTGAAGGTCGATCTGCAAGTCGCTTGCGCTGATGTTTTTACTCACCGGTCTGGTCTCAATGATGACACTCGCCCCCGGCATGGCTGCCGGGTATCAGCTGGATTTCAGCCTCGCCTTGTCAGTTCCGATAGGCCCAGGCAAGTGAAGGTTCGAAAAAACATCACGCTTCGAACATGTCGCAAGATGTATTCAACGAGGTCTGCTTCGGCCGTTAAATTGAATCTCAACCCAGCCCATGCGGTCAGCTTGTGGAGAAGACCAGACGAATGCCACGGGAAGAACCAATGAGCCTCGCAGCCTATGAATGCGCAGATACCCGGTCAAAAACCGCCTGAGATCAAGGCGCAAGAGACCGCAGACGCTGCCCCGATCAAGGCTGTCAGCGCTGTCGCGGCCTTGCGCCTCACAGTGGCGTTCATGTTGACGGTGATTCTGGCGTTTCTCAGCGTGGAAGGGTGGCGGACCTGGCGTGACTACCACTCAGCATTCAATTCGGCGCGCAATTCCGTCACCAACCTTGCCAGGGCGACGGCGCAACATGCCGAGGATGCCATTCGGCAAGTGGACGTGCTCACAGCGGCTCTGGGCGAGCGGGTAGAAGGTGATGGGCTGCGAAACATTGATGTGAATCGCATCCACAAATTGCTCGTCCAGCAATCCAGACTGATGCCGCAATTGCATGGCCTGTTCATTTATGGCCCGGACGGGCAATGGATCGTCACCGACAAGGAAGTGATTCCGGAACCCGCGAACAACGCCGACCGCGATTACTTCCAATATCACCGCACGCATACCGATCGCAATGTGCGGATCGGCAAGGTGGTGAAAAGCAAATCCACCGACGACCTCATCATCCCAATATCGCGCCGTCTGAATAACCCGGATGGTTCCTTTGCAGGCGTGCTCCTTGGGACCATCAAAGTCAGCTATTTCGTGGATTATTACGGTGATTTCAAAATCGACGACCGAGGCGCACTGGTTCTGGCACTGCGCGATGGAACAATCCTGGTCCGTCGCCCGTTTATCAAGTCCGTTATCGGTCAGAGCCTGGCGAGCAGTGAAATATTCACCCGTTATCTGCCCGTCTCCAGCGACGGCATTGCAGAAGTCAAAGCCGTCGTGGACGGCACCGAGCGCCTGTATGGTTATCGGGCCTTGACCACTTACCCCTTGGTGGTCGAAACCGGGCTGTCCCGTGAATCGATCATCGCGCCGTGGCGCTGGGACCTTTACAAGACCGGGTTTGTGCTGTCCTCGGTGATCTGCGCGTTTACGGCGTTCGGTCTGATTGTCCTGAATCAGCTTCGCCAGCGCATGGCCATCGAAAGAGAGCTACGTCTTGCCCACCAGACCATGCGCGATATGGCCTTGACTGACAGCCTCACCGGCCTGGCGAACCGGCGTCGGCTGGACACTGCACTGGCTGACGAGATTCGCTTGGCCAAGCGGCAGAACTCGTCGCTGTCATTGATCATGATCGATGTCGACTACTTCAAACGCTACAACGATACCTACGGGCATGCCGCCGGTGATGAATGTCTGAGCATGGTCGCCAGCGCAATCTCCCAAGCGCTGAAGCGCCCCGGGGACCTTGCCGTCCGGTACGGCGGTGAAGAGTTTTCGGTGCTGCTGCCCAACACCGACCTCCACGGGGCGCAACTGGTCGCCCAGCAAATTATCGAGACCATTCGAGCGCTGGCAATAGAGCACGCCAATCATCCGCTGGGTCACGTCACTGCCAGCGCCGGCATCGCGGCGTCCAGGCCCGCTGAACATGAGGTGAGCGCCGCTATGCTGATCAATGCCGCCGACAAGATGCTCTATGCAGCGAAGCAGCAAGGTCGCGATCGCTACTGCAGTGCCGCGCAGCCAGCATGATCGCTAATGCTCGTCATAATGCGGTCACTGCGCTTTGCTAGCCTCTGGCGCACGTATCACTTGCCCAAGGCGTGCAATTTCAAATGCAATGGAACGAGCCCCCACTTCGCCAGAAAATTATCCTGCGCTCCGACAACATGCGCTCCGATGACTTCGGCGCCCTCTTCTCGCAATTCTTCGGCAACCGCTACGCCGACACCCCGCCGATTCCCACGAACATCGTCATCAGTGGCGTCTACGGTCGACACGAAGGCGTGAGCTTTCGGCGCATGCATTATCGCGGCGACTTCAGCGTGGCCTTCCCTGACCCGCAGGACGAGATCACCTTCGTCATCCCCACCGCCGGCAAGATACTGTTCAATCACGCCGGGGAATCCATCGGCGCTTGCCACACCGGGTTGGCGATCGACAAGGCGGACATCCGCTCGATGCGCTTCTGCGACGATCACGCGCATCACGGCATGTCGATCAATCGTCATCAGCTCACTGAGCGTTTATCGGCCTTGCTGGATAAACCGATCGTGCAGAAGATCGTGTTTCAGCCCAGCGTGGATTTGCAGTCGCCAGCCTTTCAGGGCCTCAAGGCGCTGATCGATCTGGCCACCGGAAGCGAGTTCGACACGTTGCTCAATGGCGGAACCTTGATGCCCTCGCGCCTGCGCGAAATGTTGATCGATGCGGTGCTGGAGGCGTGGCCGCATAACTTCTCCGAGGCACTGCGTCGGCCGGCACCGCTGGTAGCGCCCAAGCATGTGAAATTGGCCGTGGAGTTTATTCAAACGTATCCGGAGCAACCGGTCAGCGGCGTGGAGTTGGCGCGAATGAGCCATGTCAGCCAGCGTGCCTTGCAGGAGGGCTTTCGTCGCTTTGTCGGCACGTCGATCGTCGCGTATCAGCGCCAGGTGCGTTTGCAGCGTGCTTATGAAGCGTTGGCGCAGCGGCATTCGGCGTCGGTCACGCAGGTGGCGCTGCGCTTTGGCTTTAGCAATGTCGGGCGGTTCTGTCAGTATTTCCAGAGTGCGTTCGGGGTGAGCCCGGCGCAGTTGAAATCCAGGCTTTGAAGCTTGCGTATCACCGAGCCTGCCCATGCACGTCATCCGCCTCCAGCGTGATTTGATGGAACAGCCACACCCTCATAACGACTAACCCTGACAGGCCACTCGATTGCAGCACCGGATCGCGTGGCGTCTACCTGGCTGCGGTGGCTGCTGCGGATGCGCCGGCGCAGGCTTCGATAGGGGGTTTCGATGACTGAGGATTTCACTGGATTTTTTACTGATCACGCGATTTTAGGCATTTCGCTGGGGAACTGGATTCTGGCGTTTTGCGCAACGTTGCTGAGCTATTTTCTGGCGCGGACGGCGATCCGCTTCGTGTTCCGCAAGGTGCAGGCGCGAGCCGCAGCCGGTAACAGACATTTGAGTTACATGGCCAGCGAAGTGCTGTCGGCGACCAGCACCACGTTGTTGCTGCTGGCGTCGATTCTCATCGGGATTGGCTTGCTCGATCTGCCCGAGCGTTGGCTCAATCGGGTCAGCAGCCTGTGGTTTGTCGTGGCAGCGCTGCAGGTCGGTCTGTGGGTCAATCGCGCATTGGCGCTGGCGTTGCATCGCTATTTTTCACGCCACAGCACCACTGGCACGTTTCAGGGCAGTGCTCTGGCGACGCTGAGCCTGTGGGGCGTCAAGGTGTTGTTGTGGGCGGTGATTCTGCTGGCCATGTTGTCGAACCTCGGCGTCAACATCACCGCGTTCGTCGCCAGCCTCGGCGTCGGCGGTATCGCCGTGGCGCTGGCGGTGCAGAACATTCTTGGCGATGTGTTCGCCTCGCTGTCGATTGCCGTCGACAAGCCGTTTGAAGTGGGCGACTTCATCGTCGTCGGCACGCTGGCCGGTACGGTTGAACATGTCGGTTTGAAAACCACGCGCATTCGCAGCCTCGGCGGCGAGCAGATCGTCATGGCCAACGCCGACATGATCGGCAGCACCATCCAGAACTACAAACGGCTGCAGGAGCGGCGGATCGTTTTCGAGTTTCGCCTGACCTATGAATGCTCGACCGAGCAGATCAAAGCGATCACCCGCCGCGTCGAAACCATCATCAGGAATGAAAAACAGGCGCGCTTCGATCGCTGCCATTTCCGCAGTTTTGGCGAAAGCGCACTGGAATTCGAGACGGTGTATATCGTCCTTGATGCCAGCTACAACGTGTACATGGATGTGCAGCAGCGGATCAATCTGCAGATCATGGAGGCGGTGGCCGAGGTCGATGCGGCGTTTGCCTTCCCGTCGCGGACGGTGCACATCGCGTCATTGCCCGAGGCGGCAGCATTGCCGCCGAGAGCGCAGCATGTGTCGCGCACGGAACACGCCTGAGCGCTTTGAACAACCGGCCGCCAGCAGCACTGGCGGCCGGTTGTTCGTTCAGAACGCGTAGCTGGCCTTGAGCCCGCCGTTGAAGCCGTGGCTGTCACCGCCACCGCTGGCGCCGACTTCAGCGCCCAGGCTCAGGGCGCCGAGATTGGCCATCAGGTTGACGCCGCCGCTGAACTGATCGCGGCTGTCGAAAGCCGCGCGCTGCTCAACGTCGAGGCCGAGCAAGTGGCCCTGGCTGTCGACCTGGTTATCGCCCAAGGTGCGTTCGTAGCCAACCTGCACGCCCGGCACCAGTTGCCAGGCGCCCATGGCCAGCGGAGCGAAGGCGACGTTGAGGTTGGCAACAGCGCTGCGGCGCGTGGCGCTGTTGTCGTCGACGTCCAGCGCCAGTTCGCTGCCCTTCTCTTTGAAACCGTTGAGGTCGAGGTGGCTGATGCGCAAGCCGAGGCTCGGCTCGAAGGTCATGCCGTCAACCGGGGCGCGGTAACCCAGCGCCAACGTGGCCCCGGTGAGGTTGCCATGGGTGTCGCCTTTCGCCGTGCCGAGGCCACCGCCGAGTTCGCGTTTGCTGGTGTAATCGACGTAACCGGCGCTGGCGTTGGCGTCAACGAACAGGCCGCGGTCCAGGCTGCTGAAACCGTAGCGCGCGCCGACATTGAGGAAGGTCAAGTCCGTATCCGCCTCCCCGCCCGCCCCGCCGACGCTGCCATTGCTGTAGCCGAATCCGCCGCGCGCACTGAACTGTTCGCTGAAGCGTTGAGTGATGCCGACCATCAGGCCCTGGCTGTGTTCGTTACTGCTGTCGGCATGGGCCGAGCCATCGGTGCCGAGGTAGCCAGCCAGCGCGGTACTCCAGAGGCGGTACTGCCCGACCTTGAGGTCGCTGCCGCTGGCGAACGGTGCCGCGGCTTGCTCGATCATCGCGTTCTGGCGCAGCAGGTAGCTCGCCGCGTCGGCATGCACCTGGCCGCCAACATGGCTTTCAACCCCGCCGAGGGTGCCGGCATCGATCGCCGATTGCAGATAGTAGTTGTAGGCGCTGTAAGTCCCGGACAACTGAGTGTTCTGCAACTGCCGCAGCAACTCGGCACCGGCCGCAGCGTTGCCGATCAGCCCGGCCTGCCCCGGCAGACTGTTGTATTCGAACAGTTTGCCGCGCAACACATAAATGGTTTCCTGCGACAGACCGAGCCCCTGTTTGAGGTAATTGTCCATACTGCCGTACTCGGCGGCGACCTGATCGAGACCGGCCTGCAAATAACTGGCCTGGACGCCGAGCAACGGCTCGTAGACCGCGGCCATGCTCGGCGGCAAGGCTTTCAGCGTCGCCGCCACACGGGCGGCGGTGTAGTCGTTGGTCGCCAGATAGTTGGCCATGATGGTCGCCTCATCGACCCCGGCAATGCTCTGCAACACCGCCGCAGTCCAGCCGGTGCGGTCCTTGCCGGCGGTGCAGTGAAACAGCTGCGCCGCATCGACACTGGCAAGAGCGTTGAACAACTGGCCGAACTGACCGCGCATACCCGCGTCGCTGACGAAAGCGCGGTTGGTCTGCTCCATCATGGCGATGGCGTCGGCGGCACTTTTGAACGAGATGTTGGTGATATCTGCCCCGGACGTGGTGCTGCCGATGATGTCGATGTTCTGCCAGCTGGCTCCCGCGATCATCGTGTCAGGCGTGGCGGCGATTTCGCTGGGCGTGCGCAGGTCATAAATCGCCCCGATACCCAGCCCGTTGAGCGTCGCCAGATCTGCAGCCGACGGCGTCAGCGCATTGGAGCGGTAAAACACGCCGCTGCGCAGGGTGCCATCGTGGGCGGTGGAGTAAGCCGTGGTAGTACCGGCAACGTCCCGAAAGTTATCGATGCCTTGCAGGCGCGGCGTGTCGAGTGCAATGGACTCGGCAGCGTGAGCGGCGGCGATGGACAGGCTTAGAACGGACAGTGAACACAAAAGACGTTGGAACACAGTGCAGCCTCATGGAACTAGCGTTGGGCTGGTCACTATGGGCACGTGAGTGAAACGAAATATGACAGTTGCGGGTGGACAGGAAATGCCTGCGCGAATGGTCCGTGGAATGCGTGAATGGTCTGGTTTCCAACATTCCGGATCTGTCAGCGATCAAATTGGCCCAGATGTGCATTGCACGTCAGACTGCTGTCGCTGCAGGCCAACTCCCACGGTTAAAACGCGAACAACCTGTGAGCGTCAGCCTGCTGGCGATGGCGGTGGATCCGGCGATGCAAGCGTTGTCGGAGCTGGAACAGTGACTTGCAGGCAATCACCCACACGGACCGGGGCCCGACCACGAGGCCGAGGGCGTTGTCTCCCGAGCAAAGGGCTGGCGAGGCGTTGTTCACGCCAAACACTACTCTGACCCTATGCGGCTGCGCCGTTATTGCGGCTTGGGATGTTCTTGCGAAACCGCGTTCGTCGCGTCGACATCCGCCATGTCTTCATCAACCGGTGCTTCGTCATCAGCCGGCAACGGCACCTCGGGATTTTTGCGCGGGGAGTCGTGCCCGGCCTCGTTGTCCGTCGTGCGTGTTGCGCCTTGCTGCGACTGATTGCCCGGTGGGCTTTCGTCAATGTCCATGTCTGTTCTCCGTGGTAATTCACAGTGGGTCAAAACTGAGAAAAGCGCTTGGCGGGCAAGTGCCCAATGCTGGACGAACGGTGCTTCGCTCGGTCGGTTGCCGTCCGCTCAGTTCGATGGAACCGCGGTTTTTCCTGGGTTTTCCAATGCACACCCCACCACGGAGAATCCGCCCATGGACACTCTGGTCTCGATCCTCAAGGAACACGCCGAACCGCTGCCGGATATTGGCAGCGACGCCTTTGCCGACCTCTTCGACCGCTACGCCGATGCCCAGGTGGTGCTGATCGGTGAAGCCAGCCACGGCACCCATGAATTCTACGAAGCACGCGCGGCGATCACCCGGCATCTGATTGCCCATCATGGTTTCACCATTGTCGCGGTCGAGGCTGACTGGCCGGACGCCGATCAGATTGATCGCTGCGTGCGCGGCCGGAGCAAAGGGGCGTGGCACGATGCGGCGTTTGCGCGCTTCCCGACGTGGATGTGGCGCAACACCGACGTGCAGGCGTTTACCCGCTGGTTGCAGCAATACAACCAGGCTCAGCCGGCAGAGCAACGCGTGGAGTTCCGCGGACTCGACGTGTACAGCCTGCGCAGTTCAATTCGCGAGGTGCTGGGCTATCTGCAAGACACCGACCCGGCCATGGCCCGTGAAGCACAACAGCGCTACGCCTGCCTCAATCCCTGGCACGATGACCCGGCGCTCTACGGGCATTTCACTGAAGTCGGCGGCATGGCCACTTGCGAACGTGCCGTGCTCGAACAACTTCAGGCCCTGTTGAGCGAACGCCTGAGCCTGATGGAAAACGACGGCGAAGCGCTGTTCAACGCCACCCAGAACGCCCGCGTCGTGCGCGCCGCCGAACAATATTATCGAGCGATGTATCGCGGCAGCCGCGAATCGTGGAACCTGCGCGACCGGCACATGTTCGACACCTTGCAAGCGTTGCGCACGCGCCAAGCGCATGAGGCGAAAGTGATCGTCTGGGCGCACAACTCGCACATCGGCGACGCCCGCGCCACGCAAATGGGCGACAGCGGCCAACTGACCCTCGGCCAGCTGTGCCGGCAAGCCTTCGGCGCAGATGCGGTGCTGATCGGCATGGGCACCGATCAGGGCAGCGTGGCAGCTGCCGACGACTGGGATGCGCCGATGCAGATCAAAAACGTCCGCCCCGCCCTGCCGCGCAGTTGGGAGCGCGCCTGTGTCGAAGCCGCTTGCCCGATGGCGTTATATGACTGGCGCGCGACGGATCGCGCCGAGTTGCGCGAAGCCCTCACGCGGCGCCTGCTCGAACGCGCGATCGGGGTGATCTACCGCCCGCAGACCGAACGCCAAAGCCATTACTTCGACGCCACCCTCAGCGAGCAATTCGATGCGTATTTGTGGTTCGCGCAGACTACGGCGATTACACCGCTGTCGAGCCCGGAGTCATCGAGTCATGAAGAGGACACGTTTCCGTTTGGGGTGTGAACGGTATCGGTAGAACAATGTAAAAAGCGAGTGGCTTGCCAGAGAGTCGTTTGTACGACTTTTTACCAATTTTGTCCTATCCCTGGGCAAATGCCGAAAGCTCTCGCCGCAATCTCCGTTGCGTCCTACAGCCAGCCTGAATGGATAGTTCTATGGTGAGGCCTTGTTCAATCGAAAGAACAGCGAGGCGAAAGTGCATAGAGATATCTTTTCCAAATGGGCTGAAAGCGCCGAGGGATTGGCAGCGCCAAATTATTCTGGCTATATTTGTCCAGAATATTGGAGTGAACTGATGATCATCGTTCCGCTGGCCGAAGCTAAAAACAACCTATCCAAACTTGTCGATGATGCCGCCGCTGGGCAAGTCATCACGATTGCCAAGCATGGCCGGGCGATGGCTCGTCTCGTTCCTGCAGGAAAACCGACCGCACAGCGTATTGGTGCGATGAAGGGCAAACTGTTGCTGCCTGCAGATTTCGACTCCCCATTGCCCGATGACATGCTGGACGCATTCGAAGGCACTCAGGCATGAGGCTACTGCTTGATACCCATATCCTGCTCTGGACGCTCAGTGATGACGCCAGATTATCTGGTAAAGCCAGAAAGCTGATTGAAAACGCTGCCGATATCTACATCAGTGCCGCCACTTTTTGGGAAATGGCTATCAAGGTCGGGCTCGGTAAGTTAGATGTTGATCTGGATGACGTCCGCCAACATTGCCTTGATAGCGGGTTTATCGAATTGCCGGTGACCACGGAACACGCCATAGCTGTTAAGGATCTTGAACACCATCATCGGGATCCGTTTGATCGCATTATCGTTGCCACAGCCATGACTGAACCGATGAGGTTGCTTACGGCCGATCCGTTGGTCGCTCGATATTCTGATCTGGTGGTTCTGGTATAACCCGATGCGTGGCTTTTCTACAATCGCGCTTCGTCATTCAAAATCCATATTGAATGTCGGGCCGCCATCGCTTGCAGGCAAGCTCCTACAATTTGTTCGTGGTTCTTCAATTGAAATGCGGTCCACTGTGGGAGCGGTGTGTTTAAGGTGGCAACGACAAAAGCCCGCTTTCAAAGCGGGCTTTTTGTTCTGTAGCGATACCGACTACTTCTGCTTTGCAGTCAGCGCCGAGTAGCTGTTCATCAGGTTGCGGTAGTTAGGGATACGCTGCGACAGCAGGTTGCCCAGGCCTTCAATGTCGTTGCGCCAGTCGCGGTGCAGCTCACAGGCCACCGAGAACCAGTTCATCATTTGTGCGCCAGCCTGGGTCATGCGGCTCCATGCGGCTTGTTGCACGGTGGTGTTGAAGGTGCCCGAAGCATCGGTGACCACGAACACATCAAAACCTTCCGCCAGTGCCGACAGCGTCGGGAACGCTACGCAGACATCGGTGACCACGCCGGCGATGATGATCTGCTTGCGGCCGGTGGCCTTGATCGCCTTGACGAAGTCTTCGTTGTCCCAGGCGTTGATCTGGCCTGGGCGAGCGATGTACGGCGCGTCCGGGAACATCTCTTTCAGTTCCGGGACCAGCGGGCCGTTCGGGCCTTGTTCGAAACTGGTGGTGAGGATGGTCGGCAAGTCGAAGAACTTGGCCAGGTCGGCCAGGGCCAGCACGTTGTTCTTGAACTCGTTGGGCGAGAAGTCCTGCACCAGGGAAATCAGACCGGTCTGGTGATCGACCAGCAGCACGATAGCGTCGTCTTTGTTCAGGCGGTTGTAAGTTGGAGTGGTCATGGTGTGCGTCCCTTTTCAAGTTTGAAGTTTGTTGTTGCGTTCAAGTTGGGTACAGATTACTGACCCAGCGAAAAGGGATAAATCGGCTGAAACGCGTTTCACTGTCCACTCAAAACGGACAATGCTTATTCGCTTTGTTCCGCTTCATCCTCCGAAACCAGCGGCAACGACGCCAGCATTTGCGCGTGACACACCGCGAGGATTTCATCAGCCAGCGCGGAATCATCCGGGCACGCCCGAGACAGCATGACCGCGCCCACCGCTTGCGCCAGCAGTCCGATCATCTTCAAACGCGCCGCGTCCGGGGCTGCTTCGGTGTCAGTCGGGTACTTCGCGCCCAGCGTCTGCAAGGTGCGCTCGATGCCGTCGGCGAACGTGGCTTTCAACTCGTCCGGCTGGCGGGCGGCGTCGCCGCAAAGTGCGGCCATGGTGCAACCATCGCCACGCCCGTCGCGGTGTTCACGCGACACGTAGAGGTCGATAAAGCCTTTGACGTCGAGAGTTTCGGCGGTCGCCAGTGATCGCCCCAGGCTGTTGGCCGAGGCTTCGGCCATCAAATCCGCTTTCGAGCCGAAGTGCTTGTAGAAACCGCCGTGGGTGAAACCGGCCGCCGCCATCAGATCAGCCACACCGACGCCGTCAAACCCTCGCTCACGAAACAGCTCGGACGCCGTCTCGACGATGTGTTCACGGTTGGCCTGTGCCTGGGCTTTGCTGACTCGCATGAGCGGTACCTCTGTGCGCTAAAAATCATCCGCCGATGATACATAGATGTTGGCCATAATCAAAACCGTTGACAGTTTAGATTTAGATCATCATCCTAAATCCACTTGCTGCTATCCGGCATTTACCCCAACCGATGCATTCGCAAAGAGATGAATCAATGACCACTCGCCCTGCTGTCCTGATCACTGGCGCTTCCACTGGTATCGGCGCGGTTTATGCCGAACGTTTCGCCCAACGCGGGCATGATCTGGTGCTGGTCGCTCGCGATGCTGCGCGCCTCGACACACTGGCCGCCCAACTGCGCAGCGAGCACAGCGTTGCCGTCGATGTGGTTCCGGCCGACCTGACCCGACTCAGCGATCTCACCACCGTCGAAACGCGTCTGCGTGACGACACGCGCATCGGTATCCTCGTCAACAACGCCGGTGCCGCACAGTCCGGCAGCTTTATCGAGCAGAGCACCGACAGCGTGGCCAATCTGGTCGCCCTCAACACCACCGCTCTGGTACGCCTTGCCAGCGCGATTGCGCCGCGTCTGGCCAAGGCCGGTGAAGGTGCGATCATCAATATCGGTTCGGTGGTCGGGCTGGCGCCGGAATTCGGCATGTCGGTTTACGGCGCGACCAAGGCGTTTGTGCTGTTCCTCTCGCAGGGCCTGAGCCTGGAACTGACGCCGCTGGGCGTGTACGTGCAAGCCGTGCTGCCCGCCGCGACCCGCACGGAAATCTGGGACCGCGCCGGCATCGACATCAACACCCTGAGCGAAATCATGGAAGTCAGTGATCTGGTCGACGCCGCACTGGTCGGTTTCGATCGCCGCGAGCCGGTAACCATTCCGCCGCTGCATGAAGGCCAGCGCTGGGATGACCTGCAAACCGCGCGGCAGGGTTTGCTCGGGCAGATTCGCCAGTCCGCGGTTGCCCAGCGTTACCTGCCATGAAAGCTTTTCTCATCGACCGCTACGGCCAACACCGCGGGCGCATCGGCGACGTCGCCGAGCCCGCGCCTGGGCCTGACGACGTCCTGATCGAGGTGCACGCAGCGAGCGTCAATGTCCTCGATTCGAAGATCCGCCGCGGTGAATTCAAGTTGATTCTGCCGTACGCAATGCCGCTGGTACTGGGCAACGATGTCGCCGGTGTGGTGATCTCGACCGGCGCAGCAGTCACCGCTTTCAAACCCGGCGATGAGGTCTATGCGCGGGTGCCGGAACAGCGCATCGGCACCTTTGCCGAGCGGATCGCGGTGGATCAGCATGCGCTCGCATTGAAGCCTGCCAACCTCAATATGGAACAGGCCGCGGCGATACCGTTGGTGACGTTGACTGCCTGGCAAGCGCTGGTCGACATTGCACAGTTGCGCGCCGGGCAGAAAGTACTGATCCATGCCGGTTCCGGCGGTGTCGGTACGGTCGCGATTCAACTGGCCAAACACCTCGGCGCGTTTGTCGCGACCACCACCAGCACGGCGAATGTCGAGTGGGTCAAGGCGCTCGGCGCGGACGTGGTGATCGACTACAAACACCAGCGTTTCGAGGATGAGCTACGCGGTTACGACGTGGTGCTCAACAGCCTCGGTAGCGATGTGCTGGAGAACTCACTGAAAGTGCTCAAACCCGGTGGACAGCTGATTTCCATCTCCGGCCCACCCACCGCCGAGTTCGCCAAGGCGCAAGGTCTGGCGTGGCCACTACGGCAAGTCGTGCGCCTGTTGAGCCTGAAGATCCGCCGCAAGGCTCGCCGGCACAACGTCAGCTACAGCTTCCTGTTCATGCGGGCCAACGGCTCGCAGCTGCGCGACATCAGTGCGTTGATCGAGGCCGGCAAGCTGGCGCCAGTGCTGGATCGCAGCTTTGCGTTTGAGTCGACGGCTGAGGCGCTGGCTCATGTAGAACAGGGCCGCGCCAAGGGCAAAGTCATTGTGCGGATGAAGTAGCCCTATGCCGGTCGATGACGTTGCAGGCAACGCTGAAGATCTCCCTGCCGGCACGCAGCAGTTCGGCACGATTGAGCCCGCCGGCGAGCGAACGCCCGCGATCGAGCCGCCAGCCCCCCTGCTCGACCCGGCCGCCATCGTCTGGCGGCCCTTGTTGCTTGAGCCCTGACCCGTTGCCCGTCAGGTATTCAACGGCGTTTGCGGCGTATCCGGATTGAGCTGACGACGGCGGAATTGCCCCGGCGGCTGGCCGTGAATCTGCCGGAAACGCCGGGAAAAATAGGCCTCGTCGGCAAAGCCGCACAAGCGCGCCACCTCGCCCACGGAGCGGGTGCTGTTGAGGAGAAAATTGCGCGCCGCGTGCATCCGCCGTTCGAGCACCAGTTCGGTGAAGGTCTTGCCGATTTCCTTGCGCAACCAGTGGGTCAGATAGGTCGGTGACAGGTACGTCGCCGCCGCCACTTTGATCAGGTTGAGGTCGGGGTCGGCGATGTTCTTGCGCAGGTATTCGAACATGCGGCTCAGCGCATCGCGTCGACTGACCTCAGCAGCGTTTTCTTCGGCCAGGCGCTTGAGCGGCTCGGCGTAAAGAAAACACACGCTGCCGATCAACTGCAGCAGCAAGCCCTTGAGCATCTCCCGCGTGCCGAACTGGCGATTCTCGTCCAGGCGGCGCATCTGCTCGATCAGCGCACAGACCCCGGCAAAATCCGCGTCCACGAGAATGAAATCCAGATGTTCCTGAAAGCGGAACGGCGACAGCTCCGGCGCCAGCAGGATCGACACCTCTTCGAGGTCCATCGGGTCGCACTGCAAATGCGGCAACAGGAAGGTCTGGGAAAAATTGATGACGATGAAATTGCTCTCCGCCGGGTGCGGAATCACGTGGACGCGGTGCGGCAGGATGAACGCCAGGGTGTTGCGCGGGAACGGACGTTCGACGTTGCCGATGTGCTGCACGGTGTCGCCGCCGAGGTTGATCTGGATCTGAAAGTATTCGTGGCGATGCGGCGCGGTTTCGGCGCGGCGGCCCTTTTTGTCGCGAATGTAGAAGTCGGTCAATTCGCTGCGTTGCTGCATGACGTAAGTCGGAATCCGGTGCGGTGACGACATCGGCGGAGGGTCCTCGGCAGGTACGTGGGCGCGAATCATCTTGCAGGCAAGCCCGCGACGCAGCAAGCAGTCATACGACGACATGAGCACCAGCAATTTTTTCCGCGTCGGAGTGGCGATTCGCCTGTCCAAAAAACCTGAAGCCATAACAAAACGTATTTATGTTTATTTTCAATACGTTAACGTGCATATCCAGTTGATTGTGGAACGTCGCACGCAGATTTTTTTCTTGGACAGGTTTAACCAGCCCCCGCGTCATAAGAAAAAACGTTCTAACCCTTGGCTTGATCTGACGAAGTTGTACGACCACTGTAATAGCCAACGCAGCCCAGCCTCCTCCAAAAACAATCAAAGGTGTGCACGTCATGAACCAGCCATTACTTCTCGCCGCCCCTCCCGATCCCGCCGAACCGGCCTGCCGTGAGACGTACCTGAACGTCTGACGCCAGGCCTTCGTGCCGTCGCTTTTCAGTGCCGATCTGTCTGCCCCCACGCGTGTGGGCAAGGCCTTCGGCTGCGCGAAACCCCTCGACCCTTCTAACAATAACGAGGTCTGACCATGTCCAATTCCCATGCTTCTCAAGCCACTGTGCCGCCGGTGATTGCCGGCGCACGCGACGCGGTGGTGCCGCAACGCCTGCCCTCGCGGCGCCGCTGGTTCATGCTGTCGCTGTTGCTGATCGCGACCATCATCAACTACATCGACCGGGTCAATATCTCAATCGCCGCACCGTTCATGGCCAAGGACCTGGGGCTGGACAAGATCGAGATGGGCCTGATCTTTTCCGCGTTTGCCTGGACCTATGCGCTGGCGCTGGTGCCGGCCGGGTTCATCGCCGACCGCTTTGGTTCGCGCTTCACCTACGGGGTTTCGCTGATCAGTTGGTCGACGGTCACCGTGTGCCAGGGCTTCGCCACCGGTTTCGCCTCGCTGTTCGGTTTGCGCCTGGCGGTCGGTGCCATGGAAGCGCCGGCGTTTCCGGCCAACAGCCGCGCAGTGACGGTGTGGTTTCCGGCCCGCGAACGCGGTCTGGCGAGCAGCATTTATGTCTGCGGCCAGTACCTCGGCACGGCGCTGTTCACTGGCGCGCTGCTGTGGCTGGCGACCACCTTCGACTGGCGCCACGTGTTCTACAGCACCGGCGCACTGGGGATCATTTTCGGTGTGCTGTGGCTGTACCTGTATCGCGACCCGCTCAATTGCAAAAAGGTCAGCAAAGCCGAATTGCAGTACATCGAAGCGGGTGGCGGCCTGGTCAAAAGCAGTCAGGAACGCACCCGTTTCAACTGGCGGCAGATCGCCGAGTTGTTCAGCTACCGCCAGGTCTGGGCGATCTGCATCGGCAAGTTCGCCAGCACTTCGGCGCTGTACTTCTTCCTGACCTGGTTCCCCACCTACCTGATCGAAGAACGCCAACTGACCATGATCAAGGCCGGGATATTCGCCGTGCTGCCCTTCGTCGGCGCGACCGTGGGCATTCTGCTCGCCGGGATCGTCTCCGACGGATTGATCCGCCGGGGCTACTCGATGTCGTTCGCCCGCAAGTTGCCGCTGGTGGTCGGGTCGATGCTGGGCATGTCGATCGTGCTGGTGAATTTCACCGACTCGAACACGATCTGCATTGCCGTGCTGACCATCGCCTTTTTCGCTCAGGGCATCGCCTCGTCTTCGTGGGCGGCGGTCTCGGAAGTCGCGCCCAAGGAACTGATCGGCCTAACCGGCGGCATCACCAGCCTGGCGGCGAACATCGGCGGCATCGTCACGCCGATCGTGATTGGCGCCATCGTGCATGCCACCGGCTCGTTCGCCTGGGCGTTCTGGTTCATCGGCGGCGTGGCGCTGATCGGCACCCTCTCCTACTCGCTGCTGCTCGGCCGTCTGTATCGCATCGAATTGAAACCACGCTGAGCGCAACAGCACCGTTTTCTCCAAGCCGAAGCGGCATTCGTCCAACTACACCGACGCGCGCCGCCGTAGGCTGATCTCACACACAGGACCTCACAGGATGAACATGACTGAATACGTTTTCACTCCGGATCTGCCCGCGACCTTGCCGGTGGTGGGCAGCGCGCAACGCTTTCCTGTCGGTCGGGTATTTTGTGTCGGCCGCAACTACCCGTGGCCGGACAGCCAGGGCCAGTCGCGCCAGCCACCGGTGTTTTTCATGAAGCCGGCGAGCAACGTCATCGATGCCGTCGGTGAAGTGTCCTACCCGCCGTTGACCGAGGAGTTCGTCCATGAAATCGAACTGGTGGTGGCGATTGGCGAAGGCGGCGCGAACATCCCCGAAGACCAGGCGTTGGCCTATGTCTGGGGCTACGCCGCCGGCCTCGACCTGACCCGCCGCGACGTGCAACTGGCGGCCAAGAGCAAGGGCCTGCCGTGGGAAGGCGCCAAGGTTTTTGATGGTGCCGCGCCGATGACCGCGATTGTGCCGGTCAGCCGCGGCGGCCATCCCGAGGGCGAGTTGTGGCTCAACGTCAACGGCGAGGAGCGCCAGCGTGACAGCCTCGACAATCAGATCTGGTCGGTCAGCGAAGTGATCAGCCGCATCTCTCGTTCGGTGGCGTTGCGCGCCGGCGATCTGATCATGACCGGCAGCCCGGCCGGCGTCGACGCGCTGCAGCCCGGCGACCTGATCAGCGCTGGCATCGACGGCATCGGTCAACTGGAAATGCGCGTCGGCGCTCGTCCTCAGCCATTTGCATAAGGAGTACCCGAGCATGTCCACTTCATCACCGTTAAAAGTCGCGCTGGTCACCGGTGCGGGCAGCGGCATCGGCCGCGCCGTGGCGCTGGGCCTGATGGCCGACGGGTTCACCGTGGTCGCCGCCGGACGCCGAGCGGAACCTTTGCAAGCGCTGGTCGAACTGGCGACGAGCGAAGGCCACGAGGCGCTGGCGGTACCCACCGACGTGCGCGACCCGGCCAGTGTCGACGCGCTGTTTGCGAGCATTGCCGAGGTCTACGGACGCCTCGACGTGGTGTTCAACAATGCCGGGGTCAATGCCCCTGCCGTGCCGCTGGACGAGCTGTCGTTCGAGCAATGGCGCAATGTCATCGACACCAATCTCAACGGGGTTTTCCTCTGTGCCCGCGGCGCCTTCGGCCTGATGCGCCGCCAGCAGCCACAGGGCGGACGCATCATCAACAACGGTTCGATTTCCGCGCACACGCCGCGCCCGTTCAGCAGCGCCTATACCGCCAGCAAACACGCGGTGCTGGGCCTGAGCAAATCGCTGGCGCTGGACGGTCGCGAATTCAACATCGCCTGCAGCCAGATCGACATCGGCAATGCCTTGACCGAGATGTCCGAACGCATGACCCGCGGCGTGCGCCAGGCCAACGGCAGCATCGCCGTCGAGCCGATGGTCGACGTCAAACACGTCGCCGAGGCCGTGCGCTACATCGCTGGCCTGCCGCTGTCGGCCAACGTTCTGAACATGACCGTCATGGCCACTGCCATGCCGTTTGCCGGCCGCGGTTGAGCCGGCCTTTTTATTCGGTAAGTGAGGTTTACATGAAGCCCGAAGTCTTGCAGTTGAGCCCGATCCTGATTCCTGAAATCAACGCCCGTCTCGATGAACTGTTCACCGTCCGACGCTATTTCCAGCAGGCCGACAAACCCGCATATCTGCGTGAGCACGGCGCCAATATTCGCGGGGTGATCACCGGCGGGCACACCGGCATCAGCCAGGCCTTGATGGCGCAACTGCCGCAACTGGAAGTGGTGGCGGTCAATGGTGTTGGCACCGACGCGGTCGATCTGGCCTACGCCCGCGATCGCGGCATCCGCGTGACGGCAACCATTGGCGCGCTGACCGAAGACGTCGCCGACCTCGCCATCGGTTTGCTGATCGCCGTGTGTCGCGGTTTGTGCACCAGTGATCGCTACGTGCGCTCGGGTGAATGGCCGCACAGCCCGACGCCGCTGGCGCCGCTGCCATTGGCGCGACAGGTGTCGGGCATGCGCATCGGCATCGTCGGCATGGGTCGGGTCGGTCGTGCCGTGGCCAGTCGCGCCGCCGCGTTTGGCTGCCCGATCAGTTACACCGATCTGCAGCCGATGAGCGATGTCAGCCATACCTTCGTCGCCGATCTCAAGCAACTGGCCCGCGACAGCGACGCGCTGATCCTCGCCGCCGCCGCCGACAAGGCTGAAGCGATTATCAACGCTGAAGTCCTGCAAGCCTTGGGCAAGGGTGGTTATCTGATCAACGTCGCGCGCGGCAAACTGGTCAACGAAGCGGACCTGTTGGCGGCGTTGACGGCCGGCGAAATCGCCGGGGCCGGGCTGGATGTGTTTGTCGATGAACCGAATGTGCCAGAAGCCTTGTTCAACAACGAACAGGTGGTGCTGCAACCGCACCGCGCCAGCGCCACCTTGCAGACGCGTACGCGGATGGGCGAGATGGTGGTTGCCAGCCTGCTCGACAGCTTTGCCGGGAAGGTACCGCAGGGGTGTGTCACCGGGTAAGCGCCGGGGCTGAAATGGCAGCCCTGCACCAGCCCGAGCGCCCCAACCTGATCGTTCCCACGCTCCGCGTGGGAATGCCTCTTGTGACGCTCTGCGTCACGCTTTTGGACGCAGAGCGTCCGGGGCTGCATCCCCACGCAGAGCGTGGGAACGATCAGGTTGCTCCGCGTGGGAACGATCAGGATCGACTCGGTCGGCTCCCTCTCCCTCTGGGCGGTCCGACGTTTCGGGAGGGCTGGGGTGAGGGGCTGCGGTTCACGCAGATCGCAAACGCCTCACAAGGTATAAGAAATCCCCACCTGCACCGTCCGCGGCGCGCCCGGATAGGCGTAGACGTTGCCGAACGCCCCTTCCTCATAATCACGATCGAACAGATTCTTCAGATCAAGGTTGAGCCGCACCTTGTCGTTGACCTTATAAAAGCCCAGCAAGTCGACCACCGTGTAGCTGCCCATCGAAAACGCGGTATTGGCGGTTTGCCCGGCGCGTTCGTCGACATACTTGAGCCCGGTACCGAGGCCCAAGCCTTTCAGAGCGCCGTCCTGGAATTCGTAGACGTTGAGCAGGCTGAAGCTGTTTTGCGGGATGTTCAGCAAGCGGGTGCCGGAGCGGATCGTGTTGTCCTTGGTCACTTCGGCATCGACATAGGCATAGCCGCCGATGACCCGCCATTCCGGGGTCAGGTTGCCCGCGACGTTCAGGTCGAAGCCACGGCTGCGCACCTCGCCTGCGGCAACGCTGAAGGTCGAGTCGACCGGGTCGGTGGTCAGCACGTTGCGTTTTTCGATCTGGTAGATCGCCGCATCGACGCTTAGCTGATGATCCAGCGCCTCCCACTTGAGGCCCATTTCATAGGATTTGCCTTTCTCCGGGGCAAAGCCGCCACCGGCGCGGCTGGCGCCGGTGTTGGGTTTGAACGAGCGCGCGGTGTTGGCGTAGACCGCGAGGGTTTCGGTCAGATCGTAGGTCACGCCCAGACGCGGGGTGACCGCGTTATCCGCGGCCTGCCAGCTCTTGCCACCCGGCACGTAGGTTTCATAGTCGTGTTCGAAACGCTCGAACCGCGCCCCGGCAAGCACTTTCAGGCGCTCGGTCAACGCCACCTGATCCTGGACGAAGGCGGCGTAGGTCTTGAGGTTTTCCTTGTCGTGGGTCGGCGTGCGGGTCAGGGCCGGGCGCGGCTGGCCGTAGACCGGATCGAAGATGTCGATCGGGTAGGCACCGACCGCACCGCTGGAGCGCTGGATGATCGACTTGTAGTCGTAGTCTTCGTATTCGATGCCGGTGAGCAAGGTGTGCTGCAGACCGCCGGTGCTGAAGTGCCCGGTCAGATTCAGCTGGGTGTCCTTGTCGGTCCATTCCAGTTTGCGGTAGTTGAAGTTGCGCCCCAGGGTGCGACCGTCAGCGGCGATGCCGTTGGCTTCGATCGCGTTGCCTTTAAGCGAGCCGTCGAGCCACTGGAAACCACCGCCCAGGGTCCAGTCGTCGTTGAGCAGGTGCTCGAAACGCAGCTGCGCCATGTTGTTGTCGTTGTGCAGCTTGCCGACGTCCTTCTCGCCGAAGAACGTGTCGCGCGAGGCGGTGCCGATCTGCTTCGGATAGCGCGTCACGCCACGGTCGAGCGGCGCATTGTTGCGCATGAAATCGCCTTCGAAAATCACCTTGGTCGCATCGGTCGCCTGCCAACTCAGCACCGGCGTGATGCCGTAGCGTTCGGTCTCGACATGATCACGAAAGGTGTCGCCGCCCTCGCCCACGACGTTGAGCCGATAGGCCAGCCGGCCTTCTTCATCCAGCGGCCCGGAAGCGTCGAGGGTGCCGCGTTTTATACCTTGATCGTTGAGCTGGCTGCCCAGGGTGACGGTGCGCTCGGCCAGCGGTTGTTTGGACACCACGTTGAAGGTGCCGCCGGGATCGCCGCGACCGTAGAGCGTGGTGGCCGGGCCGCGCAGTACTTCCAGACGCTCGATGGTGTTGGCGTCGGGCATGTTCGGGTAGCCGCGGTTGATCGGAAAACCGTTGCGATAAAACTCGCCGGTGGTGAAGCCACGCACGGTGAAAGTAGTCAGGCCTTGCCCGCCGAAATTGTTCGCACGGCCAACGCCGCCAGCGTAATCCAGCGCGTCTTGCAGGCGGGTCGCGCCGATGTCCTCGACCGCATCCTTGGTCACGACACTGATCGATTGCGCGGTTTCATGAATCGCCGTGTCGGTGCGCGTGGCACTGGCCGAACGCGTCGCGCGATAGCCCTGCACCGGGCCGTCGGCCCGTTCGTAATCTGCCGTGCCGACCACATCGGTGGCGTCCAGCTCAAGCACTGAGGAGGTGGAATCGGCCTGTTCGGCCCACGCAGAAGAAGACAACGCCTGCAGCACGCAAATGGAAAGCAGAGTACGACGCATGAAAAGGAAACCTTTACGAATAGGCCAGAACGGATGGCAGAACTGCCAGCGAAGCGGCGCGCATGGTATACCAGTGCAATGCGTAATTGAAACGTATTCTTATTTGTCATGTTGCAGTTGCGGGCCCATCGAACCCGACGGCAATGGGCACCTGCATCGTCAGGTCAGCCTGCTGTGCGCTGACTGAACACCTCCTTGAACACTGGCACAGCGGAAAAAGCGTTGGGCCAGCCGGCGTAGAACGCCAGTTGGGTGATCATTTCCGCCGCCTCGGTCTGGCTCAGACCGTTGTCCATCGCGCGATTGAGGTGATAACCGACCTGGCCCACCTGCCCGTTCGCCACCAGCGAACTGACGGTGATCAGGCTGCGGTCACGCGGAGCCAGGCCCGGGCGCAACCAGAGATCGCGAAACAGCGCCTTGGTGGTGAATTCGACCAGTCCCGGCGCAGCAGAGCCAACTGCCGCGTTCACCCGTTCGACGCGATCCGCCTCGCGCACCTCATCGAGCGGCAGCAGTGGCGGCGACACCGGCGCCAGTTGCTCCGGGCCGATGTGGCGCGCGGCGAATATCTGCTGAGCGATCGGCAGCGCCGCCGTCGCGTTGCCCCAACCGGAATAAAACGCCAGATGATTGAGGGCTTCCGACAATTCCAGCGGCGTCACGCCGTGGTCCAGCGCCAGATTGAACTGAATTGGCATCTCGGCGGTTTGCCCGCGTGCGATCAGCACCGCCACCGTGACCAGACTGCGATCGCGTGGCGACAGACCCGGGCGTTGCCACAGTTCGCCAAGCAGCATTGATTCGGTGTTGTGCGCCAGCGCCGGCGAAACCGCGGCAGCACTGGTTTGCGTTGTTACAGGAGCATGGTTCATCAAGGGCGTTCCTTTTTCAGCGGAGGCACAGGCAGACAGCACCAGGGCCAGGGCCGTCAGCAGGAGACTGCCGGGCTGGAACGCGTTTCGAATCGACGGTACGGGCATGGCCACACTCCTGCTGACGGAATCATCAGCGGCCACGTTAAGGGGCTTATGCCCCAGCGACTAGCCAGCCTGCGTCTCATGGAGTCATGAGTGTGATTCATCAATCGGAGGTCGCGCGGCGCTTTTGGGGATCAGTGGTCCAGCAGCCGCGTGGTCATCGCCATCGCGGTGTGCAGTGACTGTCCGGTGCGCTGCAACTTGTTCAGCAGGCTGGCGCCCAACCACAACTGATACAGGGTTTCCGCCAGATGCCGTGCGTCACCCTCTGGCAGGCTGCCATCCGCCTGGCCTTGTTCGAGGCATTCGGTGATGCGTGCCACCACGCGCTCGGCGCCATCACGCAAGGTCAGGCGCATCGACTCGGAGAGGTCGGCGACCTCGGCGCTGAGTTTTACCACCAGGCATTCATCGCCGTGGCCTTCGAGGGTGCAGCGGTTCTGCCAGCCCTGCCAGTAATCCATCAGCCGCTCATAGGCGTTGAGCCCCGGCAGCGTCAGGCGGCGCTCCATGTCGGCGAGGTAGCCGACGAAGTAATCCTCAAGCAATGCCTGGCCGTACAGCTCTTTGGATTTGAAGTAGTGATAGAACGAGCCCTTGGGCACACCGGCGGTCTGCAGGATCTCGTTGAGGCCAACGCTGGTGAAGCCCTTCTCGGCCATCATCCGGTGGCCGGTGTCGAGCAAGTGTTGGCGGGTGTCGTCGTAGGTCGGTTTCATGGGGCGCGAATTAGCTGGCAATAGACCAGTCGTATGCTGAGAAGGAACGCGAGTTTGCCATACCTGAACCTAAAAAAACCAAAGATAAAAAATTACTAGACGACTGGTCTAATTGGGATCTATGCTGCGCCCCGACAAACGATTTCTGCCGGGTGCCAGCGATGGGCGAATCCCTCTCCCACGAAACACCTGACCTACACAAAGGTGCGTTTATGAAAGTCCTGATGGTGCTGACCTCTCACGATCAACTCGGCAACACCGGCAAGAAAACCGGTTTCTGGCTGGAAGAATTCGCCGCCCCCTACTACGCCTTCAAGGACGCCGGCGCTGACGTCACGCTGGTCTCGCCGGCCGGTGGTCAGCCACCGCTCGACCCGAAAAGCGACGAGCCCGGCGCGCAGACCGCTGAAACCGACCGCTTCCGCCAGGACCCGGCCGCCCAGCAAGCGCTGGCAAACACCGGACGCCTGGCCGAGGTCAGCGCAGAAGATTTCGATGCGGTGTTCTACCCGGGAGGCCACGGCCCGCTGTGGGATCTGACCGAGGACAAGCATTCGATCGCCCTGATCGAAGCCTTCGACCGCGCCAACAAGCCGCACGGTTTTGTCTGCCACGCACCGGGCGTGCTGCTTCATGTGGTTCGGGCTGATGGCCAGCCGATCGTCAAGGGCCGCAACGTCACCGGTTTTACCAACGCTGAAGAAGCAGCGGTCGGCCTCACTGACGTCGTGCCGTTCTTGATCGAAGACGAGTTCCAGCGTCTGGGCGGTCAATACTCGAAAGTCGCTGACTGGCAGGTACACGTGGTTGCCGACGGGCAACTGGTCACCGGTCAGAACCCGGCCAGCTCCGCCGCCGTCGCCGAGAAACTGCTGAAACTGCTCGGCTAGGTTCACGCTCAACCCCTAAGAACGCCGTGCGCGGTTTGCCCGGCGTTTTTTTTCATTCGACTAGTAGTCGACTGGTCTAATTACTCAAGGTCACTCCATGAAGCACAACCCGTTTTCTACCCCCCGTCACCCTCGGCGGCCACACCCTGAAAAACCGTATCGTCCTGCCGCCCCTGACCCGTCAACGCAGCACGCAACCGGGCAATGTCGCCAACGCGCTGATGGCCGAGTATTACCAGCAACGTGCCGGCGCCGGCCTGCTGATCACCGAAGGCACGCAGATCGAACCGCGCGGCCAGGGTTACGCGTGGACACCAGGCATCCATACCCCGGAGCAAATCGCCGGTTGGCGTGAAGTCACCGAGGCGGTGCATGGCGCAGGCGGGGTGATTTTCGCCCAGTTGTGGCACGTTGGCCGGGTCTCGCACAACGCGTTGCAACCCGGCGGCGCGGCCCCTGTGTCGGCTTCGGCGGTAGCGACCGATCGGGTCAGCGTGTTCATCGAAACGGCGCCCGGCGCTGGTGAACTGGTCAGCCCTTCGGCGCCGCGCGCACTCAGCACGCTGGAAGTCGAAGAACTGGTGCAGCTGTATATCCAGGCCGCACGCAATGCGATGGAGGCCGGTTTCGACGGCATCGAGTTGCACTGCGCCAATGGTTATCTGGTCAATCAGTTCATCTCGGCGCACAGCAACCTGCGCGACGATCAATACGGTGGCTCGCTGCACAATCGCCTGCGGTTCCTGCGTGACGTGGTTGCGGGCGTCGCCGAATGCATCGGCAGGGACAAAGTCGGTGTGCGCTTCGCGCCGCTGTTCACCACCACTGATGAAGCGCGCACGTATCTGGGCCTGGTCGAGGACGATCCGCACACCACCTACATCGAAGCGATCAAAATCCTTGAGAACGTCGGCATCGCCTATCTGTCCATCGCCGAAGCGGACTGGGACAACGCCCCCGAGATGCCTGTGACTTTTCGTCAGGCCGTGCGCGACACCTTCAGCGGCGCGATCATTTATGCCGGGCGCTACACCGCGGAATCCGGCGCACGCTTGCTGGAATCCGGGCTGGCGGATCTGGTCGCGTTCGGCCGTCCGTTCATGGCCAACCCCGACCTGCCAGCGCGCATCGCCAACGGCTGGCCGCTGAATGCGTTGAACTCGGCGACCGTCTATGGCGGTGGGGCTGAAGGTTATACCGACTACCCGGTCTACAACGGCTGAGCGGGCTTCTGCGCACGATTCAGACAGCGCCAGGTTTTCGTTGAGCAGGTCGCAAATATCTATACACGAACTACAATCTGTATAAGTATTCGCAGCCCAACAACGAATCCCTGGCCGAGCACCCGTTGCTGCTCCTCACCTGAATCCGCGCACATGAACACCACCCATCGGCTTTGTCTGGTGCTGGGCGACCAGTTGTCGTTCGACCTCGCGTGCCTCGCCGATCTCGACCGCGCGCACGACGCTGTGCTGCTGGTCGAGGTCATGGAAGAGGCCAGCCATGTCGCCCACCATCCGCAAAAGATCGCGCTGATCTTCAGCGCCATGCGCCACTTCGCCAAGGCCCTGCAGGACCAGGGCATCCGCGTGCATTACGTCACCCTCGACGACCCGCACAACAGCGGCTCGGTACCCGGCGAACTCAAGCGCTGGCAGGCGCTGTTGCAAGCGCGCGAAGTGCACCTCACTGAATGCGGCGACTGGCGTCTGGAACAATCGCTGAAGGATTGCGGATTGCCGCTGCACTGGCATGCCGACCGGCGTTTTCTCTGTTCGCGTGTCGAATTCCGCGCCTGGGCCGCCGGGAAAAAACAGCTGCGTATGGAGTACTTCTACCGCGACATGCGCCGCAAAAGCCGCCTGCTGCTCAACGGTGACGGCACCCCCGTCGGCGGCGCCTGGAACTTCGACAGCGACAACCGCAAGGCCCTGCCCAAAAGCGCCAAGCCACCCTACCCCGCGCGATTTGCCAACGATGCGATCACTCTCGAGGTGCTGGCGCTGGTCGCCGAGCGCTTCGCCAGTCACTACGGCAGCCTCGAAGATTTCAATTACCCGGTGACTCACGCCGACGCGCAGGCACTCTGGGCTTATTTTCTCGATTATGGCCTGGCCGGTTTCGGTGACTATCAGGATGCGATGGCCAGCGACGAACCGTTTCTGTTCCACGCACGGATCAGCGCTGCGTTGAATATTGGTCTGCTTGATCTACGCCAACTGTGCAGCGATGTCGAGGCGGCGTACTGGTCCGGCGCGATTGCCCTGAATGCTGCCGAAGGCTTCATTCGCCAATTGATCGGCTGGCGCGAATATGTGCGTGGCGTGTACTGGCTGAAAATGCCCGAGTACGCCGACGGTAATGTCTTCGCCAATCAGCGTGCCCTGCCGGAGTTCTACTGGACCGGCGCCACGCAAATGAACTGCATGCGCCAGGCCATCGGCCAAAGTCTCCGGCACGCCTACGCCCACCATATTCAGCGGCTGATGGTGACCGGCAATTTCGCCTTGCTCGCCGGCATCGCGCCGAGCCAGATCTGTGAGTGGTATCTGGCGATCTACATGGACGCGTTCGACTGGGTCGAGTTGCCCAACACCCTCGGCATGGTCATGCACGCCGACGGCGGCTACCTCGGTTCCAAGCCGTACTGCGCCAGCGGCCAGTACATCAACCGGATGTCCGACTACTGCCGCGACTGCGCCTACTCGGTTCGCGAAACCACGACTGACAACGCCTGCCCGTTCAACGCCCTGTACTGGCATTTCCTCATGCGCCACGGCGATCGGCTGCGCGGCAATCAGCGGATGAGCATGATGTACAAGAACCTCGACCGCATGCCGCTGGCCAAACAGCAGGCGCTGTGGCAACGCGGGCAAAGCCTGCTCGAGCGGCTGGATAACGGCGACGCGTTATAACTGCGCGGGCGTGCAACTTAAACGTGGCGCGCCGGGTCAATGCTGACACAGTGTCCAGCTCATGAATGTTCGTTGCGGCGTGCCGTTCGAAAGCAGAGCCGACCATCAACAAGGCATGAGGAGTGGATGTCCTGAAACAGCTAACTCGCGAGCAGCTCGAGTCCGAGGTCACGCGCCTGCGCCTGGCCGTCGAGGCCACCTGCGACGCCGTCTGGGACTGGGATCTGAAGACCGACCGGATCGTCTGGAACGACTCCCTGCAACAGGCCTACGGCTATGTCGCCGAGGCCATCGAGCCGACCTGCGACTGGCGCTTTGCGCAGATCCATACCCAGGACCGTGGCCGGGTAACCAACTCGATTCGCTCGGCGATCGACGGCAAGGGCACCACCTGGAGCGCCGAGTACCGCTTTCGCTGCCACGACGGTTCCTATGCCGAAGTGCTCGATCGCGGTCATCTGATCCGCGATTCCGCCGGCCAGCCTGAGCGAATGATCGGCGCGATGCTCGACCTGACCCGCTCGCGCAGCGCGGAAAATGCATTGCGCCTGAGCGAAGAACGCTTCAGCACAATCCTCGAAACCATCGAAGCGGCGTTCGCCATCGTCAAGGTCAAATTCGATGCCGACGACCAGCCGATCGATTATTTCTTCGTTGAAGCCAACCCGGCGTTCGAGCGTCAGGCCGGGGTCAACCTGCGCGGCAAATGGGTCACCGAGTTTGCGCCGAATCTGGAACGGTTCTGGTTCGAGACCTACGGCCATGTGGCGAAAACCGGTGAGCCGGCGAATTTCGAAAACTATGCCAATACCTTCGAACGCTGGTTCGACGTGCGCGCCGTGCGCGTTGGCGAGCCGGCCGATCGGCAGATCGCAATTCTGTTCAATGACGTCACCGAACGCCGCAACGCCCAGGAACGCCTGCGCGTCAGCGAGGCCGTGGCCCGCGAGAACATCGAGCGTGTGCAACTCGCCCTCGCCGCTGGCGCGATCATCGGCACCTGGCATTGGCACCTGCCCTCCGATGGTTTTTCCGTCGATGAAGCCTTCGCCCGGGTGTTCAACCTTGACCCGGCGCTGGGCCGCGATGGCCTGAGCCTTGAGCAGATAGTCATCAGCGTCCACCCCGACGACCGCGACGGACTGATCGCCGCGATCAACGAAGTGATCGCCCGTGGCGGTGCCTATTCGCATCAGTACCGCGTGTGCGGGGCCGACGGTAAATACACCTGGATCGAAGCCAATGGCCGCGTCGAATGCGCCGAGGACGGCACGCCGCTGCGTTTTCCCGGGGTGCTCATTGATGTCGAGGACCGACGCAATGTCGAGGCCGAGCGCGACCGCGCCACCGCCGCCCTGCGCGCATTGAATGACACGCTGGAACAGCGGGTTTCGGCACGCACCGCCGAACTGATGCAGGCCGAAGAAAAGCTGCGCCAGTCGCAGAAAATGGAAGCGGTCGGGCAGCTCACCGGCGGCCTCGCCCATGACTTCAATAACCTGCTCGCGGGGATTTGCGCCTCGCTTGAGCTGGTCGACAAACGCATCAGTCAGGGGCGTCTGCACGACGTCGGCAAGTACATGGAAATCGCCCAGGACGCGGCCAAGCGTGCCACCGCCCTGACTCATCGTCTGCTGGCATTCTCCCGGCGCCAGACCCTCGATCCGCGGCCCACTGAAGTCAACGGATTAATCGCCGGCATGAGCGAATTGATCCAGCGTACCGTCGGCCCGAGCATTCGCCTGAAAACCGTGATCGCTGCCGATCTGTGGCCGGCGCTGGTCGATGCCAGCCAACTGGAAAACGCCCTGCTCAACCTGTGCATCAACGCCCGCGATGCGATGCCCGATGGCGGGCGCATCACCGTCGAAACCGCCAATCGTTCGCTGGATGCCGAAGCCGCGCGGGTGCTGGACATGCCCGCCGGTCAATACCTGTGCCTGTGCGTGACCGACACTGGCACCGGGATGAGCGCCGAAGTCATGGCCAAGGCCTTCGATCCGTTTTTCACCACCAAACCCTTGGGCCAGGGCACCGGACTCGGGCTGTCGATGATTTACGGTTTTACCAAGCAATCCGGCGGTCAGGTGCGGGTGCAGTCGCAAGTCGGCCAAGGCACCGAAATGTGCATTTACCTGCCGCGTTATCGCGGCGCGGCGCAGCACAATCATGACGACGCGCAGAGCACCAGCACGCCGTTTGCCAAGGCCAACGAGACCATTCTTATCGTTGACGACGAACCCTCGGTACGCATGCTGCTCAAGGACATTCTCAACGACCTCGGCTACAGCCTGCTCGAAGCGGCGGACAGCCTCGAAGGGCTTGAAGTGCTGCGTTCCGGCGCGAAGATCGATCTGTTGATCACCGACGTCGGCCTGCCGGGCGGCATGAACGGTCGGCAGATGGCGGATGCCGGGCGGCAAATCCGCCCGCAACTGAAAACCTTGTTCATCACCGGCTACGCGGAAAACTCGGTGATCGGCAATGGCCAGCTCGGGCCGGGTATGCAGGTACTGACCAAACCCTTTGCGGTTGACACGCTGGTGTCACGGGTCAGTGGGCTGATGGCCGCGCCCTTCGAGTGACGGCTCACCCCGGTACGCAGCGAAGCCGTTGCGCCCGGCGGCTTTGGCTTGATACAGCGCCTGATCGGCGGCTTCGATCAGGCTTTGCACGGCATCCAGTTGCGCCCCCTGCCCCGCGGCAACGCCGATGCTCACGCTGACCCGGGCCAGTGGGCTGGAGGGATGCGGCAGATGCTCGTGCCTTAGGCGATCAACGAGCAGTTGCGCCACAACGGCCGCGCCTGCTGCGTCGGTGTCGGGCATGATCACCGCGAACTCTTCACCGCCGTAACGCGCGACCAGATCCGACGGGCGCCGCACCGCGTCTTCCAGCAGTTTGCCGACCGCCTGCAAACACGCGTCGCCGGCGACATGTCCGAGCGAATCGTTGTACAACTTGAAGTAATCCAGATCGATCATCAGCAAGGCCAGAGAGGTACCGTCACGCTGGGACCGGCGCGCCTCGGTGGCGAGGGTCTGGTCGAAACAGCGACGGTTGGCCAGCGCGGTCAGTGCATCCTTCATCGCCAGCAATTCCAGCTGTCGATTGGAACCGAGCAACTGCTGCTGGGCGATCCGCAATTCTTCTTCGATCTGGGTGCGCCGACGAATATCGCGATACAAAAACCAGCCGATGATACCGGTCAGTCCCAACAGGCTGGCCACCACCACCGCAGACAGCAAAGCCTCGGTGCGCCACGCCGCAAGGGCTTCGTGTTTGCCGAGGGCGACCGTGGTGATCAGTGGCAGTTTCTGGCTTTTGCGAAACGCATAAAGGCGTTCGACGCCGTCCAGACTGGAGGTAAACGACGCGGTGCCCACCGAGCGTTCCAGCAGGTATTTGGCGTAGATCGGCGATTGGGAAAAGTTGCGGCCCATGTCCTGCTCGCGGAACGGGTAGCGCACCAGCAGCGTGCCGTCGGTGTACGACAGGCCGATCGCGCCGTCCTGACCGACGTCGAGTTTGCCGAACAGGCGCAGAAAGTTCTGCACGCCCAACGTCACCGCAACCACCCCGGCGAACGCGCCCTGATCGTCATTGAAGCGGCGGCTGACGGTGATCACCCACTCGTCATTGCTACGGCTGCGGATCGGCGGGCCGATGAAGGTCTCGCGGCTCGGATCGTCGCGGTGATGAATGAAATAGGCGCGGTCGCTGCTGTCGGCGCCCTGGGGAATCGGCCGGTTGGATGACATCAGCCAATGGCCGTGACGGTCGTAAATGGTGATGCCGCTCAGTTGCGGCATCAGCGGTTGCTGATGGTTGATCAACGTGCGCAAGCGCTCGATCTGCGCCGGGCCACTGCCTTCGGTTTCGAGGCGTTCGACCAGGCCGAGCAACAACAGCGAACTCTGGCGGACGATGCCTTCGGAATAGGTTGCCAGTGCTTGCGTCAGGTTCAGGCTGTGAACGTTGACTTCCTCAAGCGCGCGCTCGCGCGAGGCGAGGACTTTCCAGATGGTCAGAGACGCCAGGGAACAGCCGATCACCAGCAACAGGAGGATGACGAGGTGGGTATCACGCTTCACGAAAGTACCTTGTGGAAAGTCCGGTTTCCCGTTCCTGCCGTCAGCGGATCGAGGCCCTGACAGCGACCGTATGTCCTCGGCTGGGGCAAGGATACAAGCAGTGCGTGTGGCGTGCAGCAACTGACTGTTGCGCGGTCAGCACGGAGATCGAGAGGAAGTGGTGGCTTGCTTTCATGGGGCGAGTTTTTTTGACCGAGTACATATCCGTTGCTGCGGTAACGGCGGCTTAGGGTTTCGCCCTTACGGCGAGTCCCTTTTTCAAACGCCAAAAAGGAACCAAAAGGCTTTGCTCCTGCGTCCGGCCCTCGCAGGCTCGGGTTCCTTCGCTCCGGGACCGATCCGGGCGCAGCGGCTACGGTTTGCTTCGCTGCACCTCCTTCCGCTGTGTCTGGCTGCGCCAGACGGTCGCTACGCTCCCACGCCCGGATCAATCCCTCCACTCAGCCTTCCGATGTCGCTGGTTAGGCAAGATCAAAAGCACGCGAGCTAACGCTCATTGTTGAGTGGTTAGAAGCGGCGCTTGGCTTGGGATTTGTTTTGGATTCGCCCCTCACCCCAGCCCTCTCCCGAGGGAGAGGGAGCCGATCTTTGGGCTTTTCAAATTTTGTGTTCGACTCGGTATCGCAGCTCGGCGTAGCACTCGCATCCACCTGGGTCAGTCCCCTCTCCCTCCGGGAGAGGGTTAGGGTGAGGGGCTTTTGATTTTCGCGTCCTGACGCTCATCCGTCGAACGTCGCTGCCCGCGCAATGCGACGATGTCGCGCTTGGGCGCGGCGCCGAACAGTCGGCTGTATTCGCGGCTGAACTGCGATGGGCTTTCGTAGCCGACCTTGAAGGCCGCGCTGGAGGCGTCCTGCTGTTCGTTGAGCATCAGTCGCCGCGCTTCGGTCAGGCGTAGCCACTTCTGATATTGCAGTGGGCTCATCGTCGTCAGTTGGCGAAAATGATGGTGGAAGGTCGGCGCACTCATTTGCACCCGCGCGGCCAGTTCCTCGACCCGCAACGGCGAGGTGTAGTTGATTTTCAGCCAGTCGATGGCTTTGGCGATGCGGTAGCCCTGGCCGTCGACCGCGGTGATCTTGCGCAGTCGCGCGGCCTGATCGCTTTGCAACAGGCGGAAGTGGATTTCGCGCTGGATCAACGGCGCCAGTACCGCGATTGCATCCGGCTCATCGAGCAGTGCGAGCAAGCGCTGGAACGCCAGCAGCATCGGTTGGGTGACCGAGCCGATGCCGACGCCTTTGCGCTCGGCAACGTCGCGGTACGGCGGTGGATCACTTTGCGCGGCCAGCTCGGCGAGCATCTGCACATCGATTTTGAACGACAGGCCCAGACAAGGCTGCTCGGGGCTGGCCTGCAACACTTCAGAGTTGGCCGGCAGGTCCAGTGAGGTCAGCAGGAATCGCGAGGTGTCGTACATGAAACCTTCGCCGCCCACCCACAGTTTTTTCTCGCCCTGCGCTACCAGAATCACGCTGGGTTCAACCATGCACACCAGCGGTGACGAGGGCTGTTCGCGGCGAAAAAAGCCGAGACCGGCAATCGCCGTGGGGAAATCGCCAGGCACCTGGGCATGGGCGCCGATGGTCTGCGCCAGCTCGGCTTGCAGCGGTAAATGTTGGGAAATTGTGTTGGTCATAGGGTTCCGTTACCTCTGCGCTGAACTGTAGCGTGCCGGCGCGCGAGCGTCCCGCGCAAATGGCGCGACTCAGCGGATCAGGCAAGAAATCCAGCGAATCGCGCTACAGCCCTGCGCGTCTGACCGGGACAATGGGCGTTTCGCGCAACACAGGATTTCGACAATGACCGTGACCACACCTACCCCGCCGCAACCGCACGCCTCATGGGGCGCGGTTTTCGCCATGTCGCTCGCGGCCTTCGTGCTGGTGGCCTCGGAGTTCATGCCGGTCAGCCTGCTGACGCCAATCGCCAGCGATCTGCATATCAGCGAAGGCCAGGCCGGTCAGGGCATTTCCGTGTCCGGGCTGTTTGCCTTGCTCACCAGTTTGCTGATTCCGTTGCTGGCGGCGCGGGTTGATCGCAAACCGCTGCTGCTGTCGCTGACCGGGCTGATGATCGTCTCCGGGACTGTGGTCGCGTTCGCACCGAACTACACGGTGTTCATGCTCGGCCGCGCACTGATCGGCGTGGCGATTGGTGGCTTCTGGTCGCTGTCGGCGGCGACAGCGATGCGCCTGGTGCCGGATGAACAGGTCACGCGGGCGATGGCGATCGTCAACGGCGGTAATGCGCTGGCAACCGTGATTGCCGCGCCGCTGGGCAGTTTTCTCGGCGCGTTGATTGGCTGGCGCGGGGCGTTTTTCTGCGTGGTGCCGGTCGCTCTGTTGGCCGGGGCCTGGCTGATGTTCAGTCTGCCGTCGATGAAAGCCGTTGGTGGCGCGGCTTCGGGCAATGTCTTGCGCTTGCTCAAACGCCCGCCGGTGGCGTTGGGCATGCTTGCGGTCAGTGTGTTTTTCATGGGCCAGTTCATGCTGTTTACCTATCTGCGGCCGTTCCTTGAAACGGTCACTCAGGTGAACGTCTCGGTGCTCTCGCTGATGTTGCTCGGCCTCGGCGCGGCCGGGCTGGCCGGGACTTTCCTGATCGAAGGGTTTGTGAAAAAAAGCCTGCATCGCACGCTGATCGTCATTCCGCTGCTGATGGCGGTGATAGCGATGGCGCTGATTGCCTTTGGTAGTTCTACGCTCATTACAGCGGTGCTGCTCGGATTGTGGGGGCTGGTGGCGACGGCGGCGCCGGTGGGCTGGTGGACGTGGCTAGCGCGAACGCTGCCGGATGCTGCGGAAGCTGGCGGCGGCCTGATGGTCGCGGTGGTGCAGTTCGCGATCGCCTCGGGCGCGATTGTCGGCGGCGTGTTGTTCGACATGAGCGGCTATCGCGCGACGTTCGAATCCAGCGCCGGGCTGCTCATCGTCGCGGCGGTGCTGGCGTTGCTCGCCGCGCGTTCGGCTTTGCGGGTGCCGCAGCCGTCGATGAGCCTGACCTGACTTGCAGTATTAAATGCACTGAACAACAAAAGCCTGCTTCTCAGCAGGCTTTGCGTTTTTCATCAGGTCATTACTTCTGCTGAGCCGTCAGCGCCGTATAGCTGTTCATCAGATTGCGGTAGTTGGGAATACGCTGCGACAACAGGTTGCCCAGGCCTTCAATGTCGTTGCGCCAGTCGCGGTGCAGCTCACAGGCCACCGAGAACCAGTTCATCATTTGTGCGCCGGCTTGGGTCATGCGGCTCCATGCGGCTTGTTGCACGGTGGTGTTGAAGGTGCCCGAAGCGTCGGTGACCACGAACACATCAAAACCTTCCGCCAGCGCCGACAAGGTCGGGAACGCTACGCAAACATCGGTGACCACGCCGGCAATGATGATCTGCTTGCGGCCGGTGGCCTTGATCGCTTTGACGAAGTCTTCGTTATCCCAGGCGTTGATCTGGCCTGGGCGAGCAATGTACGGCGCGTCCGGGAACATCTCTTTCAGTTCCGGGACCAGCGGGCCGTTCGGGCCTTGTTCGAAGCTGGTGGTGAGGATGGTCGGCAGGTCGAAGAATTTTGCCAGGTCGGCCAGGGCCAGTACGTTGTTCTTGAACTCGTTGGGCGAGAAGTCCTGCACCAGGGAAATCAGGCCGGTCTGGTGGTCAACCAGCAGCACGATAGCGTCGTCTTTGTTCAGGCGGTTGTAAGTTGGAGTGGTCATGGTGTGCGTCCCTTTTCAAGTTTGAAGTTTGTTGTTGCGTTCAAGTTGGGTACAGATTACTGACCCAGCGAAAAGGGATAAATCGGCTGAAACGCGTTTCACCGTCCACCCAAACGAGACAATCCACACCCGCTGATCAACGCCATTAGTCCACGCACTGTTAAGTTCATGGAACACATCGCCGCGCCGCGGCATCACCCGTCTTGCAACTTACCCACTTCATCTGTCAGAGATTGTGGAGGTATTTATGCCTGTCGATATCAGCCGTTTGCGCATCACCACACCCGTCGCCACTTCGCCCACCAACCCGGTCGCACTGGAGTTGCTGGGCGATGAGGCGTTGTTGCGTTTTCCTGAAGTCATCAGCCGTCAGCCGGATGGCAGCATCCGTTTCAGCGCGCCTACTCGTGGCGCTTCAAGCAAAAGCACCCATCGCACGCGCTGCGAATGGAAAGAGTCGGTTTACTGGACGCTGGAAAGTGCGGCGTTACACGTCAATCGCCAACGCATGACGCTCACGCAAGTGAACTCCGCGCAAAAAGTGGTGATTTCACAGATGCACGTCAAGGACGACGACAGCCCGGCGATCAAGGTGTTCTGGAACAAGAACAAAATCACCTGGGGCTTTCGCCAGAGCTTCAATCAGCCCGACCCGGTCAACAGCACGATCGCCAGCAATATTGGCCTTAACGTACCTTTCACGGTCGAGATCAACGTCAGCGCAGCAGGGCTGGTCAACGTGCTGGTGATCTGCAATGGCGTGACCACCTCGGCGCCGCCGCAGCAAATGGACAGCAGTTGGGCCAGCCAGCGCTTCAATTTTCATGGTGGCGTCTACAACCAGATCGATTACAGCGCGACCACGGCGGCAACCGATGGCTCGGTCTGTCTGATTCACGACTTGCTGCTGAGCCATTAACCGTTCGACCGCTTATCGGGCAACTGTAAAACAATCAAAACGATTCACGCTTTGGCGTTATCGGAATTAGTGTCCGTTGCGTTAACGGACAGCAAGTTAACCCTCACTGTTGTCGGAGAACCATCATGACTACCGGTAATAAGAATCAGGGCAATAACAAGACCTCCACCAGCGATAAAAAAGGCTCATCGGGCGGCGGCAATGGCGGCAACTTCGCCAATGATCGCGAAAAAGCCTCGGAAGCCGGCCGTAAAGGCGGGCAACAGAGCCATGGCGGCGGACGCAAGTCTTAAACGCCAGATCGGGGGCAGCGTTGCTGCCCCTTTTTAACTTGAGGTCTGCCATGAAAGCGTCCATCGAAAATCATCACTGCGCGATGCAAATGGAAAAGGCTGAAGAACCTGCCCATGAAATGGAGCTAAGCTCTCCTCCAGGCCTGACAGTGGCAGAGGATCAGCCTCAACAGCCAGTCAGTGCGCCAGAGCCGCCACGCCCTGTTCCCGCCGTGGCGTCGCGCAGTTGCTACGAGCGCCTGCAAGGCGCCGCTCAGGCCGAGCGCCAATGCGCAGCCACGCATACCCGGCCGGTTTGCGAGCGAGGTCATTAAGCAAGTCCGCCCTAACAGCAGTCGGTAAGCCCGCATCGTCAAAACGCCATTAAACAGCGAGGTGACTCATGCCCGTTCACGTCATCAATTTCACGGGACCGATCAACGCGTCCACCTGCGGCCAATTGATCGACAAAGCCTCCATAGCCGTACAGCAAAAAGCCTCGAAGCTGATCGTCAACATCGCCACGAT
Source organism: Pseudomonas retamae (assembly GCF_043496865.1). Classification (NCBI taxonomy): domain Bacteria; kingdom Pseudomonadati; phylum Pseudomonadota; class Gammaproteobacteria; order Pseudomonadales; family Pseudomonadaceae; genus Pseudomonas; species Pseudomonas retamae. The sequence continues at coordinate 54,222 of NZ_JBIEIL010000016.1, forward strand.
GGGTGGCGAATGCAGTTACGGTTTCACCATGTACAACTTTCTGTTGTCCCTGCCGGTTCCGGTGCACACGCATAACCTGGGCACAGTCGAGTCGATGGGCAATATCGTCTTCCTCGCTGGCGAGCGCCGCTCGGCGTGTACCCATAGCAAGTTTCTCTTCCATCCGTTTCACTGGCATTTACAGGGCGCGGTCGATCATTCGCGCATGTCGGAATACGCCATGAGCCTGGATTACGATTTGTACCTGTACGCGCGCATCGTCGCTGAACGAACGGAAGGTGCGCAGGAAACACTGGAAACCGAGAAATACCTGACGGCTGCCCCGCGGATCATCGACCCGTCGCAGGCCATGCTGTGCGGCTTGATCGATGCGATCGAGGCACCGGTGATCACGGCAGAATCGGTGAATTCGATCATTCATGGTTGATGGCGCTGAGGGTCGTTCGTGAGTCGGCGGGTCATCTTTTCTTACACCTTTTATCGCCCTATCCCACGCCATCCGCCGATCCGTGGCCGGCGTCTGCCTGCAGTTTGGTATCATGCGCCGCTTTTACGGTTAACCCCCCGCCAGTCCTGTCGACTGACGGGCTGCAAAAGGCGGTATTAGATGACGGCTTTGTTGACTCGCCGCAAGGTACTTGCGGGAATGGGCGTGCTCGGGCTGGGCCTGCTCGCCGGCTGCGACACCCGCGGCCAACTGTCGTACAAGTACGGCAAGGATCTGAGTAACAAGATCATGGGGCGCACCTTCAAACTGAAGAACACCGACGGCGAAACCATGACGCTGTCGAGCTTTCGTGGCATGATGCCGATGGTGTTCTTCGGTTTCACCCAATGCCCGGCCGTGTGCCCGACCACCCTCGCCCGTGCGGCGAAGATCAAGAAGCTGATGGGTGCCGACGGCGATCGCTTGCAGGTGATCTTCATCACCCTCGATCCCGAGCGCGACACCCCGCAAATCCTCGACGCCTACATGAAAGCCTTTGACCCGACCTTCGTCGCGCTGTACGGCACGCTTGAGGAAACCCAGGCCACGGCCAAGGAATTCGACGTGTTCTACGAGAAGGTTCCGGCCGGCGACACCTACACCATCTCGCACACCGCGACCAGTTACGTCTACGACTCCAACGGCGGCTTGCGCCTGGGTCTGTCCACATCGCTTTCGGCAGAACAATGCACGGAAGATTTGCTTACTGTTATGGAGGTCTGCTGATGCGTCCTGTCTTGAACCACATCAAACGTGCTGTACTGGGTCTGTCGTTGCTGGGCCTGGCTTTTCAGGCATCGGCGCAAACCAAAGTCGACGACGCCTGGGTTCGCGCCACCGTGCCGACCCAGACCGCCAGCGGCGCGTTCATGACCCTCACCGCTGACAGCGACAGCAAGTTGCTCAGCGTGGCTTCGCCGGTCGCCAAAGACGTGCAGATCCACGAAATGACCATGAAGAACGACGTCATGAGCATGGGCCCGGTGAAGTCGGTCGACCTGCCGGCGGGCAAAGCGGTCGCGTTTGACCCCAATGGTTATCACGTGATGCTGATGGGGCTGACCGGGCAGCTCAAGGAAGGCGAAAGCGTGCCGCTGACCTTCACCGTGGAAAACGCCAAGGGCGAGAAAGAGACCCTCGAAGTGAAGGCGCCGGTGCGTGCGCTGACCAATATGCAGGAGCATGATCACAGCAAGATGCATTGATTGGTGGTGGAGGTCGACGCAGGAGCTTGGGTTTCGTGGTGGAGCTACCCCTCATCGGAACGCCGCCCGCCCAGCCCTCTCCCCCTGGAGAGGGAGCCGATTTGTGGGCCGTTCAAACCTTTCGTTCGACTCGGTATCGCAGGTTGGCGTATCTCTCGCATTTACCTCGGTCAGTCCCCTCTCCCTCCGGGAGAGGGTTAGGGTGAGGGGCTTTTGATCCTGGCGCAGAACATCAACTCCCCGCCCCACCATGCGCCTCTTCAAAAAAGTAATCCTTCCAGCTCCCCGCCTTGTTTTTCAGCACGCCCAATTCCTGCAATTTCTCGGCATAGATAAACGTACGTTGCGGTACCACCGTGAAGTCGATCTCCGGATCGTTGACGATCTGCTCTACCAGCGCCAACGGCAGTTTCGACTGTTCGACCCGAATATAGGCCTGCGCAGCTGCCGGTTTGTCAGCCTTGATGATCTTCTCGGCCTCGGCCAGGGCGTCGTAGAACGCCTTGTAGGTCTTGGGATTTTCGTCGTGGAATTTTTCCGTGGTGTACAGCACGTTGAACGTCGCCTGGCCGCCGAGTACGTCGTAAGAGCTCAGCACTTTATGCACGTTGGGGTTCTGCAGCGCCTGGTACTGGAACGGCGGGCTGGAGAAGTGCGAGTTGATTTCCGAGCCACCGGCAATCAGCGCGGCCGTCGCGTCGGGGTGCGGCAGGCTGACGGAGATGTCGTCGAATTTCTTGTACTGGGCATCACCGAACAGCCTGGCGGTTTCGATCTGCAGGGTGCGTGACTGGAAGCCCACCCCGGCAGCAGGCACGGCGATGCGGTCTTTTTCGCTGAAATCCTTGAGGGTCTTGATCTTCGGATTGTTGGTCAGCAGGTAGTTGGGCATCGAGCCGAGTGCGGCGATGGCCTTGACGTTCTGTTTGCCTTTGGTGCGATCCCACACGGTGAGCATCGGCGGTACGCCGGCCGAGACCACGTCGAGCGAACCGGTCAACAGCGCTTCGTTCATCGCGGTGGCGCCGGAGATGCTGTTCCAGTCGACCTTGATGTCGAGGCCCTGGGCTTTGCCGTGTTTTTCGATCAATTGCTGGTCGCGGACCACGTCGAGAATCAGGTAACCGATGCCGAACTGCTGGGCGATGCTGATCTTGCCTTCGGCCTGAGCACCGGTGCTGAACAACGCTGTGCCCGCCAGGGCGGCGGCCAACAGGGTCAATGCGGAACGTTTCAACGGTGTGGCCATGACAACCTCGCAGCAGGGGGTGGTTTGCTGAAAGGCCTGACTTTATCGCTATAAAAAACAGAACTTAAATATCTTTATTGCATATCGTTAGCACCGGCCGCCTAACGCAAACCTTACGTTGGCTCCCGCGTTATCGTTCACAGCCTGACACAATTAATCCCCCGGCAAAATCCGTGTCGGCACAAACACCCCCCGCTGCGTTACATCAACAGCCATGGGGGTTTCAAAGGGTTTGCCGTGCCCGCCAGCCCTTGTATCTGCGGATCACCCGAGCGTTTTAAAAGGCAATCAGATGGCCGAGCCTTGCTATCATCGCGCACACTTTTATGACGGTTTGATGGCGGGAAGGTCTTTTTGTGAGCGCTCTTTTCAACCGGTTGCGGCAACCGCACGCCCGACTGTTTTCTCTGCTGCTGTTGGTATTGATCGTGCCAATGGGCCTGCGCGCGGCGTTGGGCTGGTCGAGCACGCTGGGTTATCTGTCGGATCTGGCGGTGGGCAGCCTGTTGCTGGTATTGCTGCATCGCCGCGCGTGGTGGCTGGCTCTGCCGGTGCTGTTGTTGTGGGGCTTGCTGGCGGTGGCAACGGCGGAACTGGTCAGCGCAGTCGGTCGGTTGCCGACCCCTTCCGATGCCCATTACCTGATCGACCCGCAGTTCGTGGAGAACTCCAGCGGCGGCGGCCTGACGCATCCGGCGTTGGGCGTGACCCTGCTGCTGGCATTGCTGGTGTGGCTGCTGACCCGGTTTGCCGGCCGGGAGCGGCCGCTCACTGCCCTGCCCCGTGCAGCCTGGGGCGCACCGCTGCTGCTGTTCGCCGCGCATTGGGGGGCGCAGAACCTGTGGCCCAACGAAGCCGACCCATGGCGGCTGTATAACCTGCCACACCACCTGCTCGCCAGCGAAGTGGCCGATCTGCAGATTCGCACCGAGGAATGGCTGGACGGCGACGGCGAAGAACCCGCGCCGGCCATGGCCGGGCTGACCGACGTCGACCTCAACGGGGAAAAACTGCTGGCCGCACCGGGACAAGCGCGCAACGTGCTGATCATTGCGCTGGAGGGCATTCCCGGCGCTTACATCCGCGCCAACCGCGAGGCCATCGGCAGTCATTATCAGGAAGACCTGATGCCCAACCTCAGCCGCTGGGCCGAGCGCGGCATGAACACCCCGGATTACGTGTTACATACGCACCAGACCATTCGCGGTCTGTACGCCATGCTCTGCGGCGACTACGACAAACTCGACAACGGCACGCCCAAAGGCGTGGAAATGCTCACCCTCAACGAGCGCAATCAGGCCTGTCTGCCGGCACAACTGCGCGACCACGGTTTCAGCACGCATTACTTGCAAGGCGCCGGGCTGCGCTTCATGGCCAAAGACAAGATCATGCCGCATATCGGCTTCGATGCCACCCATGGCCTGGAATGGTTCAGCAACAGCAACTATCTGGAATTCCCGTGGGGCAAGGATGACAAGGCGTTCTTCGAAGGTGCACTGGATTACGTCGGCCAACTGAAGAAAAACAAACAGCCGTGGATGCTCACCCTGCTCACTGTCGGCACTCACCAGCCCTACTCCGCACCGGACGATTATCTGCAGCGTTACGAAACGCCAAAGCAGGCCGCCGTCGGTTATCTCGACGATGCACTGGACCAGTTTCTCAGTGCCCTCGAACGTAAGGGCGTGCTCAAGGACACGCTGGTGGTGATCACATCCGACGAATCCCACGGCATCGACGGCGTGCGTCTGGCCTCCTCGTGGGGGTTCAATCTGACTCTGGCACCGGAGCAGGCGCAACTGCCGCATCTGAACAAAGGCGTCTATGGTCACGTCGATCTGAGCACGTCGATTCTCGACTACTTCGACCTGCCAGTGCCCTCCGCGCTGAGTGGCCGTTCGCTGTTCCGTGACTACGACTCTGGCCGGGAAATCATGTCGTTCACCAATGGCAAGCTGCGCTATCACGATGGCCGCGGGATCTTCTCCGAATGCGACATGCCGCGTCGCTGCCGCTACTATCAAAGCCCTGGCTTCATCGCCGACAGCGCCATTTACAAGGGGCGCTACAGCGGTCATCCGGCCCGGCAGATTGCCGCCCGCGCCAATGCGCTGGATCTGTCGCTGCTGCGCACGCCGCTGAATCATCGCTATCAGTTCGGCAGCAACAACATCATCCCGCTGCAAGCGCAGATCAAGGATGACTGGGCCGACAACCTGATCGGCGCGCAGTATCTGGAAATGCCCAAGGGCTCGCACACCCGCGTACGCCTGACCGTGCGCGCGGTCGACCCGCAGCAAGCGGCGTACATACAACTCAAGGCCAAGGAGTTCGAACAGGACGTGCAGCTGGGCTTACCGGCGGAAATGGTCGCCACGGCGGATCAGCCGCTGGAGATGGACTTCAGCTTTGAAAACCCGCAACAGCGCAAGGCGTTTTCGTTTCATTTGCTCGGTTATGGGCAAGGCGCGGTGGAGGTCAGTGACTTCAGCGTAATCACTGAGCTGCCGGGACAAGAGGATATTCTCGACGACGTGCCCGATGACGACACGGCGCAATCGAGCTGATCCTGCTGATCAGAAGCCAGCGCAGCGCTGAGAGAGTTTGCCTATCGGCACGCAATAGCTGCGCTATTAGCTGGTTTGCCAACTCGGGTCTAGCCTTACAAGTCCGAAGTCGGCACCAGCCGGCCGCAGCAGACCTGATAGGGACTCGAACATGGCAAGCGAATCGAAATGCCCGTTCAACCACGCCGCTGGTGGCGGCACGACCAACCGTGACTGGTGGCCGAATCAACTGAACCTGAAAATCCTCAGTCAGCACTCGCCCAAGTCTGACCCGCTGGGCAAGGACTTCGACTATGCCAAGGCGTTCAAGAGCCTGGACTTCCAGGCGCTGAAGCAGGATATCAGCGCCTTGATGACCGACTCTCAGGACTGGTGGCCGGCGGACTTCGGCCACTATGGCCCGCTCTTCGTGCGCATGGCCTGGCACAGCGCCGGCACTTATCGCACCGCCGATGGCCGCGGTGGTGCCGGCTCCGGTCAGCAACGGTTCGCCCCGCTGAACAGTTGGCCGGATAACGTCAGCCTCGACAAGGCGCGCCGTCTGCTCTGGCCGATCAAGCAGAAGTACGGCCGCAATATTTCCTGGGCCGACCTCATCGTGCTCACCGGCAACGTCGCGCTGGAATCCATGGGCTTCAAGACCTTCGGTTTTTCCGGTGGCCGCGCCGACGTCTGGGAACCGGATGAAGACGTGTACTGGGGCTCGGAAACCGAATGGCTGGGCGGCGACAATCGTTACGGCAAGAGCAACGGCCCGGTGCAGGAACCCGGTGACGGTACGCTGGTAGCCGAACCGGACTTGCATGGTCGCGAGGAAAGCCGCACCGATCAGGGCGAACGCAATCTGGAGAACCCGCTCGCTGCCGTGCAGATGGGCCTGATCTACGTGAACCCGGAAGGTCCCGAGGGCAACCCGGACCCGGTCGCTTCGGCCAAGGACATTCGCGAAACCTTCGGCCGCATGGCCATGAACGATGAAGAAACCGTGGCGCTGATTGCCGGTGGCCACGCGTTCGGCAAGACCCACGGAGCCGGCCCGGCCGACAACGTTGGCCCTGAACCGGAAGCGGCCGGCCTCGAGCTGCAAGGCCTGGGCTGGAAAAACGCCTTCGGCACCGGCAAGGGCGCGGACACCATCACCAGCGGTCTGGAAGTGACCTGGACCACCACGCCAACCCGCTGGAGCAACAACTACCTGGAAAACCTGTTCGGCTTCGAGTGGGAACTGACCAAGAGCCCGGCCGGGGCGCATCAGTGGCAACCGAAAAACGGCGCCGGTGCCGGCACGGTTCCGCATGCCCATGACCCGAGCAAAAAGCTTTCACCCACCATGCTCACCTCTGACCTGGCGCTACGCTTCGACCCGGCTTACGAGCAGATCTCGCGACGCTTCCTGGCCAATCCCGAGCAATTGGCCGACGCCTTCGCGCGCGCCTGGTACAAACTGATCCACCGCGACATGGGCCCGCTGTCTCGCTATCTCGGCCCGGAATTGCCCAACGAAGAATTGCTCTGGCAAGACCCGCTGCCTGACGTCAGCCATGTCTTGATTGGCGACAGCGACGCCGCCGCGCTGAAAAGCAAAATCCTCGCCTCAGGCCTGTCCGTTTCGCAACTGGTCTCGACGGCCTGGGCTGCCGCCTCGACCTTTCGCGGCTCGGACAAACGTGGCGGCGCCAACGGCGGGCGTTTGCGTCTGGCACCACAGAAGTTCTGGCAAGCCAACCAGCCAGAGCAACTGGCCCATGTGCTGCAAACCCTGGAGGGCATTCAGGGTGAATTCAATGGCGCAAGCACCGGCAAGAAAATCTCGCTGGCGGACCTGATTGTGCTGGCGGGCAATGCCGGGGTCGAGCAAGCCGCACAGAACGCTGGTCATTCCGTGAGCGTGCCGTTCTCGCCCGGGCGCGTGGATGCCTCGCAGGAACAGACCGATGTCGAGTCGTTCGGCTTCCTTGAACCGATTGCCGACGGTTTCCGCAATTACAGCAAGGGCAAATACACCGTCGCGGCTGAAACCCTGTTGATCGACAAGGCGCAACTGCTGACCCTCACCGCCCCGGAAATGACCGTGCTGCTTGGCGGCCTGCGGGTGTTGAACACCAACGTCGGGCAGACCCGCCATGGTGTCTTCACCGATAAACCGGAAGCGCTGAGCAATGACTTCTTCACGAACCTGCTGGACATGGGCTTGGAGTGGCAACCAACAACGCGCGATGCTGATGAATTCGAGGGACGGGACCGCAAGACTGGCGCGCCGAAATGGACGGCAACCCGGGTGGATCTGGTGTTCGGTTCCAATGCGCAGTTGCGCGCGCTGGCCGAAGTGTATGCCAGTGCGGATGCGCAGGAGCAGTTCGTCAATGACTTCGTCAAAGCCTGGACGAAGGTCATGAACCTGGATCGGTTCGATCTGAAGTAACGGCCCCAAAAAACGCCGCTTGTTCAAGCGGCGTTTTTTATGCGTTGAATGTCAGGGTTTCTGACCGCCAAGCGCAGTATCAACCGATAGCCGCATACCCTTCGATCTGATCCGGCCACGCGGTCAGCACTTCAAACCCCGTCTCCGTCACCGCGACCATGTGCTCCCACTGTGCCGACAGCGAGCCATCCTTGGTCAACACCGTCCAGCCATCGGGCATGTTCTTCACATGGCGTTTGCCGGCGTTGAGCATCGGTTCGACGGTGAAAATCATTCCCGCCTTGAGCTTCATCCCTTGATTGGGAAAGCCGTAATGCAGAATCTGCGGTTCATCGTGGTAGATCTTGCCGATGCCATGGCCGCAATACTCGCGCACCACACTGAAGCCTTCTTTCTCGGCGAGGCTTTGAATGGCGTGGCCGATATCGCCCAGCGTGGCGCCCGGCTTGACCGCACGAATACCCGCGCACATGGCGTCATAGGTGGTCTTGATCAGATGTTGCGCTTCCGGCGTGGCCTCACCCACCACATACATGCGGCTAGTGTCGCCGAACCAGCCGTCCTTGATCACGGCGATGTCGAGGTTGAGGATGTCGCCATCCTTCAGCGGCGTAGCTGAGGGAATGCCGTGGCAGACCACGTCGTTGACCGAGGCGCAGACGGTTTTCGGGAAACCGTGATAACCGACGTTGGCCGGGACGGCTTTCTGTACGTTGACGATGTAGTCGTTGCACAGCCGATCCAGTTCATCGGTGGTCACCCCCGCCTTGACGTGGGGCACCAGCATTGCCAGCACTTCGGCGGCCAGTTTGCCGGCAGCGCGGGATTTCTCGATCTCGGCCGGGGTGTTGAGCTTGATCTGGTTTCTCATGCGAGGGCGACTTCCTGTGTCAGTTGGTGCAGGTCGAGCCCGCCAGTCTGTTCGGCGCGGATCAGCAGGCGGCAGATGGCGCTGTGGTCGAGGTTGGGGTGCAGCTCGGCGAGCATGCCGATGCGCATCCAGTGCTCGGCCTGCGCGTTGATCGAGCGGCTGAGTGCGTTGCTGGAGATGCGCAGGTTTTCGTGCATGTCTTCGGAAATTTTTACGATGCCCATGGGTGCGACCCGATACGAAATGTATATGGATCGTATATTAGCTGCGGGGGTTCCTGGATTGCAAATCCGGGTTGTGACTTTGGGATTTTTCAGGATCTGGAGGCTGGTGGTAAGAAGCATGCGGCCGGCTTTGGACTTGTAGTGACCCGGCCCCTCACCCCAGCCCTCTCCCCCTGGAGAGGGAGCCGATCTTTGTTAGCTTCTGAATTTGTGTTCAGCTCGGTACTCGGTGTGGCCATATGTCGCCCAAACACCGCGGTCAGTCCCCTCTCCCTACGGGCGGTCCGACGTTTCGGGAGGGCTAGGGTCAGGGACTTTTGATCTGCATTGATGGCTGGCTTGATCCCGACTCGCCAACAGATTCATCTCCCCCTCAACCGCCCAAATCGTCTACCATGCCGCCGCCGGTTTCCGCATGGGATTAATAGGGAATCCGAGGTGCTTGCTCAGCATCGATCGGAACTGCCCCCGCAACTGTAGGTGCCGAGCCTGCTCCACGACTGCCACTGGGTAACCCTGGGAAGGCCGGAGCCAGGCGATGACGCATCAGTCAGGAGACCTGCCGGCACAATGACTACTAACCGGCGGGGTGTCCGGGAAGGACATCGTGCCGTGCGCGTTTTTACGTGATGAACGGCCTTGCGCTATTTCCTGATGGCGCTTGATGGTGTGTTTCCAAACCGTACCCGCCCTCCCCGTACGGTTCCATTGGAGACAGACCCATGCTTCTGCCCCGCATTGCCACCTTGATCACCGGTCTGAGCTTTTGCACCTTTGCGCAAGCGGCACCCACCGTTTATCCGCTGACGATCGAGAATTGCGGCAGCAGCCTGACCTTCCAGCACGCCCCCACCCGCACAGTCACTATCGGCCAGGCCGGTACGGAAATGCTCTATGCCCTGGGGCTGGGCCACAAAGTCGTTGGCACCTCGCTGTGGTTCAACGACGTGCTGGCCCAATACAAGGCGCAGAACGACACGATCGAGCGCCTCGCCGATAACGAGCCGAGTTTCGAAGCGGTGATCGGCAAGCGCCCGGAACTGGTCGCTGTAGAGCTGGAATGGATGGTCGGCCCGCAAGGCGCGGTCGGCACCCGCGAGCAGTTTCATGAATTGAAGATTCCGACCTACCTGCTGCCCTCCGATTGCGAAGCCAAGGACAACCTCGTCGGCTCCGATGGAACGCGGCTGGCGCCGTTTCGCATCGACAGCATTTACAAGAGCGTGAGCCAGCTGGCGCAGATTTTCGACGTGCAAGCGCGTGGCGAACGGCTCAACGAACAGCTCAAGGCCAGCCTAGCGCAATCGATCGCCACGGCGAAAACCCAGCAGCGCAAAGACGTCAGCGCAGTGGTCTGGTTTTCCAGCGCCGAGATGGACATCGAGCCGTTTGTGGCCGGGCACAAAGGCGTTCCGGATTTCATGCTGAGCACGCTGGGCGTGCGCAATGTGGTCGAGTCGGATGAAGAATGGCCAACCGTTGGCTGGGAAACCATCGCCAAGGCCAACCCGACTTTTCTGGTGATCGCGCGCATGGATCGCCGGCGTTTCCCGGCTGACGACTATCAGAAGAAACTCGCGTTCCTGCGCAGCGACCCGGTGACGCGCAACATGGACGCGGTGAAACACAACCGCATCATCATCCTCGACGCCATGGCCATGCAGGCCAGCCTGCGCACCTTCGACGGCCTCGCACAACTGGCCGCCGCCATCAATGCCTACGACCTGGCGCCATGAGCAGACGCCTGATCCGTACGCTGCTGGTTGTGCTGACGCTTGCGCTTGCGCTGATCGGCGGCGTGGCGATCGGTGAGACGTCGATCGAGCCGAGCGTGGTGCTGCAGGTGCTGGCCAACAAGCTGTGGGGCGCCGGTTATGTGCTCGACCCGATCGATGAAGGCATTGTCTGGAATTACCGCCTGACCCGTGCTTTGGTCGCTGCTGCCTGCGGCGCCGGACTGGCGACCTGCGGGGTGATCTTGCAGTCGCTGCTGCGCAATCCGTTGGCCGATCCTTATCTGCTGGGCATCTCTGCCGGGGCGTCGACTGGCGCGGTGATGGTCGCGTTGCTGGGGGTTGGTGCGGGATTGGTGTCGCTGTCGGCCGGCGCGTTTGCCGGTGCGGTGACGGCGTTCGTACTGGTCATTCTGCTGGCGCGGGTCAGCGGTTCGGCCAGTGGCACCGGACAGATCATTCTGGCCGGGATTGCCGGTTCGCAATTGTTCAATGCACTCACAGCGTTTTTGATTACCCGCTCGGCGAGTTCCGAGCAGGCTCGCGGGATCATGTTCTGGCTGCTCGGCAACCTCGGCGGGGTGCGCTGGCCGTCGGTGTGGCTGGCGGTGCCGGTAGCCTTGCTCGGGCTGGTCGTGTGCCTGTGGCATCGGCGCGCGCTGGATGCATTTACCTTTGGTGCGGATTCGGCGGCGTCGCTCGGCATACCGGTGCGCCGCGTGCAGATTCTGCTGATCGGCTGTGCGGCGCTGGTAACAGCCGTGATGGTATCGATTGTCGGTTCGATCGGTTTTGTCGGCCTGGTGATTCCCCATGCAGCGCGGTTGTTGCTTGGCACTGGTCATGCTCGATTGCTGCCAGCGAGTGCCTTGGGCGGCGCGGTGTTTCTGATCGCTGCCGATGTGCTGTCGCGGACCCTGATCAAGGGTCAGGTGATTCCGGTCGGAGTGATCACCGCGCTGGTCGGCGCGCCGGTGTTTGCGCTGATTCTGGTGGGCCGGAGATCGGCGCGATGACAGCGGTATTGAGTTGTTCGCAACTGAGTTTCAAGGTGCGTGGCGCTGAGTTGCTGCGAGCTGTGAGCCTTGAGGTGCAACGCGGCGAAACGCTGGGCATTGTCGGACCGAATGGCGCGGGCAAATCGACCCTGTTGAAGCTGTTGGCCGGTCTGCGCGACCCGAGCGCTGGCGAGGTACTGCTAGAAGGTCAGCGTCTGCGCAAAATGGCGCGCCGCAGCGTTGCGCAGACACTCGCGGTGGTCGAGCAACAGGCTGACACCGATGACGGCATTCGTGTGTTCGATGCGGTGGCGCTGGGGCGTACGCCTTGGTTGTCGGCGCTGCAACCGTGGTCGGCTGCCGACACTGCCATCGTTGAGCAGGCGCTGGTTGATGTCGATGCGGTGCATTTGCGTCAGCGCATCTGGCGCAGTCTGTCGGGGGGTGAGCGGCAACGGGTGCACATTGCTCGTGCCCTGGCGCAGCGTCCGCAGATTCTGTTGCTCGATGAGCCGGCCAACCATTTGGACATTCAGCATCAGCTGACGATTCTCAGCGTCGTGAAAGCGTTGCCGGTGACTACGTTGATTGCTCTGCATGATCTGAATCAGGCGCTCAAGTGCGATCGACTGGCGGTGCTTGAGCGTGGGGAGTTAGTGGCGCTGGGCAAGCCGCTGGAGGTGCTGACGCCGCAGCGCTTGCTGGAGACGTTTGGGGTTCGGGCGCGGTATTTGACTGATCCGTTTGATGGTGAGCGGATTTTGCGGTTTCACTCGTAGCTTTGGGGGGCAGGCCTTTTTTTGATTGGGTGCATATCCGTTGCTGCGGGTGCTGCGGCTGGCGGTTTCGCCCTTACGGCGAGGCACTTTTTCCAGACGCCGAAAAAGTACCCAAAAAGGCTTGCTCCTACGTACGGCCCTCGCAGGCTCGGGTTCCTTCGCTCCGGGATCGATCCGGGCGCAGCGGCTACGGTTTGCTGCGCTGCACCTCCTTCCGCTGTGTCTGGCTGCGCCAGACGGTCGCTGCGCTCCCACGCCCGGATCAATCCCTCCGCTCAGCCTTCCGATGTCGCTGGTTAGGCAAGATCAAGGGCACTCGAGCTAACGCTCATTGTTGAGTGGTTAGAAGCGGGGGGTTGGCTTGGGATTTGTGGTGGGGCTGCCCCTCACCCCAGCCCTCTCCCCCTGGAGAGGGAGCCGATTTGTGGGCTTTTCAGAAACTGCGTACGACTCGGTATCGCAGGTCGGCGTGGTTCTTACATCCACTCCGGTCAGTCCTCTCTCCCTCCGGGAGAGGGTTAGGGTGAGGGGCTTTTGACGTTGCTTTTGATCGATATGTATTGATCAAGGACTCATCGTCTGACCCACAGCCTTCGCGAGCAGGCTCGCTCCCACCGGGGAATGTGTGCAAGCCGATCAGGCCAGCTCTTTGCGCAGCTGCCGGGCGGCAGCAACCATGTGCACCAGCGCCGCTTCGGTCTCGGCCCAGCCGCGGGTTTTCAGGCCGCAGTCGGGGTTGACCCACAGCCGTTCGGCGGGTATCCGCTGGGCGGCTTTGCGGATCAGGCTGGCCATTTCGCCGGCCTCCGGAACCCGCGGCGAGTGGATGTCATAGACGCCCGGGCCAATGTCGTTCGGGTAGGCGAACGCCTCAAAGGCATCGAGCAGTTCCATGTCGGAACGTGAGGTTTCGATGGTGATGACGTCGGCGTCCATCGTGGCGATGGCCTCGATTACGTCGTTGAATTCGCTGTAGCACATGTGCGTATGGATTTGCGTTTCATCCCGCACGCCCGAGGCGCACAAGCGGAACGCTTCGGTTGCCCAGTGCAGATACGCCTGCCAATGCGCGCGGCGCAGCGGCAGGCCTTCGCGGAACGCCGCTTCGTCGATCTGCACGATGCGGATGCCGGCGGCTTCCAGATCGACCACCTCGTCGCGGATCGCCAGCGCCAGTTGCCGCGCCTGGGTTTCCCGGCTGACATCTTCACGCGGGAACGACCACATCAGCATCGTCACGGGACCGGTCAGCATGCCTTTCATGGCCTTGTCGGTCAGGCTTTGCGCATAGCGAATCCATTCCACGGTCATGGCCTGCGGTCGGCTGAGGTCGCCAAAAATCACCGCTGGTTTGACGCAGCGCGAGCCGTAGCTCTGCACCCAGCCGAAGCGGGTGAACATATAACCGTCGAGCTGTTCGGCGAAGTATTCGACCATGTCGTTGCGCTCGGCTTCACCGTGCACCAGCACGTCGAGGCCCAGACATTCCTGGATGTGTACGGCGTGGTGGATCTCGCTGTGCATGGCTTCGGTGTAGTCGGCGGCGCTGAGTGTGCCTTGTCTGAACGACTGGCGAGCGAGGCGAATCGCTGCAGTTTGCGGAAACGAGCCAATCGTCGTGGTCGGAAACAACGGCAGATTCAGACCAGCACGCTGCCTGGCGATGCGCTCGGCGAACGGTGACTGGCGCTGGCTGTCCCTGGCCGTGATGGCCGCCACACGCGCTTGTACTGCCGGCTTGTGAATCCGTGGCGAAGCGGCGCGGCTGGTCTGCACCGAGCGGCTTTGCGCCAACGCGCGCAGCACTTTCGGCGCTTGCGGTTGCTCGACCGCTTGCGCCAGCAGTGCCACTTCTTCGCACTTCTGCACGGCGAACGCCAGCCAGCTTTTCAGTTCGGCATCAAGCTGGTCTTCACGGCCCAAGTCGACCGGCGTGTGCAGCAGCGAGCAGGACGGCGCGACCCACAGGCGTTCGCCCAATCGCTCATGGGCATGCTGCAAAGTTGCGAGGGCATTTTCCAGGTCGCAACGCCAGACGTTACGACCGTTGACCACGCCCAACGACAGCACTTTATAAGCCGACAGACGATCAAGAATGGTCGGATACTGTTCTGGCGCGCGGACCAGATCAATGTGCAAACCGTCGACCGGCAGGTTCGCCGCCAGACCGAGGTTTTCTTCCAGGCCACCAAAATAGGTCGCGAGCAGTTTCTTCAGCGGATCGCGCTGAATCTGGTTGTAGGCACGCTCAAAGGCGTTCTTCCATTCCTGCGGCAGGTCGAGCACCAGAATCGGCTCGTCGATCTGCACCCATTCCACGCCAAGCGCCGCAAGCCGGGCGAAGATCTGGCCGTACAGCGGCAGCAGGCGATCAAGCAAATCGAGCTTGTCGAATTCGGCGCCTTTGACCTTGCCCAACCACAAATAAGTCAGCGGACCGATGATCACCGGTTTGACGTTGTGCCCCAGTTCGCGTGCCTCCTGGACTTCTTCGAACAGCTGTTCCCAGCCCAGTTGAAACTGTTGCTCAGCGCTGAATTCCGGGACGAGGTAGTGATAGTTGGTGTCGAACCACTTGGTCATTTCCTGCGCATGAGTGCCGCCGCAGCAGTCGTCGCTGACGCCGCGGGCCATGGCGAACAGGGTTTGCAGCGTGACCTTGCCGTCGTGCGGGCGAAAGCGTTCCGGGATCACGCCGAACATCAGCGAATGCGTCAGCACCTGGTCGTACCAGGCGAAATCGCCGACCGGGAGCAATTCGATTCCGGCGTTTTTCTGCAACTCCCAATGTACCTTGCGCAGCTCGCGACCGACGTCACGAAGCCCTGCTTCGTTCAGTTCGCCGTGCCAGAACGCCTCTTGCGCTTTCTTCAGTTCGCGGTCGCGACCGATGCGCGGAAATCCAGGGGAATGGGCCAGTGCCATGACAAACAACTCCAGTGCTTATTCGATGGCAGGTATTGTCGGGAGCAGCACGTAATGAAACAAACTCAATCTATTCCTGATGATCACAAGTTTTGTTCATGACTGACGTGTTGCGCAGGAGCTGTCGCAGGCTGCGATCTTCAGGTTATGGGACGCGAAGCGTCCCCGGCTGCATTCCCACGCAGAGCATGGGAACGATCAGGGCCCGTGCGGCACGACGCGGATTTCGTTCTATCGTTAGATCAAACCGGCTGCACCAATGCAGGACTAAGGGTTGCGACGGATGAGCGCTGAGCCTATGTTGCACGCGAGTCTTTCTTCGCGACCGGAACGCGATCAACACCATCAAGAGGTGAAGAAATGTCAAAGGATTCACGCCCTGCCGTGCTTGGGCTGATAGGCAATACTCCGCTGGTTCAGGTCACTCGTTTCGATACCGGCCCGTGCACGCTGTTTCTCAAACTCGAATCGCAAAACCCCGGCGGTTCGATCAAGGATCGCATCGGTCTGGCGATGATCGATGCCGCTGAACGCGACGGCCGTTTGCAAGCGGGCGGCACCATCGTTGAGGCGACAGCCGGCAACACCGGTCTCGGTCTGGCACTGGTCGGCCGCGCCAAGGGCTACCGGGTGGTACTGGTGGTGCCGGACAAAATGTCCACCGAGAAAGTCCTGCACTTGAAGGCCATGGGCGCCGAGGTGCACATCACCCGCTCCGATGTCGGCAAGGGCCATCCCGAGTATTACCAGGACGTCGCCGCGCGTTTGGCGAAAGACATTCCCGGCGCATTTTTCGCCGATCAGTTCAACAACCCGGCCAACCCGCTGGCCCATGAATGCAGCACCGCGCCGGAAATCTGGGCGCAGACCGAACATGATCTGGATGCGATTGTGGTGGGCGTCGGTTCGGCCGGTACGCTGACCGGCCTGAGCCGTTTCTTCAAACGGGTGCAACCGGATCTGGAGATGGTGCTGGCTGATCCGGTCGGTTCGGTGATGGCGCAATACAGCCGCGACGGCAGCCTGCCGACGCCCGGTTCATGGGCGGTTGAAGGCATCGGTGAGGATTTCATCCCGTCGATCACCGACCTCTCCAGCGTGCGCCACGCCTACTCGATCAGCGATGCGGAAAGCTTCGATCACGCGCGCCAGTTGCTCAAGGCCGAGGGCATTCTCGGTGGTTCGTCTACCGGCACCCTGCTCGCCGCCGCGCTGCGTTATTGCCGCGAGCAGACCGAGCCGAAACGCGTGGTCAGTTTCGTCTGTGACACCGGCACGCGCTACCTGTCGAAGGTCTACAACGACCAGTGGATGACCGATCAGGGCCTGCTGCAACGCAAAGGCTACGGCGATTTGCGCGACCTGATCGCCCGGCGTTTCGAGGACGGCCGGGTAATCAGCGTCGGCCCCGACGACACCCTGCTGACCGCGTTCCAGCGCATGCGCCTGGCCGATGTTTCGCAACTGCCGGTACTGGTCGAAGGCAAACAACTGGTGGGGGTGATCGATGAATCGGACATCCTCATGGCGGTGCACGAAGACGCCGCGCGCTTCAGCCAGTCGGTGTCCAGCGTGATGACCGACAAGCTGCAAACCCTCGCCCCCGGCGCGACGCTGGCCGAGCTGGAAGCAGTGCTCAGCCGTGGCCTCGTCGCGATCATCGCCGATGCAACGGGCTTTCATGGCCTGATCACCCGCACCGACATGCTCAACCAATTACGGAGATCCCTTGCATGAGTCAGCCCGACGATAAATCCCAAGGCTTCGCGACCCGGGTGATTCACGCCGGGCAACAACCGGACCCGACCACCGGCGCGCTGATGCCGCCTATCTATGCCAACTCCACTTATCTGCAAGACAGCCCCGGCGTGCACAAGGGTTTCGATTACGGGCGCTCGCACAACCCGACGCGCTTCGCCCTCGAGCGCTGTGTGGCGGACCTTGAAGGTGGCACCCGCGCGTTCGCTTTTGCCTCGGGGCTGGCGGCAATTTCCACCGTGCTGGAATTGCTTGATGCCGGTTCGCACATCGTCTCCGGCAATGATTTGTACGGCGGCACGTTCCGCCTGTTCGACAAGGTCCGCCAGCGCAGCGCCGGGCACCGCTTCAGTTTTGTCGATCTGGCTGATCTGTCGGCATTCGAGGCGTCGTTGCAGGACGACACGCGCATGGTCATGGTCGAGACACCGACCAACCCGCTGCTGAGCCTGTCGGACCTGGCCGCTATCGCCCGCATCTGCCGCGCCCGCGGGATCATCTGCGTGGCCGACAATACCTTCGCCAGCCCGTACATTCAGCGCCCGCTGGAGTTGGGCTTCGACATCGTGCTGCACTCGACCACCAAGTATCTCAACGGCCACTCCGATGTGATCGGCGGTATCGCAGTGGTCGGGCAGAACGCCGAACTGGCGGAGAAACTCGGCTTTCTGCAAAACGCGGTCGGGGCGATCTCCGGGCCGTTCGATGCCTTCCTGACCTTGCGCGGAGTGAAAACCCTGGCGCTGCGCATGGAACGCCACTGCAGCAATGCGCTGGATCTGGCGCAGTGGCTCGAGCAACAGCCGCAGGTCAAACGCGTCCATTACCCAGGCTTGAAGTCTCACCCGCAACATGAACTGGCGAAACGGCAGATGCGCGGTTTCGGCGGAATGATTTCCGTGGACCTTAACAGCGATCTCGCCGGTGCACGGCGCTTTCTCGAGAACGTGCAGATCTTCGCTTTGGCGGAAAGTCTCGGCGGCGTGGAAAGTCTGATCGAACATCCGGCGATCATGACCCACGCGACCATTCCGCCCGAAACCCGCGCGAAACTGGGGATCGGCGATGGGCTGGTGCGGCTGTCGGTCGGGGTAGAAGACGTCGAAGACCTGCGGGCCGACCTGGCCAGGGCACTGGCGAATATCTAGTTCTGCACTGACGTGAAGCCTGCAGACCAGACTTTACGTCAGAACGCTTTCGGCGGATTCGCCTCGTCGATCACGCAGCCCGCGCAGCGTCGTGCGTAACTCGGCGGGGTGCACCGGTTTCGACAGAATCGCAATCTGCCGATCGTGCAAAGCCGCCTGAATCCTTTCGACGTCGTGGCCGGTAATGATCATCGCAGGCACCGCCCAACCGCGCTGCCTGCGCACTTCATCGATGCATTCGATGCCGGTGGCGTGGGTGCCGAGGTCATAGTCGGCGACAAGGATGTCGCAGTCGGTGACCAGGTTTTCGGCCGACCACTCGGCTTGAACGACACAGCCCCAACGCTCGAGCAGCGTCGACGTCGCCAGCAACACGTTGCGATCATCCTCCACCAGGCACACCTTCAGCCCCGTCAACAAACCCACCTGCCGCACTTCACCACGGACAAGCCGTGACTGCGGCGCCGCTACGATTGGCAATCCGGCAAGAGTCATCGCCGTGCCGCACCCTACCCGCGAGCGCAGAGCAACGTCCACATCGATCAGTTCACCCAGACGCTTGATGATCGACAGGCCCAGCCCGACACCCTCGACATCTTTGTCGCGTACCTGCCGCACCCGATAAAACTCCTCAAACACCTTGTGCAGATGCTCTTCGGCAATGCCATTGCCGCAGTCATGGATGACGATAGCCAGCCCTGCCCCGCGTTTACGCACACCGATCAGCACCGGCCGCTGCGCGCCGTATTTGAAGCAGTTGGAGAGCACGTTCTGCACCATGGTCGCCAGCAGCGCCGGGTCGGTTCTGACCCAGTGGTGACAGGGACGCAAACGCAGTTCGACACCCGCCCAACGCGCCGCTTCCTGATGTTGGCGGACGATGTCCGCGAGCCATTCACCGAGGTTGAGCGTTTGCATTTTTGCTTCGACCCGGCCGTTATCGAGGGTGTAAAGGTCGAGGATCGAACGGAACAACTGCGAAACGTTGAGCAGTGAACGGTCGATGTTATCGACCAGCCGCCGCTCGTCATCGCCCAGGCGCGACTCGCGCAGACACGCGGTAAACAGTCCGATGGAATGAATCGGCTGACGCAGGTCGTGACTGGCCTGAGCCAGGAAACGTGACTTCTCCAGATTGGCCGCCTCGGCCTCCTCCGATGCCTTGCGCGTACGCTCGAGCAACAGGTGGGCGTAAAACGGGATCACGGTGCTGGTGATCATCAGCATCAGCACCATGAACGGTTGCGCCTGCCAGTACGGCGTCAGGCGATAGACCGCCAGCAGCGCCAGCAACGCCAGACCGGTGGCGACCGCCAGATAGCGTGAGCCATAGCGCATGCCATTGCCGAGGTTGACCCAGACCATCACCGCGTACAACGGCAGCGCGGCTTCGCCGCCGACTACCAGACCGAAACAGGTGCCGGTGTAATCGTGGATCATGGCAAAAATCCGCCGCGCCGGATAATGCCCGGGCCAGCGCGCAATGGCCTGACGGAACACGATGGAAACCAGCAAAAACAGGCTGATGTAGGTAATGACCGGCAGGTAGGTATCGACGCGATGGCCGGGCAGAAAACTCAATACGACCATGTAAACCACGGCGATGGCCGCGATGATAATGCGCAGATTGGCTTGATCGAGTTCGGTGTTTTTCTCGAATTTCATGTAAACGTCCTTGTGCAGCGTTCGTCAGTTTCGGAAGCAGCCTACAGGCAACCTTCGCGTCCGATGCTAAGGTGCCAGCCTTGATTAACGCTTGACCCAGGGAGGGTCGCGCCATGGCATGCCGGATCATCATAGCCGACGATCACCCACTGTTTCGCGAAGCGATGGTGCGCACTGTGCAGCGCTTGCTGCCCGAGGCGACCATCGAGGAGGCGGGAGACCTCGACGCTGTCACCGCATTGCTGGGTAGCGAGCCGGACACGTTGATACTCGACTTGCGTTTTCCGGGTTTGACCTGCATTACCCAACTCACCGAACTACGCCGACGCTTGCCGCGCACCACGCTGATCGTGGTATCGATGGTCGATGACCAGGCGCTGATCAGCGAGGTCATGAGCGCGGGCGTTGACGGTTTTATCGGCAAGAACATCGCCCCGGATGAAATCGGACAGGCGATTCTGGCGATCCGCGCGGGCGAGGTATTGGTGAAGTTTGCGCCGTCAGGCTTGCTGCCGCTGGAACCCGCCAGCGCCCTCAGCCCTCGTCAGCAGGAGGTTTTACGGCTGATCGCGCAAGGCAAGACCAACAAGGAAATCGCCCGTGAACTGGACATTTCACCCTTCACGGTGCGCATTCACGTGTCTTGTTTATTACGCGTCCTCGATGTGCCTTCGCGTGCTGCCGCCGCGGTGAAGTATGTCGGGCTGGTGTAGGCGCAGCTTGTCATCCGCCTACAAGCAATCGACGTGTAGCTGCAATACCGCCCTTCAACTGATCGACGATATCGTCTGAGGCGCAGCCCTCAGGGATCGACCTGAGCCATCAGCTCCGGCACCGATTCCGGCCGCCGCGCATAACGCTGGGCCAGCACCGCGCAGACCATCAACTGGATCTGATGGAACAGCATCAGCGGCAGGATCAGCACGCCGATGGTGCTGCCGGCGAACAGCACCTGCGCCATCGGCACGCCGGTGGCCAGGCTCTTTTTCGATCCGCAGAACAGAATGGTGATGCGGTCCTCCTGATTGAAGCCAAACGCCTTGCCAAGCAGGATCGACGCCAGCAGCACCAGCGCCAGCAGGATGCAGCAAACCACGATCAGCCCGAGCAATTCGAACAACGGAATCTGTTGCCAGATGCCCTCGTTGACCGCCTCGCTGAACGCGCCGTAGACCACCAACAGAATCGAGCCCTGATCGACGAACTTCAGCCAGTTCTTGTTGCGCCCGACCCAGGCGCCGATCCAGCGGCGGGCGATCTGTCCGGCAATGAATGGCAGCAGCAGCTGCACGCTGATTTTCACGATGGCATCGAGCGTCGAACCTCCATCACCGTGGACGTTGAGCAACAGCGTGACCAGCAACGGCGTCAGGAAAATCCCGAACAGACTCGACGCCGCCGCGCTGCAGATCGCCGCGGGAATATTGCCCCGCGCCAGCGAAGTGAAGGCAATCGCCGATTGCACCGTGGCGGGCAACGCGCACAGATACAGCATGCCCATGTACAGCTGGTCGCCGATCAACGGTGACAGCACAGGCTTGAGCGCCAGCCCCAATAGTGGAAACAGCACGAAGGTCAGACCGAACACCAGCAAATGCAGGCGCCAGTGGCCGGCACCGGCGATGATCGATTCGCGGGACAGCTTGGCGCCGTGCAGGAAAAACAGCAGCGCGATGGCGAGGTTGGTCAGCCAGCCGAAACCGACCGCAACCTGGCCGCTGGCCGGCAGAAAACTCGCCAGCAGGACCACGCCGATCAGCGTCAGGGTGAAGTTGTCGGGTAAAAAACGGGGGCGCGTCATGATAGTCATCCGGGGGTTGCCAGTGCTTGCCGACGACTCTAACGTGACTGGCAATTACCGACTAACGCCTAAGAGTCGCAAGATGCCGCCTAAAGGACAGACCAACAGCGTTCGCCGCAGCATTCCCGGGCTGCCCAGCCTGCCGCGGCCGCTATACGGCAGAACCGAATCGCTGCCCAATCGCGCCCTGACCCGCCGCCACATTCACCCGTGGGTGCAGTTGTCCTACGCGATTCAAGGCGTGCTCGAAGTGCAGACCAGCGCCGGGCGCTTCGTCGCCCCGCCGGAACGCGCCGTGTGGATTCCCGCCGGCGTGCCGCATCGGGTCTTCAGCGCGCCGCACACGGAGATGCGCAGCCTGTACATCGATTGCAGCGTTTCGGCCTGGGCCGCCGAACGTTGCCATGTGTTGGCCGTCAGCGATCTGCTGCGTGAACTGATCCGTGCGTTCAGTCAGGTGCCGGTTGAGTACGACGAGAACGGCGCCCACGGGCGTCTGGCGCAAGTGATCCTCGATCAACTGGCCGAGGCAGCGCCAATCGATCTGATGCTGCCGCTGCCACAAGACCCGCGCTTAAAGCAGATCTACCAGAGCCTCGAACAACACCCGGAACAACAAACCACCCTTAGTCACTGGAGCGAGCAATTCGGCGTCACCGAAAAAACCCTCACCCGCCTGTTCCTGCGCGACACCGGCCTGACCTTTCGCGCCTGGCGCCAACGCCTGCGCCTGCTCGGCGCGCTGACGCCATTGGAAAAAGGCGAACGGGTGACCGATGTGGCATTGGCGTGCGGGTATGACTCGACGTCGGCGTTCATTGCAGCGTTTCGGCAGCAGTTCGGGCAGACGCCGGGGGAGTTTTTCCGCTAGGTAAATCTCCGACACTTCGTTTTTCTCGAACCATTGCCCAGAAATAAACGATTTTTCCTGCGCATAAATCCGTCGTTAGCATGGCCCTGTCTGACCTCAAGCCCATCGACAGGGAGCGTGACATGCCAGCGACCAACCTCAATATCGGCGAACCGTGGATGTGGGGCGCCTTCATCGTTTTTGTGCTGGCGATGCTGGCACTCGACCTGTTCGTGTTTGGCGGGCGCAAGGCGCATCGGGTGTCAGTGCGTGAAGCGCTGGCCTGGGTGATTGCCTGGTGTCTGCTGGCGCTGAGCTTTGCCGGGTTGCTCTGGTGGTATCTGCACGGCGAGTTCGGCGGCGAGATCGCCCGGCAGAAAACCCTTGAATTCCTTACCGGTTATTTGATCGAGCAATCGCTGTCGATCGATAACATGTTCGTCTTCGTGATGATCTTCAGCTACTTCGCCGTGCCACCGGAATTGCAGCGACGGGTGCTGTTGTACGGGGTACTCGGGGCGATCGTGATGCGCGCGGTGATGATCTTTGCCGGGGTGTGGCTGGTGTCGCAGTTCGAGTGGCTGCTGTATGCGTTCGGGGTTTTCCTGATCATCACCGGGATCAAGATGCTGGTGTTTGCCGAGCAGCAACCGGACCTGGATAAAAACCCGTTGCTGCGCTGGGTCCGCAATCACATGCGCATCACCAGTGGTTTTCACGGCGAGCGGTTTTTCATCGTGCAGAACGGTGTGCGCTGGGCGACGCCGATGTTTCTGGTGCTGGTGCTGATCGAGGCCAGTGACCTGATGTTCGCGGTCGACAGCATCCCGGCCATTTTCGCGGTGACCACCGACCCGTTCATTGTCTTCACGTCGAACATCTTCGCGATCATGGGATTACGCGCGCTGTACTTCCTGCTCGCGGACATGGCTGATCGCTTTCATTTGCTCAAGTACGGGCTGGCCATCGTGCTGGTGTTCATCGGCGGCAAGATGGTGCTGATGCCGTGGTTCCACATGCCGGTGGAATGGTCGCTGGCGGTGGTGGGCGCGGTGATTCTGGGCTCGGTGTTGCTGAGCCTTGTCATCACCCGAAATGCTGAACGTAGCACCGAATGACACACCACAAAACCCTGTGGGAGCGAGCCTGCTCGCTAAGGCGTCGGACCAGTCAACATCGAAGTTGAATGACACACCGCTTTCGCGAGCAGGCTCGCTCCCACATTTGGATTGCGGTGATTGTTACTTGTCAGACTTGATGCTGGTCCATACACGGGTCCGCACGCGTTCGAGTTTCTGCGGCAACGGCTGAACCACGTAGAGTTTTTTCAGTGCTTCCGGGGTCGGCGTCAGGTTCGGGTTGTCGGTGATTTCCTTGTTGATCAACGCCAGCGAATCCTTGTTCGCGTTCGGGTAGCCGAGGAAATCACTGATTGGCGCGATCACTTTCGGGTCGAGCAAGTGGTTAAGGAATTCGTGGGCCTCGTTGACGTTCTTCGCGCTTTTCGGAATGGCGAAAGTATCGAACCAGATCGGCGCGCCTTCCTTCGGCAAACGCCAGTCGACCACCACACCATTGCCCGCCTCTTTGGCGCGGTTGCCGAACTGGTAGAAGCTGCCCGAGTAACCGATGGCCACGCAAATATCGCCGTTGGCGATGTCGGTCATGTACTTGGCCGAGTTGAAATAGGTCACGTACGGGCGAACCTTGAGCATCAGCGCTTTGGCTTTTTCATAATCGGCGGGGTTCTGGCTGTTCGGGTCGAGACCGAGATAGTGCAGCGCCAGCGGGAGGATTTCCGAGGGCGAATCAAGCATCGCCACGCCGCAGGATTTGAGCTTTTCCATGTTCTCCGGTTTGAACACCAGGTCCCAGCTGTCGACCGGTGCGTTGTCGCCCAGCGCCGCTTTGACCTTGGCGGGGTTGAAGCCGATCAACACGGTGCCGACCATGTACGGCACACCGTACTGGTTGCCGGGGTCGTTCTTGTCCAGCAGTTTCAACAGTTCCGGGTCCTGGTGGCTCCAGTTCGGCAATTTCGACTTGTCGAGTTTCTGGAACACACCGGCCTTGATCTGCGTGTCGAGGAACTGGTTCGACGGCACCACCAAGTCGTAACCGGAGTTGCCGGTGAGCAATTTGGCTTCCAGCGATTCGTTGGTGTCGAAGGTGTCCCAGGTCACTTTGATGCCGGTTTGCGCGGCGAAATCCTTGGGCACGGCGGGCAGGATGTAATCGGCCCAGTTGTAGACGCGCAGTTCGCGTTGCTCGGCCTGGACGGCGCTGGCCAACAGCGTCAGCCCACACACGGTGGCACCCAGAATACGTTTCATCGTGACCATGGTTGTTCCCCAAAAGCGGCGTGAGTTCGATGGTTTTTATGTTCTGTACACGGCAGTGGCCAAAATGGCGGCCAAGGGTAATAAGGTCGAGCGTTTCGTTGTGGCTTTGATTCTTGCCGAGAGTGCCAAGGGATCACAGTGGGGCATCGGCCAAAAGGGGATCGATATGGCCAATTTCGATGACCGCCGGGATGCGCAAACGACAATGCCCGGCACAGGGCCGGGCATTGATTGAACAGCGGATCAACTTAAGCCGTATCAGTCACCTTAGTCGGTATAACCCAATTTTGCCGCCCTGCTCTGCTGCGTTTGGCCACGGGTCGCCAGGCAGTAATACAGCGGCACGGTGACCACCAGGCCGACCAGCCAGGACAAGTCCGCGCCTTCAACCAGATTGGCGTAAGGCCCGACGTACAGCGAGGTGTTGGCGAACGGCAACTGCACGATGATGCCGATGAAGTAGGCAATGATTGCGTGCAGGTTGAAGCGCCCGTAGATCCCGCCATCGGCGCGGAAGATCGAACTGATGTCGTAGCAGCCGCGCTTGATCAGGTAGAAGTCGATCAGGTTGATCGAAGCCCACGGCACCAGCACCAGCAACAGCGCCAGAATCAGCCCGATGAAATGCGAGATGAAATCCGCTGAAGCGCCCAGCGCGACCACGCAGCAACCGGCGAGCACCACGCTCGACAACACCACGCGCACCTTGATGCTTGGCGTCCACTGGCTGGCAAAGGTCTGGATCGAGGTGATGATCGACAGCACCGCGCCGTACAGATTCAGCGCGTTATGGCTGATGATGTTGAGCAGAAACAGCACCATCAGGATCGGCCCCAGCCAACCGGTCGACTGCTTGACCGCCGACATCGCTTCGGTACCTTCCGGGGTCGCCAGCACCGCCACGGCGCCGAAGGCAAACGACAGAATGGTCCCCAGCGTCGCACCCAGATAAGTCGCCCAGAACGGTTTGGCAATGCCGATATCGGCCGGCAGGTAGCGCGAATAATCGGACACGTACGGCGAGAAGCTGATCTGCCAGATGATCCCCAGCGACACCGTTGCCAGCCAGCCGGACAAATTGAAGCTGCCGCGAGTAAAGAAGTCTGCGGGCAAGTCATTGGCGAAGATGTAAATGAAGCCGGCCAGCAACGCGCCACCCATCACCCAGGTGCCTATGCGGTTTAGCGTGTGGATGAAGTTGTAGCCGATCACCCCGATCGCCGTGGCCGCCAATGCACCGATCAGAATGCTCAGCGGCGCCGGCACCGACGGCGCAATACCGACGATCGATTTGCCCGCCAGGACGATGTTGGAAATGAAGAAACCGATGTAGATCAGCGCGGCAAAAAACACGATCAGCAGCGCGCCATAACGGCCGAACTGGCCGCGACTCTGGACCATCTGCGGAATGCCCATGCGCGGGCCCTGGGCCGACGCCAGCGCAATCACCACGCCGCCGATCATGTGCCCCAGCGCAATCGCCAGCAGCCCCCAGAACAAATCAAGATGGAACACCTGAACCACCATGGCGCCGGTGACGATGGGCAGTGGCGCAATGTTGGTGCTGAACCAAAGGGTGAACAGGTCGCGGGCCTTCCCGTGGCGTTCCGCGAGTGGGACGTAATCGACCGTGTGATTCTCGATCAACGGATCTTGCCGGGACATCTGGGACATATGCATGAACTCGAGTTTGTCTGTTCTTATCTTTGTATGAAGCCAAACCGGGGGGACTCTATGGTCGCCCCTCAGATGCAGACCATATTATGGTATTCCAAACTTTTCACAAGACTGATCCGTGATTTAACGCGCCATCTGATACGCCATCCTCGCCCATAGCAGCGCTGTCAAGCCAGCTGAAAGCCCCGTAAACACTGAGTTTCCGACGAACGCGGCACGTTTATCGGTTCAGCTTGAAAGCGCTTGCAAACTCAGATTACTGGTATACCATCAGACCATTAATTCAATAAAAACCGCTGCACAAACCCGAGGAATGACCAATGATCGATGCTGCCATTTACAAACAAGTCATGGGCTCGTTCCCGTCCGGCGTCACCGTGATCACCACGCTCGACGATGACGGCCAGATCGTCGGCCTGACCGCCAGCGCCTTCAGCTCGCTGTCGATGGACCCGGCATTGGTGCTGTTCTGCCCCAACTACAGCTCTGACTCCTACCCGGTGCTGATCAAGAACAAGCGCTTTGCCATTCACGTTCTGTCTGGCGGCCAGCAAAGCGAAGCCTACGCCTTCGCCCGTAAAGGCAAGGACAAGGCGCAGGGCATCGAGTGGACGTTGAGCGAACTGGGCAACCCGATCCTCGCCAATGCGACGGCGGTGATCGAGTGCGAACTGTGGCGCGAATACGAAGGTGGCGACCATGCGATCATGGTCGGCGCAGTGAAAAACCTGATCGTGCCCGAGCAAGTGGCCGGGCCGCTGGTGTATTGCCACGGCAAGATGGGGGCTTTGCCGGTGCTGGTTTGATTTCGAGTCCGCTCTGGATTCCATGTGGGAGCGAGCCTGCTCGCGAAAGCGGTATGTCATTCAACACAGATGTCGCCTGACATTCCCTCTTCGCGAGCAGGCTCGCTCCCACAGGTTTATACGGTGTCTGATGGTTATTGATTACGTACGAAACCGGCTCACCAACTGATTCAACGTCTGCGACAGCGCCGTCAGATTCTGCGCATCCTCACGGGTCGAATCCGCCAGACTCGCCACCAACTGCGCATCGCCATGAATCTGGCTGATGTGCCGATTGATATCCTCGGCCACCTGATGCTGTTCCTCCGCCGCCGTGGCGATCTGCGTGTTCATGTCGCGGATCACATCCACCGACTCGCGAATCAATTCAAAACTCGCCCGCGCCTCGTTGATCGACACCACGGTTTCCTGCGACACCTCAAGGCTGGCATGCATCTGCTTGCCCATCTGATGAGTACGCCGCGCCAGATTGCCCAGCAGCGCATCAATCTCGCCGGTTGAATCCGAGGTGCGTTTTGCCAGCGCCCGTACTTCATCGGCCACCACCGCGAACCCCCGCCCCTGCTCGCCCGCCCGCGCCGCTTCAATGGCGGCGTTGAGCGCGAGCAGGTTGGTCTGCTCGGCGATCGAGCGAATGGTGCCGAGGATCGACTGGATGTCGTTGCTGTCCTGCTCCAGTTGCTGCATCGACTCGGCGCTGTGACCGATTTCCTCGCTCAGACGGCCGACACTGCTCACCGCCGCATCGATCTGCTGCTGCCCGGTGTGGGCCTGACGCTGGCCGTTGTCTGCCGAGTCTGCGGCCTGACTGCAGGAGCGCGCGACTTCATTGGAAGTGGCGACCATTTCGTGGAACGCGGTCGAGACCATGTCCACCGCCTCGCGCTGACGCGACGCGACTTCGGCCATCTCCGCCGAGACTTCCGTGGCGCTGCCGGAGCTGCTGTGGATCTGCCCCGCCGCCTGGCCGATGCGCTGAATCAAGGTGCGGATCGCTTCGAGAAACTGGTTGAACCAGCCGGCCAGTTGCGCCGTTTCGTCCTGCCCGCGCACTTCCAGGCGTGCGGTCAGATCGCCCTCGCCCTGGGCAATGCCTTCCAGACCACTGGCGACGCCGCGTATCGGCTTGACCATCAACCCGGCAAACCACGCCCCGGCCATGGCAAACAGCAGCGCGCAGACGACAGCGATAACGCCGATGATCCACGTCAGCCGCGTGGCCCCGGCCATCACTTCACTGGCTTTGACCAGCCCGACAAACCGCCAGCCCAGCGCCTCGGACGGCCAGACCAGCGCCATGTAGCGCTCGCCGGCCAGTTCCACCTCCACCAGGCCTTTGCTCGCTTCGGCCAGTTGCCGGTAGCCATCACCCAGCTCGGTGAGTTTCTTGAAGTTGTGCGCCGGATCGCTCGGATCGACCAACACGGTGTTGTTGGCCTCCATCAGCAGCAGATAACCGCTGTCGCCGAGGCGGATCTGCTTGACCAGATCGGTCAGTTGCTTGAGCGAAACGTCGATATTTACCACACCGGCATTGTTGCCCAACTGGTTGTTGAAGCTGCGCACGGTGCTGACCAGCACCACATCATCGGCCGCCCAGTAATAGGCTTCGGTGCGCAAGGTTTTGCCGGGATTGGCCATCGCCGTTTTGTACCAGGGCCGCGTGCGCGGGTCGTAATTGGCCAGTTGCGCATCGCCCGGCCAGAACAGGTAACCGCCCTGCTCGGTGCCCAGCGACAGATAGGTGTACGCCGGATGCGCCTTGGCCAGCCCGGCGAACAGCTTGAACAACTGCTGATCCTGCGGCCCCATGGGCACTTGCGCGGCGTCGCTGCTCAGATAGCGTTTGAGGCTGCCGTCGATGCTCTGCAATTGCGGATGCTCGGCCAGATAAGCGACGTTCTGGCTGATACCCTCAAAGAACAATTGCATCGCGTTTTCGACCTGACGCACTTCGCGTCCGGTGCTGTCGACGAAATTGTCCCGCGCCCCATCGCGGACATTGAGAATGATCAGCGCCGCCACCAGCAACACCGGCAGACTGGCGATCACGGCGAATGCCATGGTCAGTTTTTGTTTGATGTTCATCTGTTGCGCCTTCCTTGTTCGAAGTGTCGGTCAGAAATATTTTGCGGATATCCCGTATTATGGTATACCAATATTCAATCAACCGACCAGCCGTCCTCGAAGGCGTGCCTGATGGGTGATAAAACTCGCGAGCGTTCAGCGCTCACGGCAGTTCGACAGGCCAGCAAGCGACCGGCCAATGACAAAAGACTCGAGGTAGCGTCATGAAATTTTCCCTGTTCATCCACATGGAACGCTGGGACGAAAGCGTCAGCCACCGCCAACTGTTCGAAGACCTCACCGAACTGACCCTGATGGCCGAGGCCGGCGGCTTCAGCACCGTGTGGATCGGCGAACACCACGCCATGGAATACACCATCTCGCCGAGCCCGATGCCGCTGCTGGCCTACCTCGCGGCGAAAACCACCACCATCCACCTCGGCGCCGGCACCATCATCGCGCCGTTCTGGCACCCGCTGCGCGTCGCCGGCGAATGCGCCCTGCTCGACGTGATCAGCAACGGCCGCATGGAAGTCGGCCTCGCACGCGGCGCCTATCAAGTTGAATTCGATCGCATGGCCGGCGGCATGCCCGCCTCCAGCGGCGGCCAGGCCCTGCGCGAAATGGTCCCGGTGGTCCGCGCCCTGTGGCAAGGCGACTACGCCCACGACGGCGACATCTGGAAATTCCCCACCTCGACCAGCGTGCCGAAACCGATCCAGAAACCGAACCCGCCGATGTGGATCGCCGCCCGCGACCCGGACTCGCACAACTTCGCCGTGGCCAACGGCTGCAACGTGATGGTCACGCCATTGATGAAAGGCGACGAAGAAGTCGTCGACCTGAAAAACAAATTCCAGACCGCACTCGACAACAACCCCGACGTACCGCGCCCACAACTGATGGTGCTGCGTCACACCCACGTGCACACCGCCGACGACCCGGACGGCTGGAAAGTCGGCGCCAAAGCCATCTCGCGTTTCTACCGCACCTTCGACGCGTGGTTCGGCAACAAGCAAACCCCGGTCAACGGTTTCCTCGCGCCGAGCCCGGAAGAGAAGTTTGCCGGACGCCCGGAATTTGAACTGGAAAGCCTGCACAAGACGGCGATGATTGGTACGCCGGAAGAAATCATTCCGCGGATCAAGTACTACCAGGAACTGGGCGTGGATGAGTTCAGTTTCTGGTGTGACAACAGCTTGCCGCATGCGGAGAAGAAGAAGTCGCTGGAGTTGTTTATCAAGCATGTGGTGCCGGCGTTTCGTTGAGTCACTGCTGATTGTTTGCCCCAGATAAAAAAGCCCCGAACAGTTCGGGGCTTTTCAGTTCAGCACGGCAGGGAAAAGGGGTAAACGGGGACAGACCACGTTTTCGGTTTACATTCTAAATGTGGTCTGTCCCCCATTTACCCTCCAGCCCTCCTAACTGATCGAAACGGGACAAATTCCATGTCGAGTTGTGAGAACATAAGATTCAAAACCATTTTCCTCAGGAATTATCTCAAGCAACTTACGATCATCAAACGTTATTACCAACTTTTCTCCTTTTTCTAAACCCGTCTCTTTCACACGACGATTCAATAGTTCAAAAAGGACGACAGCACTATGAAGATTTTCGCCGTGCCCATATTTCAACGCTCCCTCATCACCGCAGGCGAAGGGGCACTGGATCAGCACTGACACACTATTATCAAAAATCAGAACAAACGATCCTATTCCGACAATCACGCCTGTAAGAATTGCTGATTTAAACTCAGCCAAATCTCTCTGCTCAATCATTATTACCACCTCATCTTTTTGGCGGAAAGGTATCAGGTGCCAAAGGCAGATGTGTTTGTCCTTTCGTGCCGGTTCCGCCTGTCGCCGGGTTAATCGGTTGCCCATTTTTCACCGAGATCCAATAACCCCTCTCCAAGCTTGGAACAGGAGCGGAGCCAGCAGGCATTAATCGGATATACGTACTTCCCGGTGCTGATGGATCCGTATCCGGCGGAAAATAAATAATACTCCCTGACGTTTTTCCTGGCTTACTTGTCCACGTTAAAGGAGTTACCGGGCTTTGGGGGGGATTGGTGAATGCCTCAAGCTTTGGAGGCACCTTCCCGGGAGCGAAAACGGGGCCAGACCACGTTTTCCGTTAAATTGTTGGTTTTTTCGGCCGTCCCGGGCTCCCTCGCTGCACACATCGACCGATCATTGCCTCAACATTAATAGCAAACTTTGAACTGCCAAAAACATTATTTCCATTGGTCGCGTCACGAATCTGGTCAACCAATCCTGACTCTAAGTCATTTTTGAACAGTTCGCGATAAGCATCTGCCGGTTGCCGGCCCTGCCCTCCCAGCGCCAAATACTGAGCATGAAGGGTAACAATGTGTGATCGCTCTGATTGTGCGTTAACACGGTAACTTGACCAGCGATATTCTGCCGGATGATTTACCATTTTAGCTCTGACGGGATTCATTTCGATGTATCGATAACAGCACAACAAATATCGTTCATTCTCAACAAGGCAAGAACGATACCAGCCTTCCCACAAGCTCCCGCTGCGACTATACGTACGATTTATATATTGGGCGTATCTCTGCCCGACACCTTTCATCAGTAGGCTTGCGCTGTTGGCATTATGAGGACTGACTAACAAATGAATGTGATTGGTCATTAAGCACCACGCATGAATATCACAATAATTTTTAGAAGCCTGCTCGACCAAAGTCTCCAAATAAAAAAGGTAATCTTCTTCGGTAAAGAAACAGACAGATTTATTGTTTCCTCGCTGAATCAAGTGGAGCGGTACGCCTGGTATCAAAACTCGGGCTCTACGCGGCATCGATGAATCCTTTCAATTGGTCGAACTGAAAGCTTAGCGGGCCGAAAGGTAAACATGACGGCAAATTTTTACGTATTATAGCAGTCAATTACATTAAACGTGGTCTGCCCCCCCTTTACTTCCCCTTTACTTCCTTTACTTCTAAACGTGGTCTGTCCCGATTTCTCGCACCCGTTAAACGTGGCCTGACCGTCTTTAAGCCCTACAAGTCACGCATTTCATTCAAAACAATCAGAAGCCTCGAATAAATCAGTAGCGGAACCTCGACTACAACCTCATCATCCGATGCCTCTATAGCTAATGGAAGTAAAATATCAAATTTTCTTTCCTGAGACGCCTCTGAGAATATCGACGCATTTAAATGACTCCTTATTTTTTTAATATTTTTAAAATAAACGTTTTTCTCCAGTCCTTTTGACAAAATCGAAAATCCACATCGAAAAATCCTGAAAGTGTCGATCCCAAAACTTAACTGATAAATACCAACACCTAAAAACTCATGATCAATACCGGGAATAAAACTTCCATATCCGGACGCGTTTATACTATTTATTTGTTTCATAACCTTGATCAATGCAGTCTCCTCAGAAACTCTCTAAGCCCATCTTTAGTTGCTGACAGCCCCCTTCACACCCTGAAGGAGGAAACGGGGACAAGGAAACGGGGAAAGACCACGTTTTTTGGAGTGGTTTCTAAAAGTGGTCTGTCCCCATTTGTTTTTTGGAGTGCTTTCTAAAAGTGGTCTGTCCCCATTTGTTTGTGTCCCCATTTGTTTGTGACGGCAAATTTTTACGTATTATTGCAGTCAATTACATTAAATGTGGTCTGTCCCCCTTTAGCTTTCGAGTGCAACTTGAGTGCAGGAAAGGTGCTACCCGAGGGCAAACAGGGTGCAACAAACACCGGCGCAAGGCCGGTGCTGGGAAAGTCACTTGAGTGCAGCTAACTTAATTCAATTGATTTTAACTGTCCTTCCTCATCACACAAAATAACTACTGTGCCGTAGGGGCAATCCAGAGTTATTACTTTATTCTTATACTCTTCATCAGCATCCCTAGATGCCTTGCGAGTAGAACTGTCCAATCTAATTTCTACAAAATAACCCTCCCCATTAGCTTGATTTGGCAAGGCATCTTTATTGCCTTGCCCAGACAAGATTTTTTGAATTTCCTCAATATGAATTGAAGCCATAAGTCCTCCGCGAACTTAAGGTAACGGGACAAAATCGCCCTCACCTAATAAATTTTTAACTTGGTTAGGTCTAATTGGGCCAACGGAAATAATTTCATCTCGTCTCTTGGCACAGTAATTCGAATCAGCTTCCCTTCAACTTCTTGAATTACATTGATATGCCCTGTCCTTGCGTCCATAAACCGAGTGGCGCTGGGATTATTGGCAAGTATCTGCAATGTGTCGGCGTCAAGCTTTCCTGCAAGCTGACCCATTCGAGGGTCGTTGAGCTGGCCAAATACGCGATCCGCAATTGAGAATTTTTTTGCGGTACCAGCGATTTCGCCTGCGCCTTCCTTGACTATACCTTTTCCGCCTGCGGTCGTCTTGATTAGCGGACCCATTGTAGACGCTGCAGTCACGAGACCTTCAGCGGTAGCCATCGCCACTTCCCGGCTCATTCTGAACGTCTTAACCAGAGTGTCCGCGATTGCCGCGACGGAATGCCCTGCGGTGATACCCGCCAGCATATTCTGGAATCCAAAGTTCTCTGCAATCAACAGGTTGAAGAGTTGGACAGCTTCAGGGGATGCGGAAGCTGCCAAGTCTTTCAGTTGCTGCGCCTTCGCCTCGGCTTCAGCGACAAGTCTCGAAAGATTGTCACAGTTGGCGGGGTTCGCCGCACACTGAGCAACCGCCTGAATGTCTTGCTTCTGACTAAGGTCGTGATACTCCGCGTATTTCGTATTGGCACAGGCCGCGTCATTGCCACAAGCGGACAACTCGTGCGCAGCCCGCTCAAGGTCCGAGTGTGAAAGGTAATTGTATTGCGTCGCAGTCGCCGCGATGTTTGCTGCGATATTTGGGTCGGTGTCGGCAACTACGGCGGAGAGCACCGCGATCAGTTGTGACATTGCCAGGAGGTTAGCTTTGGCCTGATCGGCTCCCGGCATGTCCGGGTCGTAATTCTCCGGCAGTATCAAGTCTGCAAGATACTGAACCAGGTAAACGGGGACAGGCCACGTTTTCGGTTTACATTCTAAATGTGGTCTGTCCCCCTTTCTCCTTGGGGAGGAGAGGAAACGGGGTCATACCACGTTTCTGGAGTACTTTCTAAACGTGGTCTGTCCCCATTCGTTTTTTACCTAATAACTTTTAACTTGGTTAAATTTAATTGGACGAACGGAAATAATTTTCATTTTGTCTCTTGGCACAATAATTCGGATCAGCTTCCCTTCAACTTCTTGAATTACATTGATATGCCCTGTCCTTGCGTCCATAAACTGAGTAGCGCTGGGATTATTGGCATGTTTCTGCAAAGAATGGGAACGGGGATGGACCACGTTTTTGGAGTGTTTTCTAAACGTGGCCTGTCCCCATTTGTCCTCATCAGGCGCAGAGCCTGGAGTAGATTTGTGCGGATCCCTCAGGGTCTGTGCCATTTATCCCTTTTCGTACAAAGTTTACTGCTGAAAGGTCGCACCGTTAT
Organism: Pseudomonas retamae; assembly: GCF_043496865.1. Lineage (NCBI taxonomy): Bacteria > Pseudomonadati > Pseudomonadota > Gammaproteobacteria > Pseudomonadales > Pseudomonadaceae > Pseudomonas > Pseudomonas retamae. The sequence continues at coordinate 89,284 of NZ_JBIEIL010000016.1, forward strand.
TTTTTAGCTGCGTCAGAAGCTCAATTAGGTCCGCACTATCTGACCTGGCGAGCAATACTGGGTCGTCGTATTCGTCCAAATTCTCCCGCAACCAGGATTCGCCAGCCCGAATGACATGAGCTTTCACCATAGCGCCGAATTCATCGCAAGAGACAATGACTTGCAATAATTCGGGACTGGAGCGAGCTAACCAATGCTCAATCAGCCTATTAGCGAATAGCAAAGCTTCACCTAGCCAGTTTAAATCAACATAGTCATCGATATGAATTGAATTGACGTAGCATTCATAGCCGGTGCGATCTTGAAGATAATCCAAACTAACTGCAATACTTGAGGACTTAAAAAAATTTAAAAATTCACAGCCATTACGCTGAAAGAAACCTTCCTCAGCAATTGAAGCCAAGTCATCGGAAAGCTTATCAGGCAGCCGCAGCATCGATAAGGCTGCTGTCATCGCCGCATTGCATTTCATGGTCGCTCTCCTAGATATTTTGTCATGCCTTTCTCTACGGCTTTCTTGAAATCAGGTCTTTCCAATAGCTTGTTAACGGACTTCGGAGCCCCCACAAAAGTATTGGAAATAGGATCATAAAGATATTTGGCGTTATCTACACCTTGATAGTGTAGTTGACCTGGCCTACCGCCGGGATCTGGGTTTTCCACATCAAGTCTTTCCTTCCCTACGCCTTTCCAAATCGTTTTGCTCCCCGCAATTTTTACGCCGTTTGCTCCCAGCATTCCGGTTTTCTTTGCGATGATAAGCGAAGCAAGATCTCGCGCAACTATTTTAACTGCTGGATTATTAATATCCAGCCCTACCGCCTCGATAAAACGTTCGATAGACGGCATAGCAACTTTGGCTGTCGGATCAGCGCTCGCATCAAGATTGAACTCATGGAACGAATTCATAATCTTCCTTAGATCCGCTGGAAGATCAACTTCGTAATCACCACGCATGAAACCCGTCGTTGCATTGTAAATATCACGCAATGCTATCTGGCAACCGCTTATATCGACATCACAGACCGCGTTTAGCACCTCCTGATTTGCCAGATGCGTTTCAAAATACTTAGCTGACACACCGTCACAACTGTTTGTTTTTTTACATGTCGCAAGCTCATTGGCAAGCGCCTGCATTTCGGTGTGATTCAGGTAGTTGAACTGTGTTGCATTTGCTGTGACGTCTGCAGCGACCGAGGGATCACCGTTGGTAAATGCTGCGGTTAACACGCCGACCAACTGTGAAGCGGACATTAAATTATTTACGCCATTCTTATACTCGAGACTATTAGTATCGACATTTTTTGGTAGTAAATTTTCTGCAAGGAAATCGACAAGCGCTTCGTTTGCGCCTGCGGCGATTGCACCAGTTCGAAAATCACCGCCGGATGCCTCAGCCATTAAACCGCCAAGGGCAGCGTGCATAACTATTTTGGAGATTTTTCCGTTTTCAAAGACGGTTATGTCTCCTATTTTATTTGCAGTGATCGCGCCGCCGATGCTAACTGCTGATCCTAACGCGGAAACCATCAGATTATCTTTGAGACTACCACCCATGATTGCTGTTTTAGCCAGCGCGTCTGCCAATGCCTTTGTAGCGACCGTTTCAGCGCTCGACAGATCGAACTTCAGTTCAGTTGGAACATAGCCTAACTTTGCCGCGATCCCGGCAGTGACACCGGCAAGTACATAACCTTTTAAACTTTCTGATGAAAAAACCTCCTTAAATGCTGTACCAATATTTCCCTTGTTGTTGATTGCGCTTACAGCAGCCGTACTCGCCATTGAAGTCAAAACAGCTGACGCAATGACATTTCCAAGGCCGGCAGCAGTTGTCGCCGTCGCCGCTGCCATCGTGCTACCCATAGCTGTCGCGGAAGTCGCGCCCATGGCCCCGCTTGCGGAAGCTACAGCTGTGCTTGCAGCGCCAGCTGTAATGACGCTAACAATAATAATTACCGCCAGCATCGCGGCCGGCCCCATGCCTGAATTGCTATATTTGAAGGAGTCGTGGGTTTCTTTAATCAAGCGCCAATCAACATCACCCCGCTTTTCCGCATCTTTGAGCCACGCCAACCCCGGGTCAGCGTTGACCATCGCATCAATAGTTTGGCTGATGCTTTTTTGGTTTATATCTTTTATATCGATATTCAAACCATTGACGGCATTGATGACCAAATTGCCGTTCGCTAGGATTTCGGTTTGACGCAGTATTTCGTCGGTCTTTCCCTCGCCTTTGGAAGAGCTCCAAGCCATACTGTTCTTGCTTTTTTCATGACTTTCTTGATGTAGGTCCTTTACGCCTTCAAAAGTAATTTTTCCACCACTGATCAAGCTAATGTCTTGGCCACTATCGAGACTGGCTGCTTGATAACGCTGGTCTCCCCCGCTTAATAGCGTTATCTTTCCACCCGTGGTGATCTCGGTACTGATATTACGCACATCGGTGACTTCATCTCTCTTGGTTTGACCACTACCGAAACGCCCCTTCTTTTTCTTATCGTAAAGAGAATAGTCGCTATCTTGAGCAGCTAATAATTCCAAGTTTCCGCCGGCAACCAGATAGGCTTCTTCACCTGCGGTAATGCGGCTTGAGACCAACGTGACGTCTTGCCCCCCGTTCAATGTGAAGTTCCCACCGGCGCTAATAGTCGAAGCGACTTGACTGACATGATCCTCTTGCTTGGTCACTTTTTTGCTTTTTGAATACGAGTGACTTTCATCGGCTGCTGACGTTATGACGATGTTTTCAGTAGCCGTCATGGAAACATCACGCTGTGCGCTTATTCCACTTGCGATTACCGCCAGGTCTCGCCCGCTTTTAAGCGTTAGATTACTTCCTGCTTCAATAGTCGCTCCAAGCTGCTTGATGATCTCATTTCTATTACGGCCAAGGATATCTGATTGTCGCTCTGCCACAGCGAGAATGTTGATGTCGCGTGTAGCATCAATGTACGTATCGCCCCCACTTTTAAGCGTACCCCCCGAATTTGTAAAATCACGGCCAGCAGAGACTGTCAGTTCGTTAGCAGCCTCAATTCTTGCGGCATTATCGGTAAAGTCGCGATGCTGATTTACATTGTCAATGCTCGTTAGAGTGCGTTCGTTAATGACGTCACCATCAACGCTAATCAAGCTTACGTCTCGACCGGTGATAATACCTCCAGACTTATTGACGATATTGTCGCCGGCCAATAGATCCAACCGCCCGCCAGCCTGAATCACTCCACTATTGATCAAGTCATTACCCGCAGTGGCGGACAGGTTGTTGGTAGCCTTGAGCGTACCAACGTTATCGAGATTCTCCCCAGCAATCAGCGTCACATCATTACCGGCAATCAGTGCCCCGGTCGGGCCGAGACGGCCATTGGCTTGCGCCAGATACACCACCGGCACCAGCACTTTTTCGCCGTTCACTTCGTGTTCTTCGAGCCAGACGATGTCGTGGGTCAGCGCGGCGACTTGCTGCGACGTCAGGCCGACGCCGACCGACAGGTTGAGCGCGTCCTTGCTGGCGATGGCGTTGTTCATCAAGTACTTGAACATGCCCTCGTTGGAGGTCTGGCCGTCGAGGAACGCCTGGCCGGTGCGCGCGGTGACGGCTTGCTGAATCAGGCGTTGCTCATACAGACCATCACCGAGGCGCTTGGCGCTCTGGTCGGGGTCGTAGCCAAGTTTTTCGAGCAGGTAATCGGAGCTCATGAACGACTTGAGGTCGGTGAGTGCCGGGTTGGTTTCGATCAGGTATTTGTGTGGGTTGGACGGTGCCTGGGTGTCGGGCAGGCCCGTCACGCGGGTGACCGGACGCGTGTCGATCGACTCCTTCATGTCGTTGTCACGGTCGTGCAGGCCCGGCCCGGCAGAATCCACCGGAACGTTGGTATCGATGCTGCTGGCGGCCGCTTTCGTTTGGCTCGGTTTGCGGTCGAAGGTGTCGACCATGCGCGTACTGTCGGAGACCGCAGCCGGCGCATCGATGAACAGATTGCGCGGTCCACCGCTGGTAGCAGCGACTGCGTGCTCCTGGATATCGACTTTCTCAGTGCTCACCGTCCAGGTCGGCGCTGGCCCGATGTTGCCGGCGACAGCGTCGCTGCTGCCCTGCCCGCTCAAACGGAACAAACCGTTCTCGCCGGTCGGCAAGGAAAACCCAGGCAGACTCAGCGGATTGACTTGCTGTTGAGCCAGGTCCGGTGGCAATTGACTGTTGATACGCACCACGGTGGTGTTGCTGTTGCTGACGCTGGTATCGGCGACTTTGTTGGTGCCGCCGGTGGCGCTGTAGTCCTGCTGGATAACGCTGTTTTCGATTTCTTTGGTGGCGTTGATCGAGACCTTGCCACCAGCCTGAATCACCGCGTTGCGTCCGGTGGTTGTGCCGGGCGCACCCGCGCCATCGACGCTCACTTCAACCGCGTCGCCTTTCTGGAACTGCGTCAGTTCGGTCGGTATGGCCATCAGGTTATTCGGGTCGTACAACGAGGGCGTCGACGTTTCGAAGCCGGCGCTGTAACCCGACATGGCCCGGCCATACTTGCGGCTACCTATGTTTTCGCCCGTCTCGGCGTCGACAATGACGATGCCGTTGCCCACGGTTTTGGCAATGGCTTTACGGATCAGGCCTTCCGGCGCAATCACGTAATACACAAACGGGAAATCAGGGTTGTTGCGCTGGTTGTACGGCATGATCACGTTGGCCATGAACTGCGCCGTGGTGCCCGTGCCCATTTCAAAGTTGTACTGACGGGTCACCTCGATGGTCCCGCTTTGGGTGCCGATGTTCTTCAGGCTGACCGCGGTGATGTCGATGCCGCCGCCCGCCGCTATCGTGCTTTTGCTGTTAAGGAACGTACCGCCGTGGAAGACGAAGTCCTTGCCGACGTTAAGGACGGCAGATGCGCTGTTATCGGTGTCGATGAACTGGTACGTCTCGCGAGTCGCAAGGAAGTTATTGAACGTGCCGCCGACGCAGTCACCGCAACTGGCCGCGATCAACCCCGAGATCAACTTGCGCTCAGCCGACGCCGTTGGCCCTTCGGTGCGGTTCTCGAACACATCGGCATCCAGCGTGAACCCGCCGCCGCTCTCCATCGCACCGGAAATGTTGTACACCCCCGCCGCTCGCGTGCCGCCGCTGTAGCCGGCGATCACCACGTTGCCCAGACCGTAGAAATCGCCGCTCTGGTTGGTCAGCGTGCCGACGCTGAGGGTCATGTCGTTGCCGCTGAAAATCAGGCCGCGGTCGTTCAGCAAGACCGGCGCCTTGACGATCAGGTTTTGCGCCGCACCAAGGGTGCCATGGTTGACGAGGCTGCCAGCGTTGACCGTCAGGTCTTCGCCGGACGTGATGCGACCAGCATTTAGCAGTTGCCCGTCAATCTGGATCGTCGACGTCGCACCTGCGGCAAAACTGCCGGCCGCGCCAAGGTTCATCGAAGCCGCAGACAGATAGGTGTCGCGCAGGCTGGTCAAGCGCCCGTTGCCGCCATAGTTGCCGGACAAGCGCATGTCGATCGATCCGTCACTGGCGATCAAGCCATCGTTGGTCCAGTTGCCACCCACGATCCGCAACGCATCCGAAGCCAGCAATTTACCGCTGGCGGTCTGGCTGAACTCGCGCACGTTGATGTTCAGGCGACCGGCCTGAATGACGTTGGAGTTGCTCCAGGTGTCGGCGTTGAGCTCCAGCAGGCCACCGGTGACGATGCTGCCGCCGGCGCCGATGACGTTGGCGGTGGAAATGTCGAACTTGCCGCGCCCAACGTGGTTGAGTTGCCCGCCGCCATTGAGGAAGCCGCCGAGGGCGAGGGTCATGTCGACGTTGGCGGTTTCCAGCACGCCGTTGCGGTTGTCGAGCAAGCCGCCGATCTGGAACAGGGTCTTGCCGGTGTTGCCCAGCGAACGCAGCCGGCCGTTCTGGTTGTCAACGCTGGCGGCCTTGACGGTCAGTTGAGTGGTGCTTTCGATGACGCCCGCGCCATTGCGCAGTGCGCCGCTGAGGCCGAAGTCGATGCGGTTGGCAGCGATCTGGCCACCGGCGTTTTCCAGGCTGGTGCCGGTAATGCTCAACAGGCCTTTGGAATAAAGCACGCCACTGCCGTTATCCAGCGCCGCCGTGGTGATACCCAGGTCTGCGGCTTGTGCGGAAATCCGCCCGCCGTTGTTGTTCAGCCCGGCCAGTGCCGACAGGGTCAGGCTCTGCGCCTGAACGATCCCGCCCTGACGATTGTTATTCAGATCAAACCCGTTGCGCAGCACGCCCACGGTGCGCGCTTCCAATGCGCCTTGGATGCTCGCCAAGGTGCCGCCACGGTTATCGATGTTTGCCGCTTTGACCAGGACATTGCCGTTCTGGGCGATGACCTTGCCGCTCTGGTTGTCGAAGTCGCCGCTGACGTCGAGGGTCAGTGCGGTTTCACTCTGAATCGAGCCCTTGCCGTTGCCCAGGCTGGCCGCCGTCAGTTGCACATCGGCGTTCTTGCTGTAGATCAGACCGTCGCCACTGTTGTTGACGACGCCAGTCGCGGAGAGCTGCAACTGATCATTGGCAGCGATCGTGCCCTTGTTGCTGTTGTCCAGCGAACCGGTGCGCGCCTCCAGGGTTTTCTGGCTGGCGATCTGGCCGTTCTGGTTGCGCAGATCGGTCACGCCCTTGATCAGCATCGGTCCTGCGGCGGCGAGTTTGCCGGCGGTGTTGTTCAGCTCGCCGCTCAGGTTGAGGGTGATCGCCGCATTGCTGGCGATCTGTCCGCCCTGGTTGTCGAGGCGCGAAGCAGTGGCGTTGAAGGCCTGCTCGGCATTGATTATCCCGCCGGCGTTGGTGAACGCCGTGCTGACGATATCCAGCGCCGCGCCACTGGAAATCAGGCCACCGAGGTCGTTGTTCAGCGCGCCGCCCAGCGTCAGGGTCTGCCCGGCTGCGCTACTGAGGTTGCCTTTGTCGCTGTTGTCGAGTGAGTTGGCCTTGATGTTCAGATCGCCCTGCGCGACCACGGCGCCGGCGTTGCCGTTGAGCAGTGCGTTTTTGAGATCGACCGATACATCGGCGAACTTGCTCGAGAGCGTACCGCCGTTGCGGTTGTCCAGGCTGTCGCCATTGACGGTGAGGCCTTGCCAGCCCGACAGCAGGCCTTTCTGGTTGATCAGAGTGGTGCCGCGCAACAGCAGTTTTTCGCCGCTGATGATTTTGCCCGACGTGTTGTTCACCGCTTGGGCGATGAGATCGAAACCGAGGTTGCTGGAGATTTCGCCGCTCTGGTTGTTCAGGTCACGCAGACGCTTGAGGGTCAGCGGACCTTTGGCGGTGAGCCAGCCGCTCTGGTTGTCGAGGTCACCGTTGGCCAGGTCGAGGGTGACGGCTTTATCGCCGAGCAGGCGGCCGCCGTTCTGGGTCAGCGAGGTCAGGTGCAGATCGATGTCGCCACTGGCGGAGACTTCGCCGCCATTGCTGGAGTCCAGATCGGTGGCGGTCAGCGTCAGCTGGCCCTGGCTGTTGATCAACCCGTCGTCGCGGTTGTTCAACTCGCCACTGCTGAGTTCAAGGGTTTGCGCAGCACTGATCAGCCCTTTGGCATCGTTGCGCAGCAGGCCGTCTACGCTCAGGTCGAGGTCGCCACGGCTGACCAGGCTGCCACCGCTGTTATTGAAGCTTGCGGCCTGCGCATCGATGGCTGCGGCGCCGATCATGCCTTGCACGTTGTTCAGGGCTGCGGCGATACGCAGGGTCAGGCTCTGATTGCTCAGCAGCTTGCCGTTGCTGTTGTCGAGACTTTGCGCGGCAAGCGTAAAGGCTTCAGCGCTGGAGATTGTGCCGCCCTGGTTGTTGACGCCGTTGAGCTGCGTCAGCAGCAGCGTCCCCGGTGCGTTGATCAGACCACCGACATTGTTCAACTGGCCGTGGTTCAGATCGAGGCTCAGGCTTGAGTTGCTGAACAGTTTGCCGCCGCGTTGATCGAAGCCGGTGACCGAAGCTGTCAGAGCATTCTGGCTGCCAATGCTGCCGTCATCGCCGTTGGTGACCTGGCCGGCCGTCAGGTTCAGCGTGTCGGCGCTACTGAGCCGACCGTTGCTGTTATCGAAGGCGCCCGTGCCGATGCTGACGGCGCCTTTAGCGCTGAGGGTGCCCTGCGAGCGGTTGTCGAGGCTGGCGCTGTTGAGCACCAGCGCACCATCGGTAACGATCTGGCCGCCCTGGTTGACGACGCTACCGTCACTGTTCACGGTGAGATCGCCGGCGCTGGACAGACTGCCGCCGGAGTTGGTCAGTTGCGCCGTTTTGACGGTAAGCGCCTGTTCGCTGCTGACCTTGCCCTGGCTGTTATCGAAAGCGCTGCTGAGGGTCAATTGCAGGCCGTGCTGACTGAGCAATGATCCGCCATTGACCAGCGTGCGTCCGCGTAGATCGAGCGATGTACCGGCGTCGATCAGGCCTTTGCTGCGGTTGATCACCTCGTCGACGATCAGGGTCAGCGCCTTGCCGGTAAAGATTTTGCCGCCCTCGCTGTTGTCGAGCTTTGTGCCGCTGATGTGCAGATCAGCGTTGGTGCTGATTTCGCCGCCACGGTTATCCAGCTCGCCGACCGTCAGGCTCATGTCCTGGCTTGAACCGAGCAGGCCGTTCTGCCGGTTGTCAAGTTGATCAGCGTCCACTTTGAGTACACCGGTGGCGAACAACTGACCTTTCTGGTTGTTGACGGTGCGCGCCCCGACATTCACGTCTGCTTTACCGGCAATGCTGCCTTCGCCGTTGACCAACTCATCGGCGTTAACCGTCAGTTGGCCGTCAGCAATGACTGTTCCGAGCTGGTTGTTCAGAGCGTTGTCGGCGGTCAAAAGCAACACGCCACGGCTACTGATCAAGCCTTGCCCGTTATCGAGGCTGGCGCTGTGGCTGTCCAGCGAGGCGCCGGAAATCACACCTTTTACGTTGTTCAACGCCGCCGCAATACGCAGGGCCAGGCCCTGTTGGCTGAGCAGTTTGCCGTTGCTGTTATCGAGACTTTGCGCGGCGAGCGCAAAGGCCTGTTGGCTGGAGATTTCGCCATTCTGGTTGTTCACGCCGTTGAGGTTTTTCAGCAGCAGCGTGCCCGGCGCGTTGATCAAGCCGTTCTGGTTGTTCAACTGGCCGTTGCGCAGGTCGAGGGTCAGATCAGACTTGCTGAACAGTTCACCGCCCTGCTGATCCAGCCCGGTCAGCGAAACGTCGAGGGCCTGTTGGCTGGCGATGCGTCCGCTGGCGTTGTTGACCTGCCCGGCCTTGAGCGTCAGTGCCGCACCGCTGGTGAGCTTGCCGCCATCGCTGTTGTCGAACGCGCCGGTTTCGACGCGGCTGATGCCCTGGCCGAAGATCACGCCTTTGTGGCTGTTATCCAGGCTGGCGCTGTTGAGGGTCAGCGCTGCGTCAGTGCTGATCGAACCGCCCGAGTTGAGCAAGGCGCCGCTGCTGGTCAGGCGCAGATTGCCGGCGCTGCCGAGGCTGCCGCTGCGGTTGTCGATACGCGCGGCGGTGACGCTCAGCGCGCCTTCGGTGCTGATGATGCCAGCGTTGATCAGCGCATCGTCGAGGGTGATCACCAAGCCATTGAGGCTGCTCAGCGTGCCGCCGCTGTTGCCCAGCGTCGTGCCAGTAACGGTCGCCGCGCCTTTGACGGCGGAGATCAAGCCCTTGTTCTGGTTGATCAGTCTGGCGACGCTCAGACCGAGATCGGTACCGGCAAGGATTCTGCCGCCATCACTATTGTCCAGGCGCAGGCCTTTGACGTTCAGCAACAGGCTGCTGGAGATCTCGCCGCTGCGGTTATCGATGTCGTCAACACTCAGTGTCAGCGCTTTGGTGGTGCCGACCAGACCGCCGTTACGGTTGTCGAGGGTTTTACCGCTGAGGTTCAGGTTGCCTTGGGCAACCAGTTCACCGCCCTGCTGTTGCAGCAGACCGATGGTCGCCAGCAGGTCGCCCTGACTGGAAATCCGCCCGGCCGCGTTTTGAATCTCGGCGGCCGTCAGATTGAAAGGCCCCGCTGCGCTGACCAGACCGCCGCTGTTGTCCAGTCGGGTGCCTGCGTATGTCAGGCCGGCCTTGGCGCTGATTACGCCTTTGTCACGGTTATCCAGTTGCGCGACATTCACGCTCAACTGCTGATCAGCCTGAATCACCCCGGCCCGGTTATCGGCCACATCGCTGCGCAACGCCAGCGTGCTTTTGCCGATGATTTTGCCGTCGCGGTTATCCAGCGTACCGGCCTGCACATCGATGGCGCCTTTGGCCGAGATATCGCCCTTGTTGCGGTTGTCGAGCGTGCTGCTGATGCGCGCGGTCAGGCTGCCATCGCTGACCAGCGCACCGCCCTGGCGGTTATCCAGACTCGCGGCTTTGACGAACACCGCAGCGCCCGAACCGAGCACGCCGTCACGGTTGTCCAGCGCACCGCGCAGATCGATCGACAGGCCCAGGTCACCGAGCACCTGGCCGCTGAAATTGTTCAGCGCCCCGCCTGTTACGGTGATGTTTTTCGCGCTGAGCATGCCGCTCTGGTTGTTCAGGGTTTGCGTGGCGTTGACGCTCAGGTTGCGGCTGGCGGCAAGGCTGTTGCCGGCGTTTTCAACGATCTGTGCGCTCAGGCTCAGATCGCCGTTGGCATTGCGGCTGCCGTCAGGATTGACGCCGGCCTCAATGGTGCCAGCGTTGGTCAACTGCCCGCCGGCGCTGAGGGTGATGCTGTCGCGTGCGGCGAAGGTCTGGCGATTGGTCAGGTTGCCTTGGGTTTGCACGTTCAGCGCGGTGCCGGCGTAGATCGGACTTTTTGCATCAAGGCTGGCGGCTTTGACGTTGACCGCGCCGGCGGCCGAGGTGTCGGCCAGGCTCAACTGGCCGTTGGCGTCGAGCTGGATATCGCCGCCGCTGGCAATCAGCTTGCCGTCAAGTTTCACCCCGACGCCAGCTTCAGTGCCGACCAGTTTGATCGCCCCGGCATACATCCCACCGAGTGCCGAGGAGTCGATCGCCAGCTGCGGTTTGGCGCTGCCGTCATCGGCGCGCGCGGTGGCATTCAGGCTGTCGGCATTGACGTCGTTACGACCGGCAACAATCGCCAGGTTCTGCGCCTGAATCTGCGCATTGATTTTCGCGCTGCGGGTGATGATTTCGAAGCGATCAACATTGGTCGCGTTAATGCCCGCACCTTCGATGGCCACCGAACCCTGATCGACTTGAAAGCGATCCAGCCGGCCGTTTTCCAGCACCGGTTTACCAGTGGTCAGCGTCACCCGTGGTGCGTTGATAAAACCGCAGCCATTGCAGGTAATGCCGTAAGGGTTGGCGACAATCACCCGCGCCGACTGCCCGGCCACTTCGGTGTAACCGCGCAATTGGCTCGGATTGCCGCTGATGACTTCGTTGAGAATCGCCTGCGCCGAACCGCTGTTCTTCAGGTTCGGGTTGCCAATGACGTGCCCGCCCAGTTGCGTGTTCGACGTTTGTGCAGAACCGTTGTTGAGGATGACGCCCTGCGCGCCGACGTTGTAATCGTGGAACTGGTTGTGCGACAGACCGCTGGCATTGGGCGTGGCGATGTTGACGATCGGCACACCGTTGCCGGCGCGATCCAGCGTGGTATTCGGGTTGGCGACGACGATGCCGTCAGCCTGCGCCCAGATCGGTTGCCAGAACATGACGTTCGCCAGCAGAAAGGCCAGGCCGCGCTTGGGCATGCCAAGGAACGTCTCCTGGTGGTTTACGGCTGCGCGGGGCTGATCGGCGAGCGAGTCGGGGTGACGAACGTCCATGTGGGCGATTCTCTAAAAGTCGTTATCAGATGAAAAAGTCGAGGCGGAAATAGATCGGTGCTTCGCGCTCGGGCAGCGCGTCCGGTCGTTCCAGGGAATGTGCGAAGGTCACGCTGGCGGCGACGTGCTGGCCGCGGACGAACAGCTCCAGCGAATTGCTCGACATGCGCCCGTGCTGATCGCCGTTATAGCGATCATTGGCAATCACACCCTGGTCGTAACCGAGGCTGGCGCCGTACTCGGCGAACACCGGTTGCAGCCAGTCGGCATTCACCGGACGGCTCCAGCGCAGGTCGTTGCGCCAGTAACCACCGCTGTCGCCGGACAGCGACTGGTCCTTGTAGCCGCGGATCGATGACGATCCGCCGAGGCTGGTGCGCTGCGAACTGAACAGCACGTCTTCGCTGCGTTGGCCGGTCATCAGGCTGCTGAAACTGAACGACTCGCCCCAGAGCTTGAATGGCTGCAGGTAGCTCAGGGTTGCGCTGTATTTGCGGTAGTGCGCTTCGGGTTCGCCGGGGCCGGGATCGTGGCTGCCCTGCGCATCGAAGGCGCCGATGCCTTCCTGCATGCCGGCGTCAAAGTTGACGAACGCGCTGCCGACACGGCGGCCGTGGTTGAAGCCGAACTGCGCTTCGCTGATGCGGTTGCTGCTCAGCTTGAGCTTGCTGTCTTCAATGAAGTTGTTGGTGCGCAGGTACGACAGGCCGGCGCTGAGGGAGGTCTTGCTGACCGCGTCGCGATGAATCACCCGCTCGGCGCGCAACTGATGGTTTTCGCTGTCGCCGGTCTGCTTGAAGTTGTAGCCGTTGGCGGCGATCTGCGAACGGTATTCGCTCTGGCTGTAGGTGTAGCTGAACGTCCACCAGCCCCATGGCAGGTTGTAATTGAGCATGGCGTTATTGGAGGTGTGCTGATGGTCAGTCATCGCATCGTGACCGCCGCGCAGGCTCAGCTGATCGGCCAGGCCAAGCGGGCTGTCCCAGTCGAACGTGGTGCCCCACTGCTGTTCGCCGGTGCTGCGCTGACCGTCGTTACTACGCGACAGGCCAGCGCGCCATGGCTTCTGCGGGTTGTTGGTAACGCGCACTTCACTGCCGCCGACGTTCTGCCCGGGGGCCAACTCCATTTTCGCCTGATTGGACGGCAGGCGATTGAGCTGATCGACCATTTGCTCGATCTCGCGCAGGTTGACCAACTCGCCGGTCTTGCCGGGAAACGCCATGGCCAGTTCGCGATCCGAGAGCCGACTGTTGTCGGCGCCCTTCATGCCCTCGAGCCGGCCTTCGACCACCAGCACTTGCAGATGCCCGCTGGACAGGTCCTGTTGCGGCAGATAGGCGCGGCTGGTGACCAGGCCCTTCTCGATGTAGTGGTCGGTGATGACTTTGAGCAGCTCATTGAGCTGGGGCACGCCGAGGCATGCGCCGATGTAAGGCTTGAGCAGGCGAGCCTTTTCGCCCTCGCTCAGGCTGTCTGCGCCTTTGAGTTCGATGTCCTTGATCGGGAAACAGCGGCTATCGGTGGGAGTTGCCGGTTGCGCTGGCTTGAGACCTTTGCCGGGCAAATCCTTGAGTTCTTCGAGACGGCGCTGCTGCTCTTCGAGCAGGCGATTCTGGCGGTCGCGGATAAGGTCGGTTTCACCTGGGGTGGGTGCAGCAACGGCGAAATGAAGCGGAGAAAGGCACAGCAACGCTACGCACAACCGCGCCACGAGGGCGGGTGAGGACATGTTCGATCCCTCGAGACGAAAGTGACATCAAAATAGTGGCGCGATATTAGATGGCCATCATTTTGACGTCAAACTTATGTTCTACCATTGGTCGGCCTCGAGGCGCTGTTGCGCGGGTAAAACCAGCACCTGCGTACAAGTGCAAAACCGTGGTTGCGCAGATAGTGAACGCGGCCCATTCGGCATTCAGTCATACCCACACACGATCACAAGGAGTTTTCATGAGCACCTTCACGACCCAAGACGGCACCGAGATCTATTACAAGGACTGGGGCAGCGGCAAACCCGTGTTGTTCAGCCATGGCTGGCCACTGGACGGCGACATGTGGGAATACCAGATGGAATACCTGAGCAGCCGCGGCTATCGCACCATTGCCTTCGACCGTCGCGGGTTTGGCCGCTCTGATCAGCCGTGGACCGGTTACGACTACGACACGTTTGCCGATGACATCGCCGGCCTGATCAACCATCTGGACCTGCGCGACGTGACCCTGGTCGGCTTCTCCATGGGTGGCGGTGACGTCAGCCGTTACATCGCCCGGCATGGCAGCGAGCGTGTGGCGGGTCTGGTGTTGTTGGGTGCGGTGACGCCGCTGTTCGGCAAGAAGCCCGACTTCGCCCAAGGCGTCGACAAATCGGTGTTCGACGGGATCAAGGCCGGCCTGCTGAAGGACCGCGCGCAGTTCATCGCCGATTTCGCCGCGCCGTTCTATGGCACCAATCAAGGCCAGACGGTTTCCGACGGCGTGCTCACGCAGACCCTGAACATCGCGCTGATGGCGTCCTTGAAAGGTACGGTGGATTGCGTCACCGCGTTCTCGGAAACCGACTTTCGTCCGGACATGGCCAAAGTCGATGTGCCGACGCTGGTAATCCATGGTGACGGTGACCAGATCGTGCCGTTCGAAACCACCGGCAAACAGGCCGCCGCGCAGATCAAAGGCGCCGAGCTGAAAGTCTATGCCGGTGCGCCGCACGGTTTTGCCGTGACTCATGCGCAGGCGTTGAACGAAGATTTGCTGGCGTTCCTGCAGCGCTGACAAAACTGCCCGGGCGATGAAGATTTCTTCGTCGCCCGGGCACCTTGCTTTGCTCGGGCGCGTCGCCCACTCCCCGTATTCAAAGGCTTTCGCCGCGCTGCATCAGAATTTTATCTTCACATCCCAGCTTAATAATATTTTACCGATATCCCCCCTCTCCCTAGTCTGACCTCAAGCCAAACGGACAAGCCAACAGCGGCCCGAATCCCACTGCCTTGCTAGGAAGGATGTAGAGATGACCACTGACATAACAACAATCGACACGCTGATCGTGGGTGCTGGCCAGGCAGGCGTCGCGATGAGCGAACACCTGAGCAAACTCGGCGTGCCACACCTGGTGCTGGAGCGCAGTCGCATTGCCGAACGCTGGCGCACCGGGCGCTGGGACTCGCTGGTCGCCAACGGCCCGGCGTGGCACGACCGTTTCCCCGGTCTGGAATTCGATGACGTCGATCCCGACGGTTTTGCGCCGAAAGAACGCGTGGCCGATTACTTCGAAGCCTATGCGAAGAAATTCAACGCGCCGATCCGCACCGGCGTCGAGGTCAAAAGCGTGGTGCGCAATGTCGGTCGCCCCGGCTTCACCGTCGAGACCTCGGAAGGCGTGATCGAAGCCAGCCGTGTTGTCGCGGCAACCGGGCCGTTCCAGCGGCCAGTGATCCCGCCGATCGCACCGCAGGACGCACGTTTGCTGCAAATCCATTCCGCTGATTACCGCAATCCGCAGCAACTGCCGGAAGGTGCGGTTCTTGTGGTGGGCGCCGGCTCATCCGGGGTGCAGATTGCCGATGAACTGCAACGCTCCGGCAAACAAGTCTATCTGTCGGTTGGCGCCCACGACCGGCCGCCGCGTGCCTATCGCAATCGTGATTTCTGCTGGTGGCTCGGGGTGCTGGGCGAATGGGATCAAGCGGCGATGAAACCGGGCCGCGAGCACGTGACCATCGCGGTCAGCGGCGCTCATGGCGGGCGCACCATCGATTTTCGTGGCCTGGCCCATCGCGGCATGACCCTGGTCGGGGTCACCGAGTCGTTCGAAAACGGCGTAGTGACCTTCAAGCAGGACCTGCTCGAAAACCTCAATCGCGGTGACGAAAATTATCTGGCCCTGCTCGACGCCGCCGATGCCTATATCGAGAGAAATGGCCTCGATCTGCCGCAAGAGCCAGAGGCGCGTAAACGCTTCGCCGATCCGGAATGCGTGAAAAATCCGCTGCGCAATCTGCATCTGGCCGAGGCTGGCGTGACATCAATTATCTGGGCCACCGGGTTTGCCGTGGATTATTCCTGGCTACAGGTCGCGGCTTTCGATGACAAGGGCAAGCCGGTGCATCAGCGCGGCGTGTCGGCTGAGCCGGGGGTGTATTTCCTCGGTTTGCCGTGGCAGTCGCGTCGCGGTTCGTCGTTCATCTGGGGCGTCTGGCATGACGCCAAACATGTCGCCGATCACATCGCCACCCAGCGCAAATACCTCGAATACCGCGATGCCGAACAGCGTGAAGCCGCGCTGCATTCAGCGGTCCACAGCCCGGTCGCCGACGCCGTCGACGCCTGATTCCTTTCGCGGCGCCAATGGCGCCGCCCAACCTGTTTTGAGGAGCGGCACATGAGCCAGCCTACACACACGCGCATCCGCATGTTCAACACCAAGGACACTTACCCGAACCAGACGCTCGACAACGATTTGTGCCAGGCGGTGCGCGCCGGCAACACCGTGTATGTGCGCGGTCAGGTCGGCACTGATTTCGACGGCAATCTGGTCGGTCTGGGCGACCCGCGTGCGCAGGCCGAACAGGCCATGCGCAACGTCAAGCAACTGCTCGAAGAAGCCGGCAGCGACATGAGCCACATCGTCAAGACCACCACCTACCTGATCGACCCGCGCTACCGCGAGGCGGTCTATCAGGAGGTCGGCAAGTGGCTCAAAGGCGTGTTCCCGATCTCCACCGGGCTGGTGGTATCGGCGTTGGGGCAACCGCAGTGGTTGATGGAGATTGATGTGATTGCGGTGATTCCAGAGTAAGGCATCTCACCGCGTCGCGGCCTTCGCGAGCAGGCTCGCTGCCACAGGGGAATGCATTTCAAATGTGGGAGCGAGCCTGCTCGCGAAAGGGCCAGAAAGGACAAACAAATTTCTGAGAAGGATCACCCAAATGACTTTTTCCATCACCGCCCGCTGCGCCGAAACCGGTCAGTTCGGCGTTGCCATCAGTTCCTCCAGCATCGCCGTCGGCGCCCGTTGCCCCTGGCTGCTGCCGGGCGTTGGCGCGGTGTCGAGCCAGAACATCACCCTGCCCTCCCTCGGCCCGGAAGTGCTCGGGCTGCTGGAGCAAGGCGTGAGCCCGGATGCTGCCCTCGACAAAGTGCTCACGCGCAACGGTTACAGCCAGTATCGGCAGATCACCGCGATCAACCATCTGGGCGAGACCGCGCATTTCAGCGGTGCGCAGACCCTCGGCGTGCACAATGCCGTCAGCGGCGAACAGTGCGTGGCCGCCGGCAACATGCTCGCCGGGCGCGAGGTGATCGAGGCAATGGTCAGCGCATTCGAAGCCGGCGAAGGCCAGTTGGCCGACCGCTTGCTCGCTGCGCTGCATGCCGCTCAGGCCTTGGGCGGCGAAGCCGGGCCGGTGCATTCGGCCGCCGTGGTGGTGGTGGGCGAGCAGACCTGGCCGATCGTCAATCTGCGCGTCGACTGGGCCGATGAAGACCCGATCGGTCAGTTGCAAACACTCTGGAACGCCTACGCACCGCAGTTGCAGGATTACATCGACCGCGCCCTCGATCCGGCCAGGGCACCGGGCTATGGCGTTGCCGGGGACGATCGATGAACAGCGTCGAACTGCTCAAAGTGCTGGTGGGATTCGACACCACCAGCCGCGAGTCGAATCTGCAACTGATCGAATTCGTCCGCGATTACCTCGCCGGGTTCGACGTGCCGAGCGTGCTGATCTACAACGATGAGCGCAGCAAGGCCAACCTGTTCGCCACGATCGGTCCGGTGGATCAACCGGGCATTGTCTTGTCCGGGCACACCGATGTTGTGCCGGTCGACGGTCAGCCGTGGACCCTGCCGCCGTTCGAGCTCAGCGAGCGCGACGGTAAATTGTTTGGCCGCGGCACGGCGGACATGAAGGGTTATATCGCGTGCGTGCTGGCCCTGGTGCCGGCGCTGGTCACGACGCCGCTGCGTCTGCCGGTGCACATTGCGCTGTCCTATGACGAAGAGGTCGGCTGCCTCGGCGTGCGTTCGTTGCTTGAGGTATTGCAGCAGCGCCCGGTCAAACCATTGCTGTGCATCATCGGCGAGCCGACCGAGCTGAAACCGGTACTCGGCCACAAGGGCAAACTGGCGATGCGCTGCGATGTGCAGGGTCATCCGTGTCATTCGGCCTATGCGCCGCTCGGGGTCAACGCCATCGAATATGCCGCCGAACTGATCGCTGAACTGGGCCGACTCGGCCAGCAACTGAAAGCGCCGCAGCATCACGATGCGCGCTTCGATCCGCCCTACAGTACGGTGCAGACCGGCGTGATCAACGGAGGCAAGGCATTGAACATCGTGCCGGCCGATTGTCGTTTCGATTTCGAGATCCGCGCCCTGCCCTCACAGGATCCGGCGCTGGTGGCCGAAGCATTGAAAGACTATGCCGAGCGCGAAGTGTTGCCGCGCATGCGTGCGGTCAGTGCGCAAAGCGATATTCGCTTCCGGGCATTGTCGGCGTACCCGGGGCTGGCCACCGATGCGCAGAGTCAGGCCGCTGAGCTGATTGCAGCGTTCAGCGGTTCTCGGAAATTCGGCACGGTGGCGTTCGGCACCGAGGGCGGACTGTTCGATGCCGTTGGCATTCCTACCGTGGTGTGCGGCCCCGGCAGCATGGTTCAGGGGCATAAACCCGATGAGTTTGTCAGCCTTGAGCAACTGCATGCCTGCGATCAAATGCTCCAGCGGATGCTGGTGTTCATCAGCCTCTGAGCCGCGCGCCGAAGCCTGTTTTTTTAAGGTTTCAAGCAACAAACTTACTAATTTATCTCGCGCCTCACTTTGCACATGATCACTCCAACAACAAGTGCGCCGTCCGTGCCGGCGCTTACCGAAGTACGTCCACGTACTCAACCTTGCCTTGGAGTTCGTCATGGCTAGCGCAACCGCATCTTCCGCTCCGCTCATTGAGAAACACACGATAGGCTACGTGCCTCCCGAAGATCGCCACGGCAAAGTCAGGGATCTGTTCACGCTCTGGTTCGGCGGCAACATCGCGCCGTTGCCCATCGTCACCGGAGCGCTGGGCGTGCAGCTGTTTCAGCTGAATCTGCTCTGGGGCATCGTGGCGATTCTCGTCGGCCATCTGGTCGGCGGCGTGCTGATGGCGCTGCATTCGGCGCAAGGCCCGCAGATGGGCATTCCGCAGATCATCCAGAGCCGCGCGCAGTTCGGCTCCCTCGGCGCCTTGCTGGTGGTGTTGATTGCCGGGGTCATGTACGTCGGCTTTTTCGCCTCCAACATCGTCCTCGCCGGCAAGTCGCTGCACGGTGTGGTCGACAGTGTTCCGGTGCCGGTGGGCATCGTCATCGGCGCGCTCGGTTCGGGGATCATCGGCATCATTGGCTACCGTTTCATCCATGTGCTCAACCGTATCGGCACCTGGGTGCTGGGCATCGGCATCGTGGTCGGTTTCGGCTATATCCTGACCCACATTCAGACCGATGATTTTCTCACGCGCGGCAGTTTCAACCTGTCCGGCTGGCTCGCCACGGTGTCGCTGGCGGCGTTGTGGCAGATCGCGTTCGCGCCGTATGTGTCGGACTATTCGCGCTACTTGCCGGCCGACGTGAAAGTGTCGTCAACCTTCTGGACGACCTACCTGGGTTCGGCATTGGGTTCGAGCCTGTCATTCGTGTTCGGCGCCGTCGCGGTACTGGCGACGCCGGTGGGCATGGACACCATGGACGCGGTCAAACTCGCCACCGGCTCGATCGGCCCGCTGATGCTGGTGCTGTTCCTGCTCAGCGTGATCAGCCACAACGCGCTCAACCTGTACGGCGCGGTGCTGTCGCTGATCACCTTGGTGCAGACCTTCGCCTATCGCTGGATTCCCACCGCGAAAAGCCGTGCAGTGATTTCGCTCATCGTCCTGCTGGCATGCTGTTTTGCCGCTGTCGGTGCGTCGGCAGATTTCATCGGCCACTTCGTCGACATGGTGCTGGTGCTGCTGGTGGTGTTGGTGCCGTGGACGGCGATCAACCTCATCGACTTCTACGCAATACACAAAGGTCAGTACGACATCCAGTCGATTTTCCAGGTCGATGGGGGCATCTACGGACGCTACAACCCGCAGGCCTTGCTTGCCTATGTGATCGGCATTGCCGTGCAGATTCCGTTCATGAACACGCCGCTTTACGTCGGCCCGGTGTCGGCGCACATCAACGGCGCGGATCTGTCGTGGCTGGTGGGCTTGCTGGTGACTTCGCCGCTGTACTTCTGGCTGGCCAGCCGCGATACCTCGTATCGTCGACGGATGATGGGCGCGAAGCTGGCGAGCAGTCTGTGAGCTGTTGACCAGACTGAAAAAGGAGGCCCGCCGGTGTGCGGGCCTTCTGCATTGTGCTGTGGTATTTATGGCTTGTGTCGGCTCTTTGGAAGGACAAGCCATGTTGCGAATACTCGGTAAAGCTTCGTCGATCAACGTGCGCAAGGTGCTGTGGACGTGTGCTGAATTGAACATTCCGTTCGAACGGGAAGACTGGGGATCGGGGTTTCAGTCAACGCATACGCCAGAGTTTCTGGCACTCAATCCGTGCGCGATGGTGCCGGTGATTCAGGACGATGATTTCACCCTGTGGGAGTCGAATACGATCATTCGTTATCTGGTGACGCGCTATGGCGGCGCGGACCTTTATCCCGCTGAGGCGCAGGCGCGGGCGCAGGTCGATCAGTGGATTGACTGGCAGGCTTCGGAGCTGAACCGGTCGTGGTCGTATCCGCTGATGGCGCTGGTGCGCAAATCCCCGGAGTACCAGGACAGCGCTGCGCTGGGCGCGGGTTGCCGGGACTGGGCGCGGAACATGGAGATTCTGGATCGACAGTTGCACAAGACCGGGGCTTACGTCAGTGGGCGGGAGTTTTCTCTGGCTGATATTCCGATCGGGCTGTCGGTCAATCGCTGGTTCGAAACGCCGCTGGAGCATCCTGATTTTCCGGCGGTTAGCGCTTATTACGAGCGGTTGAGTTTGCGTGAGGGGTATCGGTTGTATGGGCGTAACGGGACGCCGTGAGCGGTTGGATTTGGTGGAATGCCCGGGATTTTTTGACGCTGCAAAACCTGTGGGAGCGAGCCTGCTCGCGAAGGCTTTCTTTCAGGCGGTGAGTTTTTTTGGTTTGGGTACATATCCGTTGCTTCGGGTGTTGCTGCTGGCGGTTTCGCCCTTACGGCGAGTCCCTTTTTCAGACGCCAAAAAGGAACCAAAAGGCTTTGCTCCTGCGTTCGGCCCTCGCAGGCTCGGGTTCCTTCGCTCCGATGTCGCTGGTTAGGCAAGATCAAGATCAAGGGCACTCGAGCTAACGCTCATTGTTGAGTGGTTAGAAGCGGGGGGTTGGCTTGGGATTTGTGGTGGGGCTGCCCCTCACCCCAGCCCTCTCCCGAGGGAGAGGGAGCCGATGTTCGTGCTTTTCAAAATGTGCGTTCGACTCGGTTTTTCATGTCGGCGTATCTCTTCCATCCACCACGGTCAGTCCCCTCTCCCTCCGGGAGAGGGCTAGGGTGAGGGGCTTTTGATTTTCGGACTGAGTTCCAGCATCCCCCGGCAATCCAGGCTGAACCAAACGCTCGCTGCGCTCCCATACCCGGACTAATCCAGCATTTTGTCATTTATGCTTGAACGCCTCGCGCCGCCCTTGGCGTTCGGCTGTATAAGCCGCTTGCGGCTGGCTGATCAGGTCTTCCCGGCGTAGCGGTTCGCCGCAATGTGCGCACAGCGGCCCAAGACCTGCGGGATGGTTGCAGGGTTTGTGGGTGAAGATCACCGCCAACCCTTCCTCGGGCGCTTTGCACCAGGTTTCGCCCCACGCGCGCAAAGCCAGGATCACCGGGTAGAACGCTTCGCCCTTCGCGGTGAGGTGATATTCGTAGCGTTTCGGCCGTTCGTTGTACAAACGCCGCTCGACCAGCCCGTCCGCCTCCAGGCATTTGAGACGCGTGGCAACCATTTGCGGGGTGCCGCCGGTCTGCGCCTGGATCTCGTCGTAGCGATGATTGCCCATGAACAACTCGCGCAGAACCAGCACGGTCCAGCGATCACCGACGATGTTTTCGGCTCGTGAAATCGGGCACAGCGTGTCGGGCGCGCTATCGTTGATAGTCATCGGGGCTTGCCTCTTTTACAGTTACTATGATTATCATATCAACACGATGCCAGGACAAGCCCTGCGCACCGCTCTTTCCTTTTCGTGGAACAAGCCGCCATGTCGAACCCTGTTTATCCGCTGAACCGCACCGCCTATCTGCTGGTCGATCCGTACAACGATTTCCTTTCCGAGGGTGGCAAGGTTTTCCCTTTGCTCAAACCCATGGCGGAGCAGAACGGCCTGCTCGACAACCTGCGCAAACTCGATCACGCGGTGCGCAGCCTGCAGATTCCGGTGGTGATCGTACCGCATCACCGTTGGGAAAAAGGCGACTACGAAAACTGGGATCACCCCACGCCCACGCAGTGCAAGATCATGCACATGCACCATTTCGCCCGTGGCGAATGGGGCGGCGAATGGCATCCGGATTTCGCCCCGCAGGACGGCGACATTGTCGTTCAGGAGCATTGGGGCTCAAGCGGATTTGCCAATACCGACCTGGATTTTCGCTTGAAGCAGAAAGGCATCACCCACGTCATCATCGTCGGCCTGCTGGCCAACACCTGCATCGAAGCCACCGCCCGCTATGCAGCGGAACTTGGCTACCACGTCACGCTGGTGCGCGATGCGACCGCCGCGTTCAAAGCGGAAATGATGCACGCCGCCCACGAGCTCAACGGCCCGACGTTCGCTCATGTCATTACCGACACCGACGCGTTGATCGCCAGCCTCGAATCGCAATGAGCACATGCCTGACTGCGGCCGAGTGCAGCCGCGGTCAGGCATCCGCCGGCACCACTCCGCGCTCTTCGAGCAAGCGCACAAACATGCTCAAGCTGCGCGACACCGCACCCCGACGCCAGACCAGCCAGGTAGTCAGGTAACGAAAATCCGCGGTCAGCGGCCAGACGCTGACGGTGGCGCTACCGGGCATGCTTTGCAGCATTTTGCGCGGCATCAGCGCCAGCCCGGCGCCGGCACTGACACAGGCGAGCATGCCGTGGTAGGACTCCATTTCGAAGATCTTGCCCGGCACGGCGGCATCGGTGCTGAACCATTTTTCGAAGTGATGCCGGTAAGAGCAGTTGGAGCGGAAGGCGTAGATGTTTTCGCCGTTCACATCCGCCGCACGCTGCACCGGGGCGTGATTGAGCGGCGCGATGATCACCATTTCTTCCTCGAAGGCCGGCACGCCTTCCAGGGTCGGGTGCAGCACCGGACCATCGACGAACGCCGCCGCGAGGCGCCCGGACAGCACACCGTCGATCATGGTGCCGGAGGGGCCGGTCGACAGGTCGAGATCGACTTTCGGGTGCAATTGGTTATATGCCGCCAGCAGTTCGGGTATGCGCACCGCTGCCGTGCTTTCCAGCGAGCCCAGGGGAAACGCCCCCTGCGGCTCTTCGCCGGCGACCGTTGCCCGCGCCTCCTGCACCAGATCGAGAATCCGCCGCGCGTACTCAAGAAAACTCCACCCGGCCGGTGACAGGCGCAGGCGGCTTTTCTCGCGGATAAACAAATCGACGCCCAGATCCTGCTCCAGTTGCTTGATGCGCGTGGTCAGGTTCGACGGCACGCGATGGATCTGCGTGGCGGCGGCGCTGATGCTGCCATGCTCGGCAACGGCTTTGAAGATTTCCAGTTGCACCAGATCCACAGGCATTCTCCAATCGTGAAAGAAACGATCTTTATTATTCAGTTTCCAGAAAACAAACACCACCCTACTCTAGGCCCATCCACTGAACATACGCAGGACGACGCCATGAGCCAGATTTCCAGCCAGACCCACGCTATCTCGATCAACCCAGCGACCGGTGAGCAGATCGGCCACTATGCATTCGAATCCGCTACCGCCCTCGATGCTGCGCTGACCCGCGCCGCTTACGGCTTCGGCAAGTGGAAGCGCAAGCCGCTGCAGGATCGTTCTCGTTTGCTGACCGCCCTCGCCGGCGCGCTGCGCGACACCGCTGAGGCCATGGCGACCATGATCACTCAGGAAATGGGCAAGCCGATTGCTCAGGCCCGCGGTGAAATCGAAAAATGCGCCAAGCTCTGCGAGTGGTACGCCGAACACGGCCCGGCCATGCTCGACGCCGAACCGACTCAGGTCGAGGGCGGTAAGGCGCGTATCGAATACCGCCCGCTCGGGCCGATTCTGGCAGTGATGCCGTGGAACTTCCCGATCTGGCAAGTGCTGCGCGGCGCCGTGCCAGCGCTGATCGCCGGCAACACCTATGTGCTCAAGCATGCGCCGAACGTGATGGGCAGCGCTTACCTGCTGCGCGACGCGTTCACCCGCGCCGGTTTCGCCGATGGTGTGTTTGAAGTAATCAACGTGACGCCAGAAGGCGTGTCGACCGCCATCGCCGACCCGCGCATCGCTGCGGTGACCCTGACCGGCAGCGTCCGCGCCGGTATGGCCATCGGTGCTCAGGCCGGTGCAGCCCTGAAAAAATGCGTGCTGGAATTGGGCGGTTCTGACCCGTTCATCGTGCTTAACGACGCTGACATCGATGAAGCCGTGCAGGCTGCCGTGATCGGTCGCTATCAGAACTCCGGTCAGGTCTGCGCAGCAGCCAAGCGTCTGATCATCGAGGTAGGCGTAGTCGAGGAGTTCACGCGTAAATTCGTCGAAGCCACGCGTCAGTTGAAGGTCGGCGACCCATTGGCTGCCGACACTTACATCGGCCCGATGGCACGTTTCGATCTGCGCGATGAACTCGATCAGCAAGTGCGCGACACCCTGGAAGAAGGCGCGACGTTGCTGCTCGGCGGCGGCAAGGTGACAGGCCCGGGCAATTATTACGAACCCACCGTGCTGGCGGACGTCACCGACCGCATGACCTCGTTCAAACAGGAACTGTTCGGCCCGGTCGCCTCGATCATCACCGCCCGCGACTGCGCCCATGCCGTAGCGCTGGCCAATGACAGCGAATTCGGCCTGACCGCGACGATCTACACCGCCAACATACAACTGGCTCAGCAACTGACCAGTGAATTGGACACCGGCGGCGTGTTCATCAACGGCTACTCCGCCAGCGACCCCCGCGTGACCTTCGGCGGCGTGAAGAAAAGCGGTTTCGGCCGCGAACTTTCACACTTTGGTGTTCGCGAATTCTGCAACGCGCAGACTGTGTGGCTGGATCGTAAATAGTAGCCAGCCTGCTGGCGATGGCGGAGTGTCAATTGCAGTTGCGTTATCTGAACGCCGCCATCGCTTGCAGGCAAAATCAAAAGCCCCTCACCCTAGCCTTCTCCCGGAGGGAGAGGGGACTGACCGTGGTGGATGGAAGAGATACGCCGACATGAAAAACCGAGTCGAACGCACATTTTGAAAAGCACAAACATCGGCTCCCTCTCCCTCGGGAGAGGGCTGGGGTGAGGGGCAGCCCCACCCCAAATCCCAAGCCAACCACCCGCCTCTAACCCCTCAACAATGAGCGTTAGCTCGAGTGCCCTTGATCTTGATCTTGCCTAACCAGCGACATCGGAAGGCTGAGTGGAGGGATCGATCCGGGCGTGGGAGCGCAGCGACCGTCTGGCGCAGCCAGACACAGCGGACGTAGGTGCAGCGAAGCAAACCGTAGCCGCTGCGCCCGGATCGATCCCGGAGCGAAGGAACCCGAGCCTGCGAGGGCCGGACGCAGGAGCAAGCCTTTTGGGTTACCTTTTTGGCGTTTGAAAAAGGTGACCCGCCGTAAGGGCGGAACCCTAAGCAGCCGTTACCGCAGCAACGGATATGTACTCAAACCAAAAGACTCAGCGCCTGAATAAAAGCCCCAGCACCCCAGCATTTGCCCAATCCCCCCAGCCTTCTATAGTGATCAAGTCCCCCTGCCCTTGCGGCGAGCTGCCGAGCGTGGTCCATGGTCAACACCGAACACCTGATCATCTGCGAGCACTGCGACTGCGTTTACCAGAAAGTCGCCCTCGCCAAACACCAGAAAACCCTCTGCGTACGCTGCGGCGGCGTGCTGCAGCGCTACAACGGCCTGACCATCGAACAGCGTCTGGCCCTGACCTTCACGGCAGCGATGCTGTGGCTGTTCGCCAATTTCTATCCGGTGATGAGCATCAGCCTCCAGGGCCTGAAAAACAGCGCTACCCTATGGGATTCGGTGCTGGCGCTGAGTCAGGGGCCGATCACCTTCATCGCCATGGTCGCAGCGATCGCGATCATCATCGCCCCGGCCTTCCAACTGGTGCTGCTGATCTGGGTGCTGGGCTTCGCCCTGGCGTCGCGACGGGCGCCGGGTTTCAAGCTGTCGATGCGCTGGCTGGAAACCCTGCGCCCATGGAGCATGCTCGAAGTCTGTCTGCTGGGCGCAATGGTCGCGGTGTTCAAACTCGCCGGGCTGCTGGATGTGCTGCCGGGCATCGGCTTGTTCGCCCTGGCGGCGCTGAGCCTGATGATGATCCGCATTGCCGGACGCGACATCCGTGAACTGTGGGATATTTTATGAAGCGTCCACCGACCGCTGCCGAGCTTGATCTGTGCCTGTGTCACAGTTGCGGCCTGGCCTGCGATATGCGCGACGAACCGCATCACTGCCCACGCTGCGATGCGCCACTGCATCGGCGCAAGACCAATTCGCTGACGCGCACCTGGGCGTACATGCTCGCCGCGCTGGCCTTTTACGTGCCGGCCAATCTGCTGCCGGTAATGAACACGCTGATGCTCGGCAGCGGCGCCGACAGCACGATCATGAGCGGTGTGCTGGAATTCTGGGAAGCCGGAGCATGGGACATCGCCCTGATCATTTTCATCGCCAGTATCGCCGTGCCGGGAATCAAGTTCGTCGCCCTGACCTTGTTGCTGATCACCGTGCAGCGCGACAGCGCCTGGGCGCGCAAGGAGCGCTCGAAGCTGTACCGCTTCGTCGAGCTGATCGGCTATTGGTCGATGCTCGACGTGCTGGTGGTGGCGCTGGTCGCCGCGCTGGTGAAATTCCAGACGCTGGGCGACATCGAGCCACGACCGGGCATCCTGTTTTTCGGCCTGGTCGTGGTGTTCACCATGCTCGCCGCGATGAGCTTCGATCCGCGGCTGATCTGGGACAAGGACACCGACGACAGCGTCACCGACGCTGAGCCGCCAACAGCACCTGTAACGGATGACGCAACGCCTGATCCGACTGGCGCTTGACCTGACTGCGGCACGAATAACCGGTCGCCAGCGCTTCGCCCTGGTCTGCCGATGCTTCCACCTGACGCGCCCAGGACTGGTCGTAAATCAGCGCCGAGGTGTGGCGATTGCGCGCCTCGTGACCGTACGTGCCGGACATGCCGCAGCAACCGGTGGCCTGGGTTGCCAGTTGCAATCCGGCACGTTCGAACACTTGCTCCCATTGCCGGGTCGCGGCGGGAGCATTGGTTTTCTCGGTGCAATGGGCGAGCAGACGGAATTTTGCCTCGCTCTGCTGCGGCGCCTGCTCGGGCATTGCCTTGAGTAGCCACTCTTGTACCAGTTGCACTTCGGGGCAGTCCTGCAGACCGGGAACCTTGAGGTATTCCTGGCGATACACCAGCGTCATGGCCGGGTCGAGGCCCAGCAACGGCACGCCGACATCCCCCAGTTCACGCAACTGCCGCGCATTGCGCAGCGCCGCGCGATTGAATGCCGCGAGGAAGCCCTGCACATGCAACGGCTTGCCGTTGGCGCTGAACGGTGCCAGATAAACCTGATAACCAAGGCGCGAGATCAGCTCGACCAGATCCGCCAGCAGCGGCGCTTCGAAATACCGGGTGAAGGCGTCCTGGACGATCACCACGCTGCGTTCACGCTGCGCCGGTGACAGCGCTGACAGCGTCGCAACGGTTGCCGGCTGCACCTGCCAGCGCCGCATCGCGGCGTGAAAATCGAAACGGCTGAGCAACGGCACATCGACCATGCCACCGACCCGCTCAAGCAGACCGCGCACCCACGCCGCGCCCATCAAACCGTTGTACAGCGCCGGAATTCGCGCCATGTACGGAATGCTGTACTCCAGCGAAGCGATCAGATAATCGCGCGCCGGACGCAGATACCGTGTGTGGTACAGCTCAAGAAAGCGCGAACGAAAATCCGGCACATTGACCTTGACCGGGCACTGTCCCGCGCAGGATTTGCACGCCAGGCAACCGGCCATGGCGTCATAGACCTCATGGGAAAAATCCGCCGACTGCGCCTGGGTGTTGCGCCAGCGCTGCCATAACGTCGCAAAAAATGCTGGTCGGCGAATCGCCCCGGACAACACGTCGACACCCGCCTCGCCCTGCAACCGCAGCCATTCGCGGATCAACGAGGCGCGGCCCTTGGGCGATTGCGCGCGCTCGCGGGTGGCTTTCCACGACGGGCACATGGCGTCATCGGGATCGAAGTTGTAGCAGGCGCCGTTGCCGTTGCAGTGCATCGCCGCGCCGTAGTCCTGCCAGACCTTCTCATCGATCTGTCGATCGAGTTCGCCGCGCAGGGTCACTTCATCGATTTTCAGCAATGCCGCGCCGCTGTTGGCCGGCGTGGCGATCTTGCCGGGGTTGAACTGATTGAACGGGTCGAACGCGGCCTTCAGCGCTTGCAGCGCCGGGTACAGCTCGCCGAAAAACGCCGGGGCGTATTCCGAGCGCAGGCCTTTGCCGTGCTCGCCCCAGAGCAGACCGCCGTAACGCTGAGTGAGCGCCGCAACGCCATCGGACACCGGGCGCACCAGCGCCGCTTGCTGCGGATCTTTCATATCGAGAATCGGCCGCACGTGCAGCACGCCGGCATCGACATGACCGAACATGCCGTACTGCAAGCCGTGGCTGTCGAGCAGATCGCGCAGCTCGGCGATGTACTCGGCCAAGTGCTGCGGCGGCACCGCGGTGTCTTCGACAAACGGTTGTGGCCGCGCTTCGCCAGCGACGTTGCCGAGCAGGCCGACCGCGCGCTTGCGCATGCCGTAGACCTTGTTCACCGCCGCGTGACCCACCGCCAGCGTGTGGCCCAAACGTTCGACGGTTTGATCACTGCTCAAGTGCTCGACAAACGCAGCGACGCGAGCTTGCAGTTCATCCGGATCGTCGCCGCAGAATTCGACCAGGTTGATGCCCAATGTCGGCCGCTCGGCGCTGGCCGGGAAATACTCGGCGACCCCATGCCAGACGATGTCCTGCATCGCCAGCAACAACACTTTCGAATCCACGGTTTCGATCGACAGCGGCTTGAGCGCCATCAACGCGCGTGCATCGCGCAGCGCGTCCATGAAACCGGCGTAGCGGATGTTCACCAGCATCGTGTGCTTGGGAATCGGCAGCACATTCAGCCGCGCTTCGACGACAAAACCGAGCGAACCTTCGGCGCCGCACAACACGCTGTTGAGGTTGAAACGGCCGTCCGCCTCACGCAGGTGCGCGAGGTCGTAACCGGTCAGGCAGCGGTTGAGATCGGGAAAGCGCTGTTCGATCAGTTCGCCCTGCTCATCAATGATCCGTCGCGCGCAGCGATAGACTTCACCGACCCGGTCATCACGCGCGCACTGCGCTTGCAGTTCGCTCTCGTCCAGCGCCTGAGCGTGCAAACGCTCGCCGCCACGCAGAATCATGTCGAGTTCGAGCACATGGTCGCGGGTCTTGCCGTAGGTGCAACTGCCCTGGCCGCTGGCATCGGTGTTGATCATGCCGCCGACGGTGGCACGGTTGGACGTCGACAGCTCAGGGGCGAAAAACAGCCCGGCGGATTTCAGTGCGGCGTTGAGCTGGTCCTTGACCACCCCGGCCTGGACCCGCACCCAGCGCTGCTCGACGTTGATCTCGAGAATGCGGTTCATGTGCCGCGACAGGTCGACGACAATGCCGTCGGTCAACGACTGGCCGTTGGTGCCGGTGCCGCCGCCGCGTGGCGTGATCACCACGTGCTGATGTGCCGGCTCGGCGATCAGCTTCGCCACCCGCGCGACATCGTCGGCATCCATCGGAAACACCGCAGCTTGGGGCAGGCGCTGATAGATCGAGTTATCGGTGGCCAACACCACGCGGCTGGCGTAATCGGCACTGATTTCACCGCGAAAACCACTGGCCTTGAGGGCTTTGAGGAACGCCTGGTAATCGGCGGTGAGGGTGCTTGCGGGCGACAGCTGGGCAATCATCGGTCAGGGTATCTCGGTAAAAATCGGGCCGTGTGGCGGTGAACAGTTGTACGCAACGAATGATTACGTCAGGCTCCGCCATCTCATGGTGTCCATGTTCATTGCTGGCGAACGTTGGGACAACCGTAAATTCGACCCGCTATTAATGACTTTTGCGAATGAATCCGCGCACCCTCACCCCATCCATGTCGTTGTTGCTGGCTTTCGAGGCTGCCGCCCGCCACGAAAGCTACACCCGCGCCGCCCACGAGCTGTCGCTGACGCAAAGTGCGGTCAGCCGTCAGGTGCAAATTCTGGAAAAGATGCTCGGCATGCGCCTGTTCACTCGTGAAGGCCGGCAAGTGGTGCTGACCGACGTCGGGCGCCTTTATCAACGCGAACTGGCCGAAGCGCTCGGGCAGATACGCAGCGCGACCCTGCAGGCGATGGCATTCGGATCCGGCATTCACAGCCTGCGCCTGGCAACGCTGCCGACCTTCGGCTCGAAATGGCTGCTGCCGCGACTCAAGGATTTCTACACCGCACATCCCGGCATGACCGTGCATCTGCATTCGCGCATCGAAGCAATCGACTTCGATACCAGCGAGATCGACGCGGCAATCTGCGTCGGCGGCGGAGATTGGCCGGGGCTGACCGCCCTGCCCCTGCACACAGAGGAACTGGTGGTGATCGCCAGCGTGCAACTGTCCGCCGTCGAACGCGACGACGCCGACCGGCACATCGCCGGGCAACTGCTGCTCAATGTCAGCAGTAATGCTCAGGCGTGGGCGGAATGGTTCAGTCAGCACGGCTTGCCCCATCGCAGCATGCGCATCGGGCCAAGCTTTGAAATGACCTCGCACCTGATTCAAGCGGTACGGGCGAACATTGGTGTGGGGCTGGTGCCGCGGATTCTGGTCGAGGATGAATTGGTGAGTGGCGAGCTGCTGCAACTGGGCGAGCCGATCACCAGCCGGCGCAGCTACTACCTGGTGTATCCGCCGCGAAATGAAAAGTTGCCGTCGCTGACGGCGTTTCGGGATTGGCTGATGCATACACTCTGAAGAATTCCGTTGCTCCGTTCGCGAGCAGGCTCGCTCCCACATTTGGAATACATTTCCTCTGTGGGAGCGAGCCTGCTCGCGAAGGCGCCAGATCTGGTGATCTCAAAACCTCGGCTTGACCGCCCTCCAGTCCGGCTTGTACCGCTGCATCTGCCGCACATCGTCGCGCTGGCGAATCCCGCAGGTCAGGTATTGATCATGCAGCTTGCCCAACTGCTCATGATCCAGCTCCAGCCCGAGCCCCGGTGCGCGGCTGATTTTCACGCAGCCATCGACAATCGGCAATTTTCCGCCCTTGATCACCTCTTCGTCCGGCTCCTGCCACGGGTAATGGGTGTCACAGGCGTAATCCAGATTCGGCACGGCCGCCGCGACGTGTGCCATGGCCATCAGGCTGATGCCCAGATGCGAGTTGGAATGCATCGACACACCAAGGCCGAATACCTCGCACATTTTCGCCAGAGTCTGGGTGTCGCGCAGGCCGCCCCAATAGTGGTGATCGGCGAGCACGATCTGCACGCTGTTCTGTGCGACGCTGCGGCGGAACTCGTCGAAATCGGTGACCACCATATTGGTCGCCAGCGGCAGGCCGGTGCGCTTGTGCAGTTCCGCCATACCGTCGAGGCCTGGCGTCGGGTCTTCGTAATACTGCAGATCATCACCGAGCAATTCAGCCATGCGAATCGAGGTTTGCAGTGACCAGTTGCCATTCGGGTCGATGCGCAGCGGGTAGCCGGGAAAGGCTTTCTTCAGTGCCTTGATGCAGGCCACTTCATGTTCCGGCGGTAACGCGCCGGCCTTGAGCTTGATGCTCTTGAAACCGTACGCCTCGATCATCCGCGCCGCTTGCGCGACGATCTGCTGCTCACTGAGCGCTTCGCCCCAGTCATCCGGTTTGTAAGGCGAATCGACGTGCTGCGCGTATTTGAAAAACAGGTAGGCGCTGAAAGGCACTTCTTCGCGGATTGCGCCGCCGAGCAAGTCCACCAGCGGTACGTTCAGGTAGTGCGCCTGCAAATCGAGAAACGCCACTTCGAACGCCGAGTACGCGTTGCTCACCGCTTTGCTGGCGTGTGAACCCGGTGCCAGTTCGGCTCCGGCCAGACTGGCCGGTTTGTGCGCCGCCACCGTCGCCTGCACGATCGCACGCAACTGATTGAGGTTGAACGGGTCGAGGCCGATCAGTTGCGCCTGCACTTGCTGCTGGATCGCCAGCGCCGGCGCGTCGCCGTAACTTTCGCCCAGGCCGATGTAGCCGTTATCGCTTTCGATCTCGATGATCGAGCGCAGGGCATAAGGTTCGTGGATGCCACTGGCGTTGAGCAGCGGCGGATCACGAAAGGCAATCGGGGTGACCGTGACACGGGTGATTTTCAAGATGATGCTCCTGACAGATCAACAATCGATTCAATGGCTCGCGGCCGGCCTGGCCGTCGCGACAACGGCGGTTTCGTCAGCGGGCTTTGCCGGGGTTTTGCCTTTGGCACCCGGCGCCGTGCGGGCGAAGAAAATCACCACCGCGGCGATCAGCGAAGTCGCCGCCAGGCCATACAGACCGCCCTCGATCGAGCCGGTGGTTTGCTCAAGAATGCCGAACGCCGTCGGCGCAACGAAGCCGCCGAGGTTGCCGATGGAATTGATCAGCGCGATCACCGCCGCCGCGATGCGCGCATCGAGATAGCTTTGTGGAATAGGCCAGAACAGCGCCGATGCCGCTTTGAAGCCAATCGCCGCGAAGCAGATGGCAACGAAGGCGAAGACCGGGCCGCCGGTGGTCGACATGAACATGCCGATGGCGGCGATCACCAGGGTCAGAGCGACCCACGCCTGCTGGAATTTCCATTTGCCGGCCATCGCAGCAAAACCGTACATGGCGACAATCGAAATGATCCACGGGATCGAATTGAGCAGGCCGACCTGGAAGTCGCCGAGGTTGCCCATCTTCTTGATCATGCTCGGCAGCCAGAACGTCGCGCCGTAAATGGTCAGGGCGATGGAAAAGTAGATGAAGCAGAACAGCGCGATCTGCCGATCCGCCAGCAACTTGAACATTGACGGCTTGCTGACCTGCACCGCTTCGCGGGCACGCTGCTCTTCGGCAATCGCCGCGACCAGCGCTTCACGCTCGTCTTCGCTCAGCCACTTGGCCTGACGTGGATGCGATTGCAGCCAGAACCAGACGAACGCGCACAGCACCACCGACGCCGCGCCCTCGATCAGAAACATCCACTGCCAGCCGTGCAAGCCAAGACCGCTGATGTGCAACAACGCACCGGACACCGGGCCGGAGATCACCGAAGCAATCGCCGAGCCGCTGAGAAATACCGCCATGGTCTTGCCTCGTTCGGAGGCTGGCAGCCATTGCGTGAAGTAATAAATGATCCCGGGAAAGAACCCCGCCTCGGCCGCGCCAAGAATGAAGCGCAACACGTAGAAGCTGGTTTCACCGCGCACGAACGCCATGGCCATGGCGGCCGCGCCCCAGGTGAACATGATCCGCGTCAGCCAGACGCGCGCGCCGTAACGCTGCAACAGCATGTTGGAGGGCACTTCGAACAACGCGTAGCCGATGAAGAACAGACCGGCGCCCAAGCCGTACGCCGCAGCCCCGATACCCAGATCGGTTTCCAGATGACTACGGACAAAGCCGATGTTGACCCGATCGATGTAGTTGACGATGAACATCACCACGAACAGCGGCAGCACGTGGCGCTTGACCTTGGCGGCGGCGCGGGCGAGCACCGTGATGTCCGCTGGACTCTGCAGGGTTTTCAAGGGGCGACTCCCGATCTTGTTGTTTTTAGGAATGGCTGAAGCGATGGAACGATCATGGACGCCGCGCATTGATCCCGTCTAATCTAACTTGGCATTCGATTGATACCCGGATTAGATCAATGTTCGAACTGACCCAACTGCGTTGCTTCACCACCGTTGCCACCGAACTGAATTTTCGCCGCGCTGCCGAACGGCTCAACATGACCCAGCCGCCGCTGAGCCGGCAGATCCAGTTGCTTGAACATCACCTCGGCGTCGAATTGTTCACCCGCAGCACCCGTAGCGTTGCGCTGACGGCCGCCGGGCGCGCATTTTTCATCGAAGCGCAGAATTTGCTCGAACGCGCCCAGCAAGCAGCAATCACCGCACGGCGTTTTGCCGAAGGTGATATCGGCTCGGTGAACATCAGTTTCGTCGGCAGCGCGGTGTATGAGTTCTTGCCCAAGGTGATCGCCGAGGCACGGCTGAAACAGCCGCAGGTGAAAATCGATCTGAGCGAGATGAACACCTATCAGCAACACGAAGCCCTGCGTGCGCGGCGCATTGATCTGGGCATCGCCCGCGCGCCGCTGCTGGAGCCGGGCTATGCCACCGAATGCCTGGTCCGCGAGCCGTTTGTGCTGGCGGTGCCCAGCGCGCACCCGCTGGCGATGGCGGCCGAAGTGCTGGTCAGCGATCTGGATCAACAACCGTTTCTGATGTACTCCCATGCGGCCTATCCACCGTTCAACGAACTGCTGACCGGCATGCTGCGCTCGGCGCGAGTTGCACCGGATTATGTGCAGTGGCTGGGTTCATCACTGACAATTCTGGCGTTGGTCAACGCCGGCATGGGCCTGGCGCTGGTACCGCGTTGCGCGACCAGTGTGGTGTTCAAGAACGTAGTGTTTCGCGATATCGATCTGGGCGAAGGGGTGCAGAGCGAACTGCATCTGATCTGGCGCGAAAATAATGACAACCCGGCGTTTGCGATGTTGCTGGAAGCGATTCGCCGGGCTGTGGTGCAAGGTTGGGGCTAGTGATCTATCGTGCCGGCCGACGCTTGAGCGGAGGCGGCGCGCTTGGCCCCTTGATCAATGGCACCTCCAGCATCTTTCCATCCGGCCCGACGAAGAGGCGCTCTAAATGTTTTGGCATGGGTTGTGGTGCTCTGGCAGTCGGCATGCGGATCCCTCTGAGGTAGGGCTGAATTCAACCCATTTGACGTTCGCGGAATCTATCAACAAAAACTCCGCACCATAAGAGGCCGGTTGGCCATCATCGTTGAGCCAGCGAGGGTATTGCATCACGAAGTGACCGCTGACTGATTCTCTTGGCCACTCCACCGGCCAGCCCAGGACGCGCCTTTCATCGTTCAAATGCAAGGTAATGAAACGCTCATATTGCGCAAAGGCGCAGAACCATTCGCTAGGGTAAGAAGATTGTTTCGTGACGTTTCTCTTGCGTAACCACGCGTGCAATTTATCGCCAGTGGCCAGATAACAGGCGAGAAGTCCGAGCATCAGCGAAAAAGCGCTTGCCCACGCTGTTTCTGCCCTTGAGTCCCATTGCCCAATGGACAAACCTTTTGAGCCAACCCACAAACACAACGACCTGACAGCCAACACCGCTCCCTGAACCACAAACGTAAAAATCAACGCCTGCACAATCTGCCCGAACGTATCAGGCCGCTTGAACGCCGTGAGTGAATAGAAAATCCATGCGGATAGAAACCCGGGAATCAGATACTGCAACAACGGTATGACTTCTTTGACCAGATCATCCATGATCCGAGGCTCTCTTCGAGGTCTTGCCGACCGACACTCGAAAGCCTAGTGCACGCTGGCAAACCGTTCGGGTGCAACTGTCACCGGGCGTTTCATGCCGTAGCCGGCTACAGGCAATCACGCACCGATTGGCGCAACGCCCCCGACTTGGCCCATGGCGGCCCCTGATACAACGAAACCCGGCTGCCGTCCTTGTATTTGACGATATCGAGGATCTCATCCGCAGTGATGACACTTGGCGCGGTGATGCGGTAGCCGTTGGAAATAGAGCTTTGCGAGGTCTTCGCTACATCCCGCTGCCACAACGGTAAGACACAGGCGGCATAGTCCTTGGGTGCCTTGTCGCTGGTCTTGCTGACATTTGGTTCACCCGGCACGAGTGACCTCGGTAACGAACAACCCGCCAACAGGGCAAACGCCAAAACCCCGATCCATATCCGCATGGTGTATTCCTGATCCCAAAAAAAGCGAATGTAACGCGTAACCGGGCGCACATCCATCGTGGCACGCCGCCCGCGGCGCGATCTGCACAACCTTTCACAACCTGGACAGACAGACGAACGAGCTTTGCCCATCGGCGAAAAATGCGACTACTCTGTTTTACCGAGAATGTTCAGGAGATGATCATGCGGCTCAATGAATACGAACACGAACTTCAGCGCGACCTGCAAAGCGTTGCATCGGACTTGCGCTGGTCAGCTGTCGATCTGAAACGCATCGCCGAGCAGTTGCGCAAATCGGGCAACGAAGCGGACGCGCAAGCGGTGCTGAGGTCGTGCCAGGTGCTGCAAAGCGATGAGGAACGGCTGCAAATCTACGCCAAAGAAGTGAAAGCGCGCGCCATCAGCCGAATCAAGGTGCACTGAGTCCCAACCTGTTTTCCCCTTCAACCAAAGAGCCCCGGCATTTGCCGGGGCTCTCGGTTACCACCCGTCACTGAGCTGTGTGACTTTTCGCCCGCGTCGAGCGTTTTTTGTAGCCAGGCAGTGCTGCGGCGTACGCCAGCGCTTCCTCTTTACTGGCAAACGATGCCAGCCGGTCACCCTGGGTGCAGACCCGCCAGGGGCCATTGTTCACGCTAAGCACGTCATAGCCGTTCATGTGCATCTTGTTCAACATCGGCATGCTCATGGACACCTCCATAGTTGCTTACGGTCAGTTCCAGCTTCACAGGGTTACCTTACACCCGGACTCACTGGATTTGCCGACCGGATGTCGCAAGGTCCGGCCTTCAGAAATCTTGCACTTTCCGCCACCACGCTCGCTCAAAATCTTATTGAAACCTTTACTTGAGGCACCGGCTCAAATATTGCAGTTTGATGACAATTAAGTGACAGGCAATAAACAGGTAACCGATGAAAGTACGTGCAACCGTTATATGCGAGCAGGATCGCCACATTCTCCTGGTCCGCAAACCGCGCAGCCACTGGACATTGCCCGGCGGCAAGGTCGAGCCCGGGGAAACCCGTGCGCAAGCGGCCGTGCGTGAGTTGCAGGAAGAAACCGGGCTGAATGCCGACGATGTGTTGTATCTGATGGAAATGCAGAGCGGCAGTACTCGGCATCACGTCTACGAGGCTTCGGTGGCAGACCTTGAGCAAGTGCGCCCGCAGAACGAAATCATCGATTGCATCTGGCATCCGCTGGATGCGGTGCGCCATTTGAATACCAATGAAGCGACGCTGCGCATTGTTGAAGCGTTTCAACGACGTTTGTAGTTTTAACCGGCAAACGCGCGACGCCCGGCGCTCATCTCTGTGCGCAGTTCGCCAATGAAGTTGGAAATATCACGGATCGTGACGAGATGTTCCGGCGATACACCGTTGAGCAGCAGCTCGACCTGACCGTTTTCCGGCCGATAAACCTTGATCTGCAACAACCCGTGCGCTGTGGGTGTGCATTCACATCCAAACGTGGGAAAGCCTGATTCAACGATGCGGCAGATGTCGTCAAGAGCAAGCATGGGGGCGCGCCTCGCAGGCGATGGGGCCGTTTAATCGATAAAGCATAGATCACCACTGCGCTACGTGCAGTCGCACAAACGTCGACTGGTTCGCGAATCAATGCGAGTCATGATCCCAGATCCAGTTCCACATTCCGGGCAGACTTACCGGTTCCGAGCTCTTTTCGACCGTGCGCGCCAACGCCGCTTTCTGCAATGCTTCGCGGTCGTCATAAAAAGCCTTGCCGTCCAGCTTCACACCCGTGGCGGCCGCACTGTCGACGAGGATCTGCAGGTATTCGCGGGTATGCCGCGCGGTGTAGCGATTGAGGTCATGAAAGGTCACCACCACTGGAATCACCCCGTCCACCGTCGGCAATTCCCCTGCGGCGATACGCTCACGCACCTCGGATAACTGCCGCAGCAGATTGGCGCGCCGGCGTGGGCTGGCATTGAAGCCCCAGATCTTGCCGTCGTTGGCGCTCAGATCCGTCAGCAACACCTGCAAACCGTGCTGCTGATAGGCCGCGAAGGTGCGTTTGTCGTAATTCCAGAATGGCGGGCGCAGTAATTTCGGTGGCGCACCGGTGATCGCCTCGATATCGGCGCTGCCGTTACTCAGCGACGCTTCCAGTTGCTGCGGGTCCAGCGAGCGATGATTGGTGTGCCAATGGGTCGCTGTGTGAAACGCCAGGATGTGCCCTTCGGCGTGTTCCCGCCGCATCAGGCTGCGGCCTATCTCACTATTGCCAGCTCGCGGCGCACGGGTCTGCACGAAGAACACCGCTTTGATATTGGCTTGCAGCGGATTGTCCTTGAGGCCGTCGAGCACCATCGCCGTCGGGTTCCAAAAGCTCGAAGCGCTGGGGCCGTCGTCGAAGGTCAGCAGGAACCGCACCGGTGCCTGGGCCTGCAGGCGCGTCTGCGTTCGCGCAGTCATGTCTATCGGCGCGGCGATACAACCGGCCAGCCCGAGCACCATGAGTGCCGCTGTAAAAAGCTTGAGTCCGGATGTCATGTTTGCCTTGAGCGCAACCGCTGCCGTCTTGTTGTCGATTGGCAACTTCCCTCGCCCCTACCCCATCCGTGCATTGCCCTTCGCGAGCCGAGGTTGGATAAGGTACACGGGCTTTGGTTCCGGCGCTTGTTACGTCATTGCTCTTTGATGGAGAGAATCTTCGCTGGAGCCGTCAGCGACTAAACTGAAGTGTCCAACCGGAGATTCAGCCCATGTGCGGAAGACTCTCGCAGTACCGCGGCATTCACGATTTCGTCGCAGCATTGAGCATTCCCGATGCCTTGATCAATCACGTCGGCGATGCACCGCTGGCTCGCTACAACGCGGCGCCGACCGCAGCGCTGGCGGTTCTCCATCAACAGGGGCAACGCATTCAGGCCGACAACCTGCGCTGGGGCTGGCGTCCGCACTGGGCCACAAACCGCCCTGCGCCGATCAATGCCCGCGTAGAAAAAGTCGCCCATGGCGCGTTTTTCCGCTCGATCTGGCGCCATCGCCTGATTGTCCCCGTCGACAACTGGTTTGAATGGGTCGACACCGGGGAAAAAAACCGCCAGCCATGGCTCATTCGTCGCGCAGATCACAGCGCGGTTTTCTGCGCCGCCATCGGCCAATTTCCCACAGCGCAACGCGCGGCTCGAGACGATGACGGTTTTGTGATCATTACCGCCGAAGCAGTCGGAGGCCTGCTCGATGTGCATGATCGCCGCCCGGTGGTGCTTGGCCCGGAACTGGCACGCGAGTGGCTCGACCCGGCGACCTCCATTGAACGCGCCGAGCAGATGTTGTTCGAAGGTGAACACAGCGAGCGGTTCGAATGGCACAAGGTCGGCAAAGCCATCGGCAACGTAAGAAACCAGAATGCTGAATTGATTCAGCCAGTTGAATAAGCGGCGGACGTCATTTCAGCAAACCATTGGCTCGTTCGCGTTACAACGGCTGTTTCACTCGTGAAACAGTGCAAATGTAACCGATACGCAAATGGACCAACCGCTTGTCAGACAACCCGACCGTCGTACATACATTTCGCTGCACTACAGCTAGCATGCGCGCCGCATTTCCATTTGGTATACCAGTTGACCAAAGAGTCAACGAACCAGGATTCCCAACAACATCTACAAGCCTTGCAGAGAACTAAGTTGCGCGACGATTTTGCAATCAAACAGGTCGGTGGCCTGGAGTGTATTCATCTGTCCACGACAG
This sequence comes from Pseudomonas retamae, assembly GCF_043496865.1. Lineage (NCBI taxonomy): Bacteria > Pseudomonadati > Pseudomonadota > Gammaproteobacteria > Pseudomonadales > Pseudomonadaceae > Pseudomonas > Pseudomonas retamae. Next base: position 129,034 of record NZ_JBIEIL010000016.1, read on the forward strand.
AGCGCTTTGAACTCGACTGTTTTATCGGCCACTACATCAAGACCCGAAACCTGCGTGCCGTTCCCGATATCGAACGGATCCTGCGCAGCACCCTCGAAAACTATCCCGGCCACGCGCCGGTGATGGTCAACGAGCTGAATGCCTGGATCGACAGGACCTTGGGATATCGGGCCTCACACCCGGATTTCACCCAACTGGACGATCTTTGAGTCAGTAAAAAGCCCCGCCATCGCGGGGCTTTTCGTATCGACTGCTCAGAACTTGCGGTCAGGCTCGGAAAGATCCTGACCATCGTCATGCTTCCAGGTTTTTTCCTTGCGCTTCTCGCGCTCGATTTCTTCTTCGCTCGGTTCATCCGTTTCTATATCGTTTTCAGGCTGCTTTTGCTCATTCGTCATGCGCACCTCCTGCCACCGTCAACAGTCTTCCTTCAAGCGTAGATCAGGTTTCAGGCAAGGGCCCATGCGGGGCGTTCGCCCTGAGCTTTAATCCCCACGTCGGCGTAACATGGCGTCATCACAATCGCGTCAGGGAAACGACATGCTGTACCGAATCGCAGCCGATGGGCTGGTGCTGTTTCATCTTTTGTTCATTCTGTTCGTGCTGTTTGGCGGGCTGCTGGTGCTCAGATGGCCACGCTTGGTGTGGCTGCATTTGCCGGCTGTCGCCTGGGGCGTGGCGGTCGAGTTGCTGCACCTGACCTGCCCGCTGACCTACTGGGAAAACCTCATGCGCCACGCCGCCGGCCAGACCGAATACGCCGGAGGCTTCATCGAGCATTACATCTGGCCGATCATCTACCCGGCTGGGCTGACCCCGCAGATTCAACTGGCGCTTGGCAGCGTGGTGCTGGCGATCAACTTGCTGGTGTACGGACGCTTGATTCGTTCGTGGAAGTCGCGTCGCGCTGCCGCTCAGCCCTGATCGACCTCGCAAACGGTTTTGAAGCGCGAATCGAAATCCGCTGCCAGCTCCGCCAGGGTGATGCTGCCCAGTCTCGACAGCAATAGCGCTTGCGCCTCATCGAAGGTTCGCGTCAGCGCGGCATTGACCGCCTGCTCGACCAGGCACTGTGGATGATCCGTCGATAAGCCGATGGAAAAAATCGACTGCGTGCCCAGTGCCTGGTGAATTTCCAGCAACGTAATCTGCTTTAACGGTTTGGCCAGCGCCCAGCCGCCCTGATGGCCCTTCTCCGACGTCACGAAACCCTGCTCCTTGAGCAAGCCCATGGTGCGCCGCACCACCACCGGATTGGTGCCAAGCATCCCGGCGATGGTTTCCGAAGTGGCGCGTTTTTCGTGGCGATCCATGTGGATCAGCACATGCAGCATGCGCGACAGGCGCGTGTCGTTTCTCACTTGAGCATTTCCAGACTGAACAAAGAATACCTCCGAGTATCGCTTGCAAGATCTGAAGTTACGAGACTATTGACAGTCTTTTTTCACGTAACTTACGCTGTACGCTGAAAACCTCACAGCGGAGATCTGGATCATGGTGTACGACGTCATCATTGTCGGCGGCAGTTACGCAGGGCTGTCAGCAGGCCTGCAGCTGGCCCGCGCCCGGCGCAGCGTGCTAGTGCTCGATTCAGGCCTGCGGCGCAATCGCTTCACCGACACTTCCCACGGCTTTCTCGGACAGGACGGACGCGCACCCGGCGACATTGCTGCCGAGGCGCGGGCGCAACTGATGGCCTACCCTACCGTGCAATGGCTGGCAGATACGGCGGTAGAGGCCGTGCAGGTTGACGCTGGTTTTGCTGTGCGCACCCGCACCGGCGAGCAGCTCAGCGCCAGGCGCCTGATCCTCGCGTCGGGCGTGATCGACGAATTGCCGGACATCGAAGGACTCCAACCACGCTGGGGCCAAAGCGTTTTTCACTGTCCTTACTGTCACGGCTACGAGCTGAATCATGGCGCAATCGGCGTATTGGCGACCGCGCCCCTGTCGATTCATCACGCCCTGATGCTGCCTGACTGGGGCCCGACCACGTTCTTCATCAATGGCGTTTTCGAACCCGATGCCGAACAACTGGCGCAGTTGGCTGCACGGGGAGTCAGGCTGGAAACCCGGCGCGTCAGGCGCATCGATGGCGCGCGTGCCGACGTGGTCCTCAGCGACGGCGAGATCGTCGCGGTCGCCGGTCTGTTCGCCATGCCGCGCACACGCATGGCAAGTCCACTGGCCGATCAGTTGGGCTGTGTACTCGAAGAAGGGCCGATGGGGCCGTTTATTCAGACTGACGCGACCCAACAAACCAGCGTCCCTGGGGTCTTCGCCTGCGGAGACGCCGCACTGGCTGCCGGCTCCGTCGCACTGGCGGTCGGCGACGGAGCCCGCGCCGGGGCAGGCACACACCGCTCGCTGATTTTCGGCTGAATACGCTGACGCCTTAGCGCGGCGTCTGCTTCAACCCTTCCAGCCATGTCGGATCCAGGCGCGTCTGCTCGGTATCGAGCCCCTGCGCCTGCATGCGCTGTTTATGCTCTTCGACTTCCCGCCACAGCTGCCCGTGATCGCTGGAGTTGCCGTCCAGCTCGTGCATCTGCATCAGCCCCAGATGATAGAACCGCAGCACTTTCAACGCGGTCGGATCGTTTTGCGCGACGGCGGCGGTGAGGTGGTGCATCACGTTGGTGATGGTCATCAGGCTACGTTTGAGCCGCCAGCTGTACACCGCCGGCGCCATCCAGCTCTGATGCCAGAAGCGTCCACGGAGCAATGCGCCGGTCAGTAAAAAGGCCAGGAACACCCCGCCGACATTGAAGCGCAGGTTATCGCCAGCAGGTTCGCCGAACAGCGCCACGGCCACGCTGGAAAACAACATTGCCAATACCAGAAACAGCACGGCGATGATGATCGTGCTGCGCCGGGTCTGCTGGCGGAAAGTGGCGGCGTCCATCGGTTGAATCTCGAACATCACAAATAACTTCCTTGAGCGACAAGAGGAGTAACGGAAAAAACCGCCCGGCGCATTATCGCCTCTGGCGCGGATTTAGCTATGCTGGGGCTCCTTTTGATCTTTTCAGCGTCCAACGGGGACATGGCGGTATAGCGCAGATCGTGCCATCTTCATTCATGGATACACATTATTCGGATGCCGTTCGCCTGCTCAGGGAATGACATCGTTTTAAGGATCACTGCATGACCCAACGACACGTAATCAATGCCTCGGTCAGTCCGAAAGGCAGCCTGGAAACCCTCTCTCAACGTGAAGTGCAACAACTGAGCGAAGCCGGATCCGGCAGTACCTACACTCTCTTCCGCCAGTGCGCCCTGGCCATCCTCAACACCGGCGCCCATGTCGATAACGCCAAGACCATTCTCGAAGCCTACAAGGACTTCGAAATCCGCATTCACCAACAGGATCGCGGCGTGCGCCTCGAACTGTTGAACGCTCCGGCCGACGCGTTCGTCGACGGCGAAATGATCGCCAGCACCCGGGAGATGTTGTTCAGCGCCCTGCGCGATATCGTCTACACCGAAAACGAGCTGGACAGCCAGCGCATCGACCTGAGCAATTCCCAAGGCATCAGCGACTACGTGTTCCACCTGCTGCGCAACGCGCGCACCTTGCGTCCGGGTGTCGAACCGAAGATTGTCGTGTGCTGGGGCGGCCATTCGATCAACACCGAAGAATACAAATACACCAAAAAGGTCGGCCATGAGCTGGGCCTGCGCAGCCTCGACATCTGCACCGGCTGCGGCCCGGGCGTGATGAAAGGCCCGATGAAAGGCGCGACCATCGCCCACGCCAAACAGCGCATTCACGGCGGCCGCTACCTCGGCCTGACCGAGCCGGGCATCATCGCCGCCGAAGCGCCGAACCCGATCGTCAACGAACTGGTGATCCTGCCGGATATCGAAAAACGTCTGGAAGCGTTCGTGCGGGTCGGCCACGGCATCATCATTTTCCCCGGCGGCGCCGGTACGGCCGAAGAGTTCCTCTACCTGCTCGGCATCCTGATGCACCCGGACAACAAGGGCCTGCCCTTCCCGGTGATCCTCACCGGCCCGAAAAATGCCGCGCCGTATCTCGAACAACTCGATGCGTTCGTCACTGCAACTCTCGGCGAAGCGGCCCGTCAGCATTACGAAATCATCATCGACGATCCGGCTGAAGTAGCGCGGCAAATGACCCAAGGCTTGAAAGCCGTGAAACAGTTCCGCCGCGAACGCAACGACGCTTTCCATTTCAACTGGCTGTTGAAGATCGACGAAGGCTTCCAGCGCCCGTTCGATCCGACTCACGAAAACATGGCCAACCTGAAGTTGCACCTCGACCAGCCTGCCCACGAACTGGCAGCGAATCTGCGTCGCGCGTTCTCAGGGATCGTCGCCGGTAACGTCAAGGACAAGGGTATTCGCCTGATCGAAGAGCACGGGCCGTACCAGATCCGCGGCGACGCGGCGATCATGCAACCGCTCGACGCCCTGCTCAAAGCGTTTGTCGCCCAGCACCGGATGAAACTGCCGGGTGGCGCGGCGTATGTGCCGTGTTATCGAGTGGTGGCGTAACTTTCACGCCTTACACAGCTCCATGGGGGAGCTGGCTTGCCAGCGAAAGCGGCAGATCAGACAGCTAAATGCTGACTGGTACACCGCCATCGCCAGCAGGCTGGCTCCCTCGCTGCTCGAGTGAAGGCAAAATCCGTGCACGCCCCAAAACCCTGTGGGAGCCAGCCTGCTGGCGATGAGGCCCTGAAGAACGACATCAGCCGTGACTCACCAACCGCGCAGCCAGCGCCTTGGCCTGTAACGCCACATCCGTCACCGCCGTACTTTCCCACCACATCCCGCGCAACGGTGGCCCCATGGCAAACAAACGCCTGGAGGCGTGCCCTTCGGCATCCCGCACTGAACCATCTGCCGCCGCGGCAATTCCCAGCGCCAACGGCCCCGGTTGCACCAGACCGCGCGCCAGCAACTGCTGGGGCAACGGCCGCGCCACGCGGCGCCAGTCGTACTCGATGCCGCTGGAGTTGATCAGCGCGGCGCCCATTACCACGCGCGTTTCGGATTCTCCACGACGCCGAATGCGAATACCGATTCCACCCTCTGGACTCGGCTCGAGCCTCTTGAACGATGCAGCATCAATCGTCAGCCGCCCTGCCCCATGCAGTCTCTCAAGCAACTGCGCGCTCAACGGCGGCGAACGGTGATGATGACTTTCCCACCATGGCCGCACATGGCGTACGAATTGTCGCCGCTGTACGTCGCTCGCCTGACTCCACAAACGCGCGATATGCACACGAACCGTGTCCAGCGGTGCCTGCCAGTCGATACCTTGCGCACTGGCTATCTGGCATTGTCGACGCAGTTCGCGCAACAACTGCCGTGGCGTGCGGAGGTTGTGATCGGCAGCGAGGAAATCCACCCATGCCGGTGGTTGCCGGCGCACATGCGGCAACAAGCCATGCCGGGAAAACACCTTGATCGGCCCGCGATGCCCGGCCTGCTCCAGCGACACCACCGCGTCGACCATGGTCAGGCCGGAGCCGATGATCAGCACGGCCGATTGGGGGTCGAGCAGGCGCATGGCGGTGACATCCCAGGGATCGAGCGCGGCGGCGTTGAGGCCGCTGGAGGCTTTTTGTGGGGTTCGCGCGGCGGGAAACATACCGGTCGCCAGCACCGCATAGGCTCCGTGCAGGGTTTGCCCGTCGCTCAAGCTCAGCCGTACCGAATCCGTAGCGGATACCAAGTCAGTGACTTCGGCGCAGATGTGTTCGACGCTCGAGCCGTGTTGCGCGCCGATTGCGCGGGCTTCAGCCAGACGCTGCTGGACATAGACACCGAACAATCCGCGCGGCGGGAACAGTTCGCTGACCGGCACGTTCTGCTCGGCAGACTCCGGCCAGCCGCCGGCAGCGATGTGCCCGGTGAGCCATTGAGTCAGGTCATCAGGATTGTCCGGGTCGACGCTCATGCGCGCGGCGTTACCGTTCAGCGTGTGGCCCAGCTCGACAGCGCTGTAGGCCTCGCCCCGACCAAGCTCAGCGCGCGGCTCGATAATGAGAATCTTGCGCTGCCCGGGCAGACGCAATAACTGGACCGCGAGCATCGTGCCGCTGAGGCCGCCGCCGATGATAAGGACGTCTGCGCTCAGGCTCATTCAAATCACCACATTACGGATGAATCGCGCCGCCACGTCGCCATCATTACGATAAGAATGCGGCTGGTGGCTGGCAAACATGTAGAACTCCCCGGCATTGATCTGCTGCGGCTGGTCGCCGAGCATCAGCGTCAGGCATCCTTCAAAGACAAAAATCTGCTCGCTCCAGCCCTCGGCGTCGACCTGCGAGGGATAGACCTCACCGGGTTGCAGACACCATTCCCACTGCTCGACTTCGCGCGTAGCGATGGCTTTCGACAGCAATACTGCTTTGCTGCCGGGAATGCTGCCGGCCCATGCCACCTCGTTGATGCGGCTGGGATCGCGGGCATCCGGGGCCTGGATGAGATCACTGAACGCCACATCGAGCGCTTCGGCGACGCGATCCAGCGTGGTCAGGCTGACATTCTTCTCGCCCGCCTCGATCGCTACCAGCATGCGCCGACTGACCCCGGATTTTTCCGCCAGTGCTGTCTGACTCAGGTCGGCAGCATGCCGCAACCGTCGGACATTCTGGCTGACGTGCTGCAGTACAGAGGCGCGTTGCATGGAATCTTTGTGCACTATATTGCTCACTCGGTGGGGGTTGGGCAGTATACTGCGCAACGTTGGCCGCATTGTGCGGCCTCCTTTTTATCGTACGCAAGGCCACCATGTCACCGAACACTTCCTCTAATCCTGTGCGTCTTTCCCGATTCAGCAAAGCCGAGTGCGTGCTGGTGCTGATTACGATGATCTGGGGCGGCACGTTCCTGCTGGTTCAGCATGCGATGACCGTCAGCGGCCCGATGTTTTTTGTCGGTCTGCGTTTTGCGGCTGCTGCGCTGATTGTTGCGCTGTTCTCCTGGCGTCATCTGCGTGAACTGACCGTGTTCGAATTCAAGGCCGGTGCGTTCATCGGCGTGGCGATCATGCTCGGTTACGGCTTGCAGACGGTGGGCCTGCAGACCATTCCGAGCAGTCAGTCAGCGTTTATCACGGCGTTGTATGTACCGTTCGTGCCGTTGTTGCAGTGGCTGGTGCTGGGGCGGCGGCCGGGGTTGATGCCAAGCATCGGCATCATGCTGGCGTTTACCGGGCTGATGCTGTTGTCCGGCCCGTCCGGCGCTGCGCTGAATTTCAGTCCCGGCGAGATCGCTACATTGATCAGTGCGATCGCCATTGCTGCCGAGATCATTCTGATCAGCACCTATGCCGGCCAGGTCGATGTGCGTCGGGTGACGGTGGTGCAACTGGCGACGACGGCGGTGCTGTCGTTCCTGCTGGTGGTGCCGACCGGTGAGCTGATTCCGGATTTTTCCTGGACGCTGCTGATCACCGCGCTGGGCCTGGGCGCAGCGAGCGCGGCGATTCAGGTGGCGATGAACTGGGCGCAGAAAAGCGTTTCGCCGACGCGGGCAACGCTGATTTATGCCGGTGAGCCGGTGTGGGCCGGGATTGTCGGGCGAATTGCTGGCGAGCGGTTGCCGGCGATTGCGCTGATGGGGGCCGGGTTGATCGTTGCGGCGGTGATTGTCAGTGAGTTGAAGACCAAGGCTGCGAGGTCCGACGCCGAAACTGAGTTGGAGCGGGAAACTCAGGGTTGATCGATAACATCTCGAGCGTCTGGCCCGGCGCTTTCGCGAGCAGGCTCGCTCCCACAATGGAATGTATTTCAAGGTGGGAGCGAGCCTGCTCGCGAAAATGCCATCCGCCACATCATCCCTGCCACTGAAACAAGGCTAAACACAAAAAACCGGACTACTTTGTAGGATTCTGAGACATCCTGCCGTTTGGTGATCAGGGAGCTGGCACGTATGATGCTTCACAAACCTCCGCAGATTAGAAGCCTATGTCCCTGATAGTTCTACTGCTTCTGCCTTTCATAGGCAGCTGTCTGGCAGCCGTGCTGCCACACAACGCGCGCAACGCCGAATCCCTGCTGGCAGGGCTGGTCGCTCTGATCGGCACCGTCCAGGTCGCAATGCTGTATCCGCAAATCGCCCATGGCGGCGTGATCCGCGAAGAATTCATGTGGCTGCCCAGCCTCGGTCTGAATTTCATTCTGCGCATGGACGGCTTCGCCTGGCTGTTCTCGATGCTGGTGCTGGGCATCGGCACCCTCGTTTCTTTATATGCCCGTTATTACATGTCGCCGGACGATCCGGTGCCGCGTTTCTTCGCATTTTTTCTAGCGTTCATGGGCGCCATGCTCGGGTTGGTGATTTCCGGCAACCTGATTCAAATGGTATTTTTCTGGGAGCTGACCAGCCTGTTCTCCTTCCTGCTGATCGGCTATTGGCATCACCGTGCCGACGCCCGGCGCGGCGCGTACATGGCGTTGATGGTCACGGGGGCCGGCGGATTGTGCCTGCTGGCGGGGGTCATGATCCTCGGCCATGTGGTCGGCAGCTATGACCTCGACAAGGTCCTGGCCGCCGGCGACATGATTCGCGCACACGCCCTCTACCCCATCCTCCTGCCGCTCATTCTCATCGGCGCTCTCAGCAAAAGCGCACAGTTCCCCTTCCACTTCTGGCTACCCCACGCAATGGCGGCGCCCACCCCGGTTTCTGCCTATCTGCACTCGGCGACCATGGTCAAGGCCGGGGTTTTCCTGCTGGCACGTTTATGGCCATCGCTGTCGGGCAGTGAAGAATGGTTCTACATCGTCAGCGGGGCCGGCGCCTGTACGCTGTTGCTCGGCGCGTATTGCGCGATGTTCCAGAACGACCTGAAAGGCTTGCTGGCCTATTCGACCATTAGCCATCTCGGCCTGATCACCCTGCTGCTCGGTCTGAACAGTCCGCTGGCAGCCGTGGCCGCCGTCTTCCACATTCTCAACCACGCCACCTTCAAGGCGTCGCTGTTCATGGCCGCTGGCATCATCGACCATGAAAGCGGTACCCGCGATATCCGCAAACTCAGCGGCCTGTTCAAGCTGATCCCCTTCACCGCAACACTGGCCATGGTCGCCAGCGCCTCGATGGCGGGAGTGCCGTTGCTCAACGGTTTCCTCTCGAAGGAAATGTTCTTCGCCGAAACCGTGTTCATCAATGCCACGGCGTGGGTCGAAACCAGTCTGCCGATCGTCGCCACGATCGCCGGCATGTTCAGCGTCGCCTACTCGCTGCGGTTTACAGTCGATGTGTTCTTCGGCCCGACCGCCACCGACCTGCCGCACACCCCGCATGAACCTCCGCGCTGGATGCGCGCACCGGTCGAATTGCTGGTGTTCACTTGCCTGCTGGTGGGGATTTTCCCCGCGCAAATCGTCGGCCCGCTGCTCGCCGCTGCGGCGCTGCCGGTGGTCGGCGGCGAGTTGCCCGAATACAGCCTGGCGATCTGGCACGGCCTGAACGCGCCGATGATCATGAGCCTGATCGCCATGTCCGGCGGCATCCTCCTCTACTGGTTGCTGCGCAGGCAGTTCCGACTGGGCCGCTTCAAATACCCGCCGCTGGTGGGTCGCTTCAACGGCAAGCGCCTGTTCGAGCGCAGTCTGGTGGTGATGATGCGCCTGGCCCGGCGCGTCGAACGCCGCCTCGGCACCAAGCGTCTGCAGATGCAATTGTTTCTGGTGGTATTGGCGGCAGTGCTTGCCGGCCTGATCCCGATGTTGCACAGCAGCCTGAGCTGGGGCGATCGGCCGAAGATCCCCGGCTCGATTGTTTTCGTCACCCTGTGGCTACTGGCGATTGCCTGCGCCCTCGGCGCCGCCTGGCAAGCCAAGTATCACCGGCTGGCGGCACTGACCATGGTCAGCGTCTGTGGCTTGATGACCTGCGTGACCTTTGTCTGGTTCTCCGCGCCGGATCTGGCGCTGACCCAGCTCGCCGTCGAAGTGGTCACTACGGTGCTGATCCTGCTCGGCCTGCGCTGGTTGCCACGCCGCATCGAAGAAGTCTCGCCACTGCCAAGCAGCCTGCGCAAGGCGCGAATTCGCCGTCTGCGCGATTTGCTGCTATCGATTGCCGTCGGCGGCGGCATGGCGTTGCTGTCCTACGCCATGCTGACGCGGCAGACGCCCAACGATATTTCCTCCTTCTATCTCAGTCGCGCCCTGCCCGAAGGCGGCGGCAGCAATGTGGTCAACGTGATGCTGGTGGATTTCCGAGGCTTCGATACCCTCGGCGAAATCACCGTGCTGGTCGCCGTGGCATTGACCGTGTTCGCCCTGCTGCGCCGCTTCCGCCCACCGAAAGAAAGCCTGCAACTGCCAGCCCAGCAGCGTCTGCTGGCGCCGGACGTGGTCACCGATCTGGTCAACCCGCGCTCGGCCAGCGACACCGCGCTCGGCTTCATGATGGTGCCGGCAGTACTCGTGCGTCTGCTGCTGCCGGTTGCGCTGGTGGTGTCGTTCTACCTGTTCATGCGCGGGCACAACCAGCCTGGCGGCGGCTTTGTCGCCGGCCTGGTGATGTCGGTGGCGTTCATCCTGCAATACATGGTGGCCGGTACGCAGTGGGTCGAAGCGCAAATGAGCCTGCGACCGCTGCGCTGGATGGGCACCGGTTTGCTGTTCGCCACCGCCACGGGCCTCGGGGCGATGCTGGTCGGTTATCCGTTCCTGACCACGCACACCTGGCACTTCGAGCTGCCGGTGCTGGGCGATATTCACATCGCCAGCGCACTGTTCTTCGACATCGGCGTGTATGGCGTGGTGGTCGGTTCAACGTTGTTGATCCTCACTGCCCTCGCCCACCAATCGGTGCGGGGCCACAAGACCGCGTCGCTACCCAGGTCTGTCGCCAGCAAAGGAGCCGTCTGATGGAAGAAGTCATCGCAATTGCCATCGGCGTTCTTGCCGCGTCGGGGGTCTGGCTGATATTGCGGCCAAGGACGTTTCAGGTGGTCATGGGCCTGTGCCTGCTGTCGTATGGGGTCAACCTGTTCATTTTCAGTATGGGTAGCCTGTTCATCGGCAAGGAGCCGGTGATCAAGGACGGCGTCACCCAGGACTTGTTGCACTACACCGATCCGCTGCCGCAAGCGCTGGTCCTCACGGCGATTGTCATCAGCTTTGCCATGACCGCGCTGTTCCTTGTCGTGCTGCTCGCCTCGCGCGGTCTGACCGGCACCGACCACGTCGACGGCCGGGAGCCTAAGGAATGATGGCGATGACCCACCTGATCGCCGCTCCGATTCTGCTGCCGCTGCTGACCGCCGCGCTCATGTTGATGCTCGGCGAACGGCACCGGCCGCTGAAGGCGAAAATCAACCTGTTCTCCAGCCTCCTCGGCCTGTTCATTTCGGTGATGCTGCTGCAGTGGACGCAGACCACCGGTGTGCCTGGCTCGATCGGCGTGTACTTGCCAGGCAACTGGCAGGCGCCGTTCGGTATTGTGCTGGTGGTCGACCGACTCTCGGCGCTGATGCTGGTGCTGACCGGAATCATCGGCGTCAGCGCCCTGCTGTTCGCGATGGCACGCTGGGATGGCGCAGGCTCGAGCTTCCACGCGCTGTTCCAGATTCAATTGATGGGGCTGTACGGCGCGTTCCTGACTGCCGATCTGTTCAACCTGTTCGTATTTTTTGAGGTACTGCTGGCCGCGTCCTACGGCTTGCTGCTGCATGGCTCGGGTCGAGCACGGGTGTCGTCGGGTTTGCATTACATCTCGATCAACCTGCTCGCTTCGTCGCTGTTCCTGATTGGCGCAGCGCTGATCTATGGCGTTACCGGCACCCTGAACATGGCTGATCTGGCGCTGAAGATTCCGCTGGTGTCAGAAGCCGACCGTGGCTTGCTGCACGCGGGCGCCGGGATTCTTGCGGTTGCGTTCCTGGCCAAGGCTGGCATGTGGCCGCTGAATTTCTGGCTGGTGCCGGCGTATTCCTCGGCCAGTGCGCCGGTGGCGGCGATGTTCGCGATCATGACCAAGGTCGGCGTCTACACCTTGTTGCGCCTGTGGACGCTGCTGTTCTCAGAGCAAGCCGGGGCTTCGGCATTTTTTGGCGGCGACTGGCTGATCTATGGCGGCATGGCGACCATGGGCATCGCAGCGCTGGCAATTCTCGCGGCGCAACGGCTCGAGCGCATGGCCAGCCTGAGCATTCTGGTGTCGGCAGGGATTCTGCTGTCGGCGGTGGGGTTCGCTCAGCCCAACCTGATCGGCGGCGCGCTGTTCTATCTGGTCAGCTCGACCCTGGCACTGAGTGCGCTGTTCCTGCTGGCGGAGCTGATCGAGCGTTCGCGCTCGGCCAACGAAATCCCGCTGGAAGACGAAAGCGAATTGCTGCCGCGGCCGCAGGAATCCCTGCAGCCACCCAAAGGCATCAACCTCGACGACGAGCAAAAAGCCGTAGTCGGTCAGGTGATTCCATGGACCATGGCGTTTCTCGGCCTGAGCTTCATTGCTTGCGCACTGTTGATCATCGGCATGCCGCCGCTGTCGGGGTTCATTGGCAAACTCAGCCTGATCGGTGCATTGCTTAACCCGTTGGGACTGGGTAACGGCGGGCCAATCTCCACCGCAGCGTGGGCGCTGTTGGGCTTGTTGATTCTCACCGGGCTGGCGTCGCTGATGGCATTTTCGCGCTTGGGTATCCAGCGTTTCTGGACGCCCGAAGAGCGCCCGTCGCCGTTGCTGCGCAAACTTGAATGCGCGCCGATCTTCCTGCTGTTGGGGCTGAGCATCATGCTGACGTTCCAGGCTGAGCCGCTGCTGCGCTACACCCAGGCCACCGCCGATGCGCTGCATAATCCCCAGCAATACGTGATGGCGGTGCTCGGCACCCGCGCCGTGCCCAGCCCCGAAGGCAAAGCCGCGATGCTGGAGGTGCAGCCATGAAGCGACTGTTTCCGGCACCGTGGTTGTCTTTAGCGTTGTGGATTTTGTGGCTGACGCTGAATCTATCGATCAGCCCGGGCAATCTGCTGTTGGGCGCGGCACTGGGTTTTGCGGCACCGTTGATGATGCGCAAACTGCGCCCAAAACGCGCGCACATACGCCGTCCCGGCAGCATTGTGCGTCTGTTCTTACTGGTCGGGCGTGACGTGGTGATGTCGAATCTGATCGTCGCCTGGGGCGTGCTCAACGCCGGCCGCCGTGCGCCGCGCTCGCGCTTCATCAGAGTGCCACTTGATCTGCGCGATGCTCACGGTCTGGCGGCACTGGCGATGATCTGCACGGTGGTACCCGGCACCGTATGGTCGGAACTGGCACTCGATCGCAGCGTTTTGTTGCTGCACGTGTGGGATTTGCATGACGAAGCGCAATTCATCGAGCATTTCAAAAGCACGTACGAGCGGCCGTTGATGGAGATCTTCGAATGAGCCCATTACTGTCCAATGCGATCCTGCTGACGCTGTTCCTGTTCTCGCTGGCCATGGTGCTGACGCTGATTCGCCTGTTCAAAGGCCCCTCGGCGCAGGATCGCGTCCTGGCGCTGGACTACCTGTACATCGTCGCCATGTTGATGATGCTCACTCTGGGCATTCGTTATGCCAGTGACACTTACTTCGAAGCGGCGTTGTTGATCGCGCTGTTTGGCTTCGTCGGCTCGTTTGCCCTGGCGAAATTCCTGCTGCGTGGCGAGGTGATCGAATGACCGACGGCCTGTCTCTATGGGTTGAGATTCCAGTGGCGATTCTGCTGGTGCTCAGCGGCGTATTCGCCCTGATTGGCGCCTTGGGATTATTGCGCATGAAGGATTATTTCCAGCGCATGCACCCGCCGGCACTGGCGTCGACACTGGGCGCCTGGTGTGTGGCACTGGCTTCGATCATTTGTTTTTCGGCGCTGAAATCCACAGCGGTGGTACACGCCTGGCTGATTCCGATCCTGCTGGCGATTACCGTACCGGTGACGACACTGCTGCTGGCACGGGCTGCACTGTTTCGTAAACGCATGGCCGGGGATGATGTTCCGGCTGAGGTCAGTAGCCGGAAAACTGAAAGCGGTAGCTGAAGTCTTCCATCGCCTGAAATGGTGCTATCGCGAGCAGGCTCACTCCTACATGGGAACGCATTTCAAATGTAGGAGTGAGCCTGCTCGCGATAGCGATCTTTAATTCACCTCAAATCCAGGCCACCGCCAACAACCCCGCCCCCAACACCGCACACAACGGCGAATACACCCAGGTATCCAGTCGCGCAAACCGCGAATCCTTCACTTCCTTGAAAAACCCGACCAGATTCGAATCGCCAATTGCCCGGGCAAACAGCAGCAAGGCAATCGCGCTGATTACCCACTGCAATGCCTTGTGCTGCACCGCCGGCATGCCCCAGCCGACACGCATACAGACCAGCACGGCAATCAGTAACAGAGCGGCTGCCACCAGCAAGGTGATCCAGCCCGACGGTTTGAACGCTGGCCGCAGCGTCTCGACAAAACCGGCCACCGGCACCTGCGGCACCACCACGGCCGCCGCCCATTGCCCACCCAGCGCCCAATACACATGCATCAGGCCGATCAACGCAAACGCACTCACCAGCCATTGAGCCAACACAAAGGTCATGGTTGAAATCCTTGGAAAGGGATTTGAACCAACCATCGTAGTCGGATTTTTCTCATGTGCACGACCGGTCGGCGGTATGCGGGGGAATGAGCGGGGTTCCAAAAACATCGCCAGCAGGCTGGCTCCCACAGTTGGTATGCGATCCCCTGTGGGAGATTCTATGGTTTTCACCAAGCTTTTTAGGCCGTTTTGCTGACGTAGTTCGTCTTCGTTTTCATCAAGGCAAACGCAATGCGAGCGAGTTTACGTGACAGAATCACCAACGCTTCAGTGGTGGCCTTGCCCTTGTTTC